>NZ_VDEV01000015.1:0-209134 GCF_006151685.1 Arthrobacter sp. BB-1
CAGTAGAGCTCCTTCGGGGGTAGCGACCAGGGCGTCTTCATTCTTGCGAAGTTCTTCGATGACCCGGGAAACAAGGTCGGCAGGGGCAACATCCTGGCCGGTTTCCTGGGTAATGGTTGTCACGCCGGCATCCGTGATTCCGCAGGCGATGATCTGTGAATACGGTGCAAGCTCGTTGTTGCAGTTGATGGCGAAGCCGTGCATTGTTACGCCTTCGTGCACCCGGATGCCAATGGCAGCGATCTTCCGGTCCGGGCCCTTGCTGTCTGCGGTGATCCAGACTCCGGCCCTGCCTTTGATGCGGACGGCGTTGATCCCGTAGTCGGCAAGAACGGCAATAATCACCGATTCCAGGCGTTCGACATAATCACGGATGCCTGCCCGGTTCTTCAGTTTGATGATGGGGTATCCCACCAGCTGGCCCGGACCATGCCAGGTCAGTTTCCCGCCGCGGTCCACCGGGACCACCGGGGTGCCGTCGAACGGCCGTTCGTGGTCCTCGGTCCGCTTGCCGGCGGTGTAAACCGGTGCGTGTTCCAGGAGGAGGACGGTGCTGGGGGCCACCCCCGCGACCACTTTGTCATGGAGTTCGCCCTGGATTTCCCAACCACGGGTGTAATCGACAAAATCGGGAGCAAGACCCAGCTGTGAAAACTCAAGAGTCATGGCATCCAGCTTAGACCCCGTGGCGTTCCCGGCCCGGTTTAGTGCTTAAGCTCACCCATCCGCTGGAGGCACGTCACAGGCTGCCCGACGCCGGTGCGGAGCGCGGCTGCGGGGCCTGTGGATAACTTCTGCGGGCCCCGCCAAATTCGGCTAGACATAAGCCATGGAAGATTTGCAGGCACCCGAGGTGCCGGGCTTCGCCGTCGAACGCTTGCTTGGGCAGGGCGGCAGTGCGCTTGTCTGGCTGGCCAGGGAGCAAAGGACGGGGCGGAACTTCGCGGTGAAATGCTTCCGCCCGGGCCCGGGCGGGGTAGAGGGTGCCGAAGCGGTCACGGAGGACGCGGTGCGGCGCGAGATCCGGATCCTGTCTGCCCTGGACCACCAGCATCTGGTCAAAGCGCATGATGCCGTCCGGCTGCCCGGGCCGCCGGACGGCGGAACGGCCCTGGTCATGGACTACGCGCCAGGCGGGTCCCTGGCAGCCCTGGTAGCCAGCCGCGGCCGGCTCAGTATTGGGGAGACAGTGACAGTGCTGACGCCCCTGGCCCAGGTCCTGGGCTACCTGCACGGCAAAGGATTTACCCACTCGGATGTCTCTCCGGGAAACGTCCTGTTCACCGGACAGGGCAAGCCGCTGCTGTCCGACCTCGGCATTGCGCGCATGTTGGGTGACCCCGGCAGCGCCGGGCGTTCCGGGACGCCCGGCTTCGTGGACCCGGCCCCGGTGGACGCGGTGCGGGGCCTGCAGCCGGAACGGGATGTGTATTCGACGGCGGCACTTGGCTGGTTCTGCCTCACCGGCCAGGCTCCGCCACGGACGGCTGACCGCCCGCCGCTGTCCCTCCTGGTTCCGGAGGTTCCGCGGGCGCTTGCGGCCGCCTTGGAGGCCGGCCTCAACGAGGACCGGAGGAGCCGGCCCACGGCGGCGTCCTTGGCCATAGCCGTCTACCGCAGCGCATCGCCCCGGCCGCTGGATCTCGCGGCCTCGGTCCATCCCACGGTGATCCCGGAGTTGATGACCCGCCGGCACGTCCCGGCGCCCTCCCGGCGCGGAGCAGTGCAGGACAAAGCCGCGGCCGCTGTCAGGCGGATCGCCACTGCGGCGTGGGTGCGGCTGCCCCAGCCGAGGCAACGCATGCCTTTCCCGGACACAGCGGGTGAAGCCCACCCTTCCCAGGGCAAACACGCGCGCACAGCTCCCGGCGCGCGCACACCGGCCGGCGGGGTCCGGCGCCGTGTGCGGGTGCTGCGCCTGCTGCCGGCCGCAGTGGCTGTGGCAGCTGCCGGCCTGTGGTGGCTTTCCGGAACCGGAGGCACGCCCGCCGAATCTGCCCCCGCACCGGGATCAGCCGCTGCCCCCGCCGGACCGCCACCGGCAGCGGCCGGGACCGAAGGAGGGACAGGCCCGGCGGGTGCGGCCAGGCACCAGGCCGGGGCCGCCGATCCCGTCCAGGCTGTCGAAGGCCTGGCCCGCCTGCGGGACCTCGCCTTCAGCGGGGGCCAGTGGGAACTGCTGGACGAGGTCAATGCCAAGGGTTCGCCGGCGGCGGCAACGGACCAGCAGACGGCGGAACCCCTTCGCAGGTCCGGCCACGTCCTGGCCGGGTTCTCCAGCAACATTGACGAGCTCCGGACCGAGGACGGTGCAACCGCCGCCCGTGCCGTGGTGCGCCTTCTCTCGGGTTCCTCTGCATATGAGGTGAAGGATGCCCGGGGCGCCGTCATCGGCAAGGGGCCGGCGGCGGGCGCGCTCCAGCTCAGGTTGGTACTTGTGGCCGAGGACGGTACGTGGCGGATCAGCGACATCCTGCCGGGAAGCTGACCCGGCTGACCCGGCTGATCCGGCCGCCGGGCTGGTCAGCCCAGGCCGGCGCCTTCCTTGCCTGCAACCTTGTCCCTGCCGGCAACCCACTGCGCGGCCTGGGCCAGCGTGGGATGCTGCCACACAAACCCTTCCGCCTGCAGCACCGCAGGTTCCATGCGCTGGCTGGACAGCAGGAGTTCCTCCGCCAGATCGCGCATCAGCAGCCGCAGGACGGGGGCCGGGACCCGCAGGGCCGAGGGCCGGTGCAGTGCGTGGGCGATTTCCCCGACCAGCGCGTTGACGTCGGTTTGTTGGGGAGCGCAGACGTTGACCGGGCCGCTGATACCGGACTCCAGCAGAAAGAGGGACGCCGCCGACACGTCCGGAAGGGTTATCCAGGGCCAATACTGTCGGCCGTTCCCCAGCGGCCCGCCGACGCCCAGCCGGATCAGGGGCAGCAG
Source organism: Arthrobacter sp. BB-1 (assembly GCF_006151685.1). Classification (NCBI taxonomy): domain Bacteria; kingdom Bacillati; phylum Actinomycetota; class Actinomycetes; order Micrococcales; family Micrococcaceae; genus Arthrobacter; species Arthrobacter sp. BB-1. The sequence goes on from NZ_VDEV01000015.1 coordinate 2,932, forward strand.
CCTGCCCAGGGCGCCTCCCTTGCGGCTGAGGACCACGCCCGTCCGCGTCACCACCACCCGTACACCCGGGGGAGCGGTGGCGGCGGCGTCCTCCCACTCCCCGCAGATGGCGGCCAGCGTTCCGGAACCGCGCGGCGCATCTTCGCGGAGCACCGTATTTCCGGCGTCGCCATAGTAGTTGGAGCCTGACTGGCTCAGCAGGACAGGCGGCGGGGAATCAAGCTGCTGCATTGCCCGGGTGAGGGTACGCGTCGAGTCCACCCGCGAGCTGAAGAGCTCCTCGACGCGCTTGCGGGTCCACGGCCTGTCACCGATGCCGGCGCCGGAGAGATTGACGACGGCGCCCGCCCCGGCGAGGGCCTGTGGGTCCAGTTCGCCCGCGGCCGGGTTCCAGCGGACTTCCGCCGCCTTGCCGGGGGCCCGCCTGACCAGGGACACGACGTCGTGTCCCGCGTTCCGGAACGTTGCTGACATGGATTTGCCGATCAGCCCGGAGGCCCCGGCCATGACGATGCGCATGGTCCATCTCACCACGCCACGGCCCCTGCGGCACCTCCCGACCGGCCGCAGAAGGGTTGACTATGATCGAACGATGACCTTTTCGAGCTACTTCCGTTTCCCGCATCTGCATGGCGATCTGGTCACTTTCGTGGCCGAGGATGACGTATGGATTGCGCCCCTGGGCGGCGGCCGCGCCTGGCGTGTCTCCGCGCTCCAACTGCCCGCCCGCAACCCCCGCTTCACCCCCGACGGCAAGCGGCTGGTGTGGACGGTGGTCCAGGGAACGGCACCTGAAGTGGTCTCTGCAAAGGTCGACGGCGGCGGGTACCGCCAGCTGACCTACTTCGGCCACAGCACCACAAGGGTCAAGGGCTTTACGGCCGGCGGTTCGGTGGTGGTCACCAGCGCCTTCCGGCAGGCCGAAAGCAGGCACACGCATGCCTACAGCGTGCCCCTGGAGGGCGGCTGGGCGGAGGAACTCCCGTTCGGACCAGTCGAGTCCGTGGCTTTTGGCCCCGAAGTGGGCGACGAGCGCCCCGTGGTGGTGGGCAGCGTGCTGTCCCGGGAACCGGCCTGGTGGAAGCGCTACCGCGGAGGCACGACGGGGAAGCTGTGGATCGACACGGATGGAAACGGGGAATTCGAGCGGCTCCTTCCGGAGCTTGAGGGCAACCTCGCTGACCCCATGTGGGTGGACGGCCGCATTGCGTTCCTTTCCGACCACGAGGGTTACGGGAACCTGTATTCGGTCCTGCCCGGCGGAAAGGACCTGCGCCGGCACACGGACCACGAGGACTTCTACGTCAGGCACGCCTCCACCGACGGCAAGCGCGTCATCTTCGAGTCCGCGGGCGAACTCTGGGTGCTGCACGATCTCAGTTCCGACGCCGTCCGGCTGGACATCAGCCTGGGCTCCGCCTCACAGTCCCGGCGCCCGGCACTGCTGAAAGCAGCCAAGCACCTCGGCGCAGTGGTACCGGACGCATGCGGCTCAGCCAGCGCGGTGGAATCCCACGGCACCATCCACTGGCTCCGGCACAAGGATGGCCCGTCGCGCATCATCGAAGCCACGCCGGGGGTCCGCGCCCGGCTGCCCCGGCCCCTTGGTGACGGCAGGATCGCCTACCTGGCAGACCACGACGGTGTGGAGGCGCTGTACATCAAGGACATTGCCGCCCCTGTGCCGCAGCCTGCCGCAGCACACGGCACCGATGCACGCAGCCCCCATGCCGCGGGCACGGAAAGCGGGGACGGGCGTCCGGATACAGCGGGTCAAGGGGAAAGCGTGGTGCTGCCGCAGCCCGTCCCGGCTGCCGGCGCCGGCGTGCTTGCCGGGAACGCCCCGGCCGTCCACGCCTCGGACGAGCAGGCCGACGTCGCGCCTGGATCCGGCGCACCAGCTGCGGAAGCACCGGCAGGTCCGGCCGCAACCCGCATCGCTTTCCCCAAGCCCTCGCGCGCCAGTGCCTTGGAGGCGAGCCCGGACGGCCGCCGGATAGCCCTCGGGACGTCCTTCGGTGAGGTCTACGTGGCGGACACGCAGACGGGAGAACTGACACTCCTGTCAAGCATCGGTGAGGGCACGGTGGCCGACCTCGCATGGTCCGGAGACTCGCAGTGGCTCGTATGGTCGGAACCAGTCACGTCCTTCGGCTCCCGCAGCCGGCTGCGGCTGGCCAGCATTGCAAAGCCCGGCGCCGCCCCGGTGGACGTCACCGATGGCCGCTTCTGCGACCAGTCCCCGGCCTTCACCCCGGACGGGAAGTTCCTGGCCTTCCTGTCCAACCGCAGCTTTGACCCGGTGTACGACGGACATTCCTTCGACCTCTCCTTCCCCAGCCCCATCAAGCCGTACCTTGTGGCACTCGCTGCGGACACGCCGTCGCCCTTCGGCCCCGCCGTGGACTCCGAAGGGGCGGACACGCCGTCCGCTGGTGAGGCAGGCCGGAAGGACGAGGGCGGCCCGGAGCAGCCGGAGGTCCGGGTAGACCCCGAAGGCCTGGCGCACCGGGTCATCACCGTGCCCGTGCCGCAGGGCAACTACACATCCCTGAAGGCCGCCGAGGGCGCGCTGCTGTGGCTCGACTGGGCCCTGGCCGGCGTTACCGGTGATGGAAAGGCCAGCCAGGAGGACAAGGACTCCCGGCCAAGCCTGGTCCGGTTCGACCTCGGCCGGCGCAAGCAGGCCACCCTCGTGGACGCGCTGGACAGCTACCGGCTGTCAGGGGACCGCAGCAAGGTGGTGCTGATCTCGGACAAGCAGGTCACGGTGGTCCCCGCCGACGCCAAGACGGATGAGGAGTCCGGGAAGCTGGTCAAGGTTGACCTGGGCCGGATCCGGGTGATGATGGACCCGCTCAGTGTTTGGGGCCAGGCCTTTGACGAGGCCTGGCGGCTGCAGCGCGATTTCTTCTGGACCGAGGACATGGCCGGGCAGGACTGGGACTCCATCCACCGCCGCTACCGTCCGCTCGTGGAACGCCTGGGCTCGCACGATGACCTGGTTGACCTCCTCTGGGAGCTGCACGGCGAGCTGGGCACGTCCCACGCCTACGTCCGGCCGGCTCCGGTCACCGAAAACGGCAGCCACGGCCAGGGCAGGCTGGGCGCGGACCTGGCCTGCACCGCCGCCGGGTGGGAGATCACCCGGATCCTGGCCGGTGAGTCTTCCGATCCGCTGGCCACGTCACCCCTGACCAGGCCGGGAGTGGGGGCGAAGGCCGGCGACGTCCTGCTGGCCATCGACGGCGTGCCGTTGTCCGAAGCTGTCACCCCGGCCATGCAGCTGGTGGGTGCGGCCGGACGCGCAGTGGAGCTGACCCTCCTGAACGGTTCGGCGCACGGGGCCGCCGCAGGCACCCAGCGCCGCGTCGCCGTCGTTCCCATCAAGGACGAGGAGCGACTCCGGTACCAGGAATGGGTGGCCTCAAACCGGCGCACCGTCCGGGAGGCCTCGGCGGGCACGTTCGGCTACCTGCATATCCCGGACATGATGGCCAACGGCTGGGCGCAGCTGCACCGGGACCTTGACACCGAGACTGCGCTGGACGGCCTCATCGTCGATGTCCGCCGGAACCGCGGAGGCCACACCTCGCAGCTGGTGGCGGAACTGATCGGCCGCAAGGTGACCGGGTGGAGCATGCCGCGCGGGGAAAAGCCGCGGACCTACCCGCACCACGCGCCACGCGGCCCGGTGATCATCCTGGCGGACGAATTCGCCGGTTCTGACGGTGACATCATCACGCAGGTGTCAAAGCTGCGGGGTATCGGTCCGGTCATCGGCACGCGCACCTGGGGCGGTGTGGTGGGCATTGACAACCGGTTCTCCCTCGCCGACGGCACCGGCGTGACGCAGCCGCGGTACGCCACCTGGTTCGGCGGCGGGGTGGGCTGGAGCGTGGAGAACTACGGTGTGGATCCGGACATCGAGGTCACCTACCCGCCGCATGCCTATGCCGCGGGCCGCGACCCCCAGCTGGAGTACGGCATCGGTGCGCTGAAGGAAATGGTCCAGGAGCTGCCCACGGACCGCCCGCCGGCCCGCGAAGGGTACCGACGCCTGCGGCCGGCTCCGCTCCCGGCGCGCCGCCAGGGGAACTGACCGGGGAGCAGCCCGGGGGCGCCAGCGAGGCACCCGAAACAGCAAAAAGGCCCTGCCTGGCCGGAAAGATTCCGGTCAGGCAGGGCCTTTTGCCGTCAGCCCTGGATCAGGGCTGGATCAGGAGCCCAGGGTCAGGACTGCAGCGTCGCATCCAGGGTGATGTCGATGCTTGCGAGGGCGCCGGAGACCGGGCAGCCCACCTTCGCTTCAGCGGCGATCTTCTGGAATTCCTCTTCGGAGATGCCGGGGATCCGGGCGGACATGGTCAGGTGGCTGCCAGTGATGCCGGTGCCCGGAACGAAGGTGACGTCCGCCTTGGTGTTGACTTCCTCCGGCGCGTGGCCGGCCTGGGCCAGCGCGTGGCTGAAGGCCATGGAGAAGCAGGCCGAGTGGGCTGCGGCAATAAGTTCTTCAGGGCTGGTCTTGCCGCCGGAAGCCTCGGTACGGGCCTTCCAGGTGACCTCGTAGGTGCCCAGGCCTGAGCTGTCCAGCGTGGTGTTCCCCGAACCCGTCATCAGGTCGCCGTTCCATACCGTGTGCGCGGTGCGTGTTGCTGCCATAACCACTCCTCAAGTCGATTCGAACCGGGGCAGGCCAGTGCCTGGCCCCGCCGTCTCCCATCCTAGGGACTTCCCGGGAGCCGTGCACCAGCTGTCCGCTGTCAGAGGATTGTGACCAGGGCAGGCGGGTAGCCACCGCGGCCAATACATAGCGACGGCGGGACATAACGACGGCGGGACATGACGACGGCGACGCCCCCGGCTGAGGGGGACGTCGCCGTGATCGCGTCAGCGGCCGGCGTTACTTCCAGAGGGTCGCGATGGCGATGTTCAGCAGCGCGAGGCCGCCGACGCCGTGCGCCAGGCCCGCGCTGATGTCCTCGCCCTTCTTGTACTTCCGGCGGCCGATGAAGGCCAGCACGCCCACGGCGAGGGCAACGGCGAACTTGATGCCGAGCTTGAAGTAGTTGGCGTCCATGTCCAGGGCCGGGATCAGGCCCATCAGGGCGACGCCGGTGAGGAGCTGGAGCATGGCGCCGTCGAACTGGCGGGGGTGGACGGTGGGCTTCTTCATCTGGCCGATCCAGATGCCCACGATCATGGCGGCGCCGACGATGTGCAGGAAAACCACGATGTTATAGACGATGTTCATGGGACCAGTGTAGCCAGAGATTCTACAGCCTGTAGTAGTTAAACGCCGACGGCGGTGCAGGCCGCCCGGTGGATTTCCACCGGTGCCTGCACCGCCGTCGTACGTTTTGGTCCGTTACAGGCCCAGATCAGCCTCGAAGGCGCCTTCTTCAAGGCGTGCCTTCAGGGTCTGGAGGAACCGGCCGGCGTCCGCGCCGTCCACCAGACGGTGGTCGTACGTCAGGGACAGGTACATCATGGAGCGGATGGCGATCGAGTCGTCGCCGTTTTCATCGGAAACAACCACGGCACGCTTGACGATGGCGCCGGTGCCGAGGATGCCTACCTGCGGCTGGTTGATGATCGGGGTGTCGAACAGGGCCCCGACCGAGCCGATGTTGGTGATGCTGAACGTGCCGCCGGACAGTTCATCCGGGCCGATCTTGCCGTCGCGGGTGCGGCTGGCAACGTCGGCGATCTTGCCGGCCAGGCCGGCGAGGTTCAGGCTGCCGGCGTCGGAGATGACCGGGACCAGCAGGCCCTTGTCGGTGTCGACGGCGATCGCCAGGTGCTCCGCGTTGTGGTAGGTGATCTCCTGCTTTTCCTCGTCGTACGCAGCGTTGAGCTTGGGGTGCTGCTTGAGGGCCTCGGCCACTGCCTTGGCGATGAACGGCAGGAAGGTCAGCTTCACGCCGTTCTGCGCCTGGAACGAGTTCTTGGCCCGGGCGCGGAGCTTGGCCACCTTGGTCATGTCCACTTCGTGGACCTGCGTCAGCTGCGTGGAAACCTCAAGGGACTCGCGCATGCGGCGGGCTATGACCTGGCGGATGCGCGGAGCCTTCTGCGTGGTGCCGCGCAGCGAGGAGACCGCGCCGTTGGATGCTGCGGCGGCGGGTGCTGCCGGGGCCGAAGCGGCTGGAGCGGCGGCCGGTGCAGCCTTTGCTTCGGCCGCAGCAATGACATCCTGCTTGCGGATGCGGCCGCCGACGCCGGTACCCGAGAGGGAGGTGATGTCCACGCCGTGCTGGTTTGCCAGCTTGCGGACCAGGGGAGTCACGTAGCCGGATTCGCCGCCGGCAGCGGGTGCCTCGGCTGCGGCCGGGGCGGACTGCGGTGCACTCGCCGGTGCAGGCGCTGCCGCGGGGGCCGGCGCTGCTGCCGGTGCTGCTGCGGGGGCTTCCTGCTTCGGTGCCTCCTGCTTGGGCTCTTCCTGCTTCGGTGCCTCCTGGGCGGGGGCGGCCTGCGGTGCTGCAGGTGCCGGAGCGGCAGCCGCGCCTGAGCCGATGACGGCCAGGACGGAGCCAACCTCTGCGGTCTCGTCCTCGTTGACGCGGATCTCCTGGAGCGTACCGGCCACGGGGGAGGGGATTTCGGTGTCGACCTTGTCGGTGGACACCTCCAGCAGGGGCTCGTCCACCTCCACGGTGTCCCCGACGGCCTTCAGCCAGCGGGTGACGGTGCCTTCGGTGACGCTCTCGCCGAGGGCCGGGAGGGTGACCTCGTGGCCCTCGCCGCCGCCTGCAGCGGGAGCCTGCTGGGCCGGTGCCTCTTCGGGCGCTGCTTCCTGTGCAGGGGCTTCGTCCGGTGCGGGGGCCTCGGTGGACGGGGCCTCGGCGGGGGCGGCCTGCCCAGCAGCCGGGGCCTCTTCGGCAGGAGCTTCTGCGGCGGGTGCACCGCCACCGGAGCCGTCGCCGATGCGGACCAGGGGAGCGCCGACCTCGGCGGTCTCGTCCTCGGCGACCAGGATTTCCTCAATCACGCCAGCTACAGGAGAGGGGATTTCAGTGTCTACTTTGTCGGTGGAGACTTCGAGCAGGGGCTCGTCCACCTCTACCCGGTCACCTACCTGCTTGAGCCAGCGGGTGACGGTTCCTTCGGTGACGCTCTCACCGAGGGCGGGCAAGTTAACGGATTCAGACATGTCGTCCCCGTTCTCCTTATTGATCTTTAGTGCGGATGATTGCTGCCTTGTTGGCCAGCCTAGTGCACCCGGCATTCCGTGCCGGGTGCACCAGGCCCTGTGGTGCTTGGGGGAGACTAGCCGTGAAGGGGCTTGCCCGCGAGTGCCAGGTGGGCTTCGCCCAGGGCTTCGTTCTGGGTGGGGTGGGCGTGCACCAGCTGCGCCACATCCTCGGGGTAGGCTTCCCAGTTCACGATCAGCTGGGCTTCGCCCACCTGCTCGCCCATGCGGGCGCCGATCATGTGGACGCCCACCACGGGGCCGTCCTTCTGGCGGACCAGTTTGACCAGGCCGGAGGTGCCCAGGATGGAGCTCTTGCCGTTGCCGGCCAGGTTGTATTCCTGCGTCTGTACCTGGTCCTCGCCGAACTTTTCCTTCGCGGCCTTTTCGGTGTAACCAACCGTGGCGATTTCGGGCTCGGAGTAGGTGACCTTCGGGATGTTGATGTCCTCGACGATCACGGGCTTCAGGCCGGCGATTTCCTCGGCCACGAAGATGCCCTGCTGGTAGCCGCGGTGTGCGAGCTGGACGCCGGGCACGATGTCGCCCACTGCGTAGATGTTGCCGACGCCGGTGTGCAGGCGCTCGTTGGTGATGACGAAGCCGCGGTCGATTGTGACGCCGGCTTCCTCGTAGCCAAGGTTGGCGGTGACGGGGCCGCGGCCCACGGCAACCAGGAGGAGGTCGGCTTCGAAGGTCTTGCCGTCCACCAGGGTGACCTTGACGCCGTCCTCGTTCTGCTCGACGCCCTGGAAGAAAACGCCGGTGGAGAACTTGATGCCGCGCTTCTTGAAGGCACGCTCGAAGTTCTTGACGATGGTGGCGTCCTCGTTGGGAACCAGCGAGGGCAGGCCTTCCACGATGGTGACGTCCACGCCGAAGGACTTCCAGACGGAGGCGAACTCGACGCCGATTACGCCGCCGCCCAGGATGATGGCGCTCTTGGGGATGAAGTCCATGGTGAGGGCCTGGTCCGAGGTGATGACCTTGCCGCCGAGCTCCAGGCCCGGGAGGGTGCGGGAGTAGGAACCGGTGGCCAGGACGATGTTCTTGCCCTTGTACGCGGTGCCGTTCACCACGACGGTGTCGGTGCCCTGGAGCTTGCCTTCACCTTCAATGACAGTGATGCCCTTGGACTTGATGAGGCCCTGCAGGCCCTTGTACTTGCCGGCGATGATGCCGTCCTTGTACGCGTTGACAGCGTTGATGTCGATGCTGTCAAGGGTGACGTTCACGCCGTACTTGGCGGAGTCACGGGCGTGGTCGGCCAGCTCCGCAGAGTGCAGGAGGGCCTTGGTGGGGATGCAGCCGTTGTGGAGGCAGGTGCCGCCCAGCTTTGCCTTCTCCACGAGGCCGACGGTGAGGCCAAGCTGTACTGCCCGCAGCGCGGCGGCGTATCCGCCGCTGCCGCCACCGAGTACCAGGATGTCGAATTCTTGCGCAGTTGCCTGATCGGCCACTTAAACGCTCCCTCGCGTGAACGATGACGCGGTCCTGCGCATCATCTGGTCTTGGAACCTGCACTGCCGTGATTATTCCAGCAGGCCAATTCTCTTGCATTTGTGACTACCGTGGTTCACCTTAGCGAACCACTTATCCATGCTCCACCCTGGCACCACGTTTGTGGAGCGCTTGTGTCGAGTGTCACGCGGCTTTGTGGCACAGGGATCACCGGTCCCGCAAAGCCGCGTGCCAGCACGGTGCCGGCCGCCGGATGTCAGGCAGCAGCAGCCAGGATGTCCTCCACGTAGGCCACCAGCGTCCGGACCGTGCAGCCCGTTCCCTGCTTGTGCGTGTAGCCATAGGGGCTCCCGTTATTGAAGGAGGGCCCGGCGATGTCGATGTGGGCCCAGGGGATCTGTTCCCCGTCCTTGCCCTTACCCACGAACTCACGGAGGAAAACGGCCGCGGTCATCATGCCGCCGTGGCGTTCGCCGATGTTCGCGAGGTCGGCCACCTGGGAATCAAGGCTGGGCCGCAGTTCCTCGGGAAGCGGCATCGGCCACACGAGCTCTCCGGCCCGGTCCGCTGCGGCCTTGAGCGGGCCGGTCACGCTGTCCGATCCCATGACGCCCGCGGTCCGGTTCCCCAGGGCGATCAACTGCGCCCCGGTGAGGGTTGCGACGTCGATGATGGCGTCCGGGTACTCGGCGCTGGCGGCAACGATGCCGTCGGCCATGACCAGGCGCCCTTCGGCGTCGGTGTTCAGGACCTCCACGGTCTTGCCGCCGAACATCATCAGGACGTCAGCCGGACGTGATGCGGCGCCGGAGGGCATGTTCTCGGCGATGCACAGCCAGGCGGTTGCCTTGACCGGCAGGCCGAGTCCCGCGAGGGCCAGCACAGTATTAAGGACGACGGCGGCGCCCGCCATGTCGCTCTTCATGTCGCCCATGCCAAGGGCCGGCTTGATGGAGATTCCGCCGGTGTCAAAGGTGATGCCCTTGCCGACGAGCGCGATCTTTGACGTTGCCTTGGCGGGAGAGTATTCCACCTTGACGAGGCGCGGCTGGCGGGCGGAGCCCTTGCCCACGCCCATGATGCCGCCGAAGCCCTCCTTCTCGAGGCGCTTCTCGTCCCAGACGGTCACCTTGACGGGCAGGCCCTTGGCCAGGTCCTTTGCAGCTTCGGCGAAGGACTCGGGGTAGAGGTGGCTGGGCGGCTGGTTCACCAGGGAACGGGTGGCGTTGACCGCCTTCCCGATCAACGCCGCCCTCTTAAGGACGGGGCCAAGTTCCTTCTGGTCAGCCAGGTCGGTGAAAATAACCGCATTGCGGACCGGATCCTTCAGGCCGTCCCTGGAGGTCCGGAACTCGGTGAAGGAATAGGCCCCCATGGCGGCACCTTCGGCCACCGCTGCGACGTCGGTGACTGTCGCCGTCGGAAACGCCAACGCGACCGTGGCGAAACCGGCGAGCTGGCGGATGGCGGAACCGGCCGCCCGGCGCAGTGCTTCCCCGGCAAGCGGTTCCGCAGCCGATACCTTGCCCACGCCGGCCAGGACCAGGACACCCGCGCCGGTTTCCGGCAGGCCCGGCAGGCGCACCAGCTGGTCGGCCGCGCCCGTGACCCCGAGCGCCTTGAGCGAATCCGCGAGTGCCTCGGCGGACCTGGCAGTCAGCGGGTTCTCCAGGAGGACGGGACCGTCTGCACCCTGCCCAACGCCTATGACCACCGCGTCGCTGGGGCTCTTCTTCAGGTCCCGCGAGAGGGTACTAAGGTTGATTTCAGTATTCTTGACCACGGGGTCAGTCCTCGATTCTCGAAAGATGTTCGGGCAGGGGTGCATGTTCGGCGTTCTGCCATGGTTGCCCGGGTACGGCCGTTCGGAACGCAGTCCGGGTGTCTGCAGGCCCGTCTGGCAGGCCAGTTCCGATCGTAGCCCGTAGCCGCCGCGCCGGGGGAATTTCGTGAGAGGTGCGCCACACCGGGTGCCGGAATGCGCGGCCGTCCCGGGGCGTTGTAAAAGAATGTCCACCCGCACCTGTGAAAGGAACATGCCGTGCTTGAACGGATCTCCGGCTCCCTGCTGGACCCCGGCGCGCTCTACGCGAGCAACATTGGGCTGTTCCACAGCCCCGGGCTCCGCGGGCTGAACCTGGTGATGGGCTTCACGGGATTCGCCGATGCCGGCCACGTGGTGAAGCAGATCAACGCGGAGCTGCTGGACTCGCTCGACGCCGAGCCGGTGGCGGTGTTCGATGCCGACCAGCTGATCGACTACCGCTCGCGCAGGCCGCACCTGACGTTCGTGGAGGACCACCTCCAGGATTACCAGGAACCGAAACTGGCCCTATACCGCCTCGTCGACGGGCTGGGTAAGCCTTTCCTCCTGCTGGCCGGCTTCGAACCGGACCTGCAGTGGGAACGCTTCGCACGCGCCGTGGTGGGCATCGTGGAGCAACTGGATGTCAACCTGGTCACCTGGATCCACTCCATTCCGATGCCGGTTCCGCACACCCGCCCGGTGGGCGTCACGGTGCACGGGAACCGGCCGGAGCTGATCGAAGGCATCTCCGTGTGGAAGCCCACCGTGGAGGTTCCCGCAGCCGTGGGCCACATCCTCGAACTCCGCCTGATGGAGGCCGGACGGAATGTGGCCGGTTATGTCATCCACGTGCCCCACTACCTGGCCGAGGCGGAATACCCCACGGCCGCCGTCGCCGGCCTGGAATACCTTGGCGCAGCCGCCTCGCTGATGCTGCCCTCGGACAGGCTCCGCGAAGCGGGCCGTGAAGTCAGCCGCCAGATCGCCGAACAGATTGATGCCTCCGAGGAAGTCCAGCAGGTGGTGTCGCGGCTGGAGACCCGCTATGACGAAAAGGCGGAGGGCACAGTTCGCCGCTCGCTCCTGGCGGACGAGAACGACGAACTGCCCAATGCCGACGACCTCGGCGCCGCGGTGGAAGCGTACCTGGCACGGGAGAACCCGGGTCAATAAAGGGGCTGGACCAATAAAGGCCTCCGGCCGCCGCCCGGGCATAATGAAGTGGTGACTGCACCCCGCGCCTGGCTTATCTGGACCATCGGAATTTTTGGGTACCTGGTAGCGGTGGCGCAGCGGACGTCCTTTGGCGTAGTGGGACTGGAAGCCACCGAGCGGTTCCAGGCCAGCGCGTCAGCGATCTCGTTCTTCACCGTCCTCCAGCTCCTGGTCTACGCCGGACTCCAGATTCCCGTTGGCCTGCTGGTGGACAGGTTCGGCTCTCGCGCCATGATCGCCGGCGGTGCGGCCCTGATGGGGCTGGGCCAGCTCCAGCTGGCTTTTGCCGACACCATTCCCGGGGGAGTCGCAGGCCGGGTGCTGGTGGGGGCCGGGGACGCCATGACATTCATCTCTGTGATCCGCCTCATTCCGCTGTGGTTTGCTCCTGCCCGGGTGCCCCTGGTGACCCAGCTCACGGGCATGTCAGGCCAGCTCGGTCAACTGTTCAGCGTGATCCCGTTCGCCTTCGTCCTGCATCTCTCAGGCTGGACCCCCGCGTTCCTGATGCTGGCAGGCCTGTCAGCCTTCGCCGTCGTCCTGGTCCTGCTGCTCCTGCAGGATGCACCGCCAGGCACCGAACGGCCACACGCGAAGCAGGGCCTGCGGGCTACGGGTGCGTCACTTGCCCGGGCGTGGCGCCAGCCGGGAACACGGCTGGGCATGTGGAGCCACTTCACCATCCAGTTCAGCGGCACAGTGTTTGCGATGACCTGGGGCTACCCCTTCCTCATTTCCGGCCAAGGGCTGGACGCCGGAACAGTGGCCGCACTCATGGCGCTGTACGTCGCCGCCGCAATGGCCGTAGGTCCCTTCATCGGGCGCTTCGTTTCACGGCATCCGCTGCGGCGTTCCACCATGGTCCTGCTCATTGCCGGCGCCACCGCCGGGGCATGGGCTGCCGTCCTGCTGACTCCCGGACAGGCGCCCCTGTGGCTGCTGGCCGGCCTTGTCGTGGTGCTTGCCGTCGGCGGCCCCGGCTCGATGATCGGCTTCGACTTTGCGCGGACGTTCAACCCGGCGCACCGGATCGGAACAGCGACGGGCATTGTCAACGTGGGCGGGTTCATCGCAGCCCTTGTTGCGATCTTCCTGATCGGGCTGGTGCTGGACGTCCTGTTTGCCAGCGGCTTCTCCAACGGCGTGCTGTATGGCCTGGATCCGTTCCGCATTGCGCTGAGCGTCCAGTTCCTGCTGCTCGGATCAGGTGCGGCGGCGATGCTGGTCTGCCGGCGCAAAGTGCGGCGGCAGATGGCCGCGCAGGGCGTCGTTGTTCCACCGCTGCGCAGCGCCATTGCCCGCCAGCGGCGGGAAAACCTCGCCCGTCGCCGGCAGCCAACGCCTGTGGATGACGCCGACTAGTCCTGCACCGACTAGTCCTGCACCGACCAGTCCTGCACAGGGCAGGTTTCTTCACATAGCCGACGGCGGGCCTTACCCGGCATCGGAAGCCAGCGAAGGCTGGAGGCATGACACCTCCAGAACACCTGACAGTCCGCAGCCCGCAAGACGTCCTGGGCTTCATTCCCCATTCGCTGGGCTACTGGCCGTCCGCAAGCCTGGTTGCCATGACGTTGCAGGGCAAACGGCTGGGCGCCACGCTCAGGCTGGACCTTCCCGCTCCGGAGGTCCTTGCGCAGCCCGCCGCTTTTGCCCGGACGGTCTGCGCCTACCTTGAAGCGGACCAGCACGCCGACGGGTCGCTGTTGGCACTTTTCACGAACAACGGCTGGCTGGCGGGTCCGGACGGCTACGGCAGCCTGCTCGCGGAGTTGCAATGGACGCTGGACCATGCGGGAATGCCGGTAAGGGACGCCTGGTACGTCGGCAGCGAGTACTGGCGGGACGCCTTTTGTGCCGATCCCGCCTGCTGCCCTTTTCCAGGACGTCCGGTCCAGGAGATCCGGGACAGCACCCTGAACGCCGAAATGGTGTACCGCGGAAGCAGCGTGGGTCCGCCGCCGCATGAACAGCCGGCCGCGGTCCTGCCGGGTTCCAGCCTCCACTGTGCTGCCGTCCGGGAGGCGGAGGAGGCGTGGTCGGCGGAACTGGACCTTCGCCGAGGAAGCAGGGGGCAGTTTGACGCCGTGCTCGGGCTCTGGACGGCCCTGCTTAACCGTCCGCCGGGTGAACCATGGCTTCCCGAGGCTGACCGCGACGGTTTCCTGCGGGCAACCCTGCTGGTGCCGGGATGGCGGGATGCCGTCCTGATGATGGCCGCCGCCGGACGGAGGGCAGCGGAAGCCGGGGCTGAGCAGTTCGCCATCTTTCGCGATGAGTGCCGCCTGGATCCCGTGGCGCCGCCGGCAGGACCCCCGGGAGCAGGCCCCGCCGAGGAAGTGGCCGGGCTTGGCGGTGGCGTAAGCGGCCGGGTGCTGGAGGTTGGGGTTCCTTGCTATGGCGATGTCCTGATGGGGATCCAGCCCGCCGTTCCGGACTGGGAGAGGCTCGACGCGCTGGATCTCGTACTCCAGCAGCTGGCCGCGGCCGGCGGCCCGGCAGCCGCAGCCTCGCTCACGGGAAGGGGCTGGATCGCCTGGTGCCGGGGCCGCGGTTCGTTCTCGGCAGCCCACCTGGCGCAGGCCCTTGAGATCGAACCCGGGTATCGGCTGGCCGAGCTGCTGCTGGAAATGGTCCACCGAGGCACCATCTGCGGCTGGGCGGCCCGGAAGGAAGCTGCGTGGCAGAAATTCGGTCCTGACGCCGCCTAGGGCCACACGCAGGATGGCGGGGAGGGTGCCGCGGGCCCGGGGCGGCGGCCCCTGTGGCGGCGGAGAACGGCGGGGAGGCCGGAATCGGGGAAATCATGAGACAATGGATGCCGAGACCCGGTTGGGTCCGTGTATCGAGCGCTCAGGATTGTGCCCTTCGGGGAACATTACAGCGGCTCCGGCAGTTGTCTTAATAGACTCTGCCGGCCGTGGTGGCGCTTGGTTTTCACCACGGACTTGACAGGGTCATAGTGGTGTTGCCCGTATGGTGATTCCACAGACCACCGCTAGAAAGGTTTTCTGTGACCCCGTCTTCCACGAAGAAGGACCCCGCCGCCCAGGACGAACTGTCCGCCGAGGAGAAGCAGGCTGCGACCAACGCCAAGCGGGCAGCTACGCGGGCAGCCAACAAGGCATCTGCCGGTGAGGCCGCGGACGGCAAGCGCGAGCCCAAGAAGCGCGGCCCCAAGCCCGGTGCAAAGGCAGCTGCCGAGGCTGCCGGCAAGTCTGCGGCCGGTGGCGCGGACGATGTAGAAGAAGTCGAGGAAGAGCTCGACGACATCATCCTCGAAGGACCTGAGGTCATCGAGGAGGACGCCGAAGCAGATCCAGCCAAGGGAGCTGCCGGCTCGGGCAAGGGCTTCGTCTATTCGGACGCCGACGACGACGACGCACCCGTGCAGCAGGTCATGTCCGCCGGGGCTACCGCCGACCCCGTCAAGGACTACCTGAAGCAGATCGGAAAGGTCGCGCTGCTCAACGCAGAGCAGGAAGTGGACCTGGCGCTCCGGATCGAAGCCGGCCTGTTTGCCGAGGAAAAGATCAACGCCGACGACGGCTCCATGGATCCGAAGTACAAGCGTGAGCTCGAATTCATCATCCATGACGGCAAGCGCGCCAAGAACCACCTCCTCGAAGCGAACCTCCGCCTGGTGGTCTCGCTGGCCAAGCGCTACACCGGCCGCGGCATGCTGTTCCTGGACCTCATCCAGGAAGGCAACCTGGGCCTCATCCGTGCGGTGGAGAAGTTCGACTACACCAAGGGCTTCAAGTTCTCCACCTACGCCACCTGGTGGATCCGCCAGGCGATCACCCGCGCCATGGCTGACCAGGCACGCACCATCCGTATCCCCGTGCACATGGTGGAGGTTATCAACAAGCTGGCCCGCGTCCAGCGCCAGATGCTGCAGGACCTGGGCCGCGAACCCACGCCTGAAGAGCTGGCCCTCGAACTGGACATGACTCCCGAGAAGGTTGTTGAAGTCCAGAAGTACGGCCGCGAGCCCATCTCGCTCCACACACCCCTGGGCGAGGACGGCGACTCCGAGTTCGGCGACCTGATCGAGGACTCCGAAGCCGTGGTACCGGCGGACGCCGTGAGCTTCACGCTTCTGCAGGAGCAGCTGCACTCCGTCCTGGACACGCTGTCCGAACGCGAAGCCGGCGTCGTGGCCATGCGCTTCGGCCTGACCGATGGTCAGCCGAAGACTTTAGACGAAATCGGAAAGGTCTACGGAGTCACGCGCGAGCGTATCCGCCAGATCGAATCGAAGACCATGTCCAAGCTCCGCCACCCGTCGCGGTCGCAGGTGCTCCGGGACTACCTGGACTAAAGCCAGGTCCGGTCAACAAAGCGGCCAGCCAGCCGCCGCGCCCCAGGCGCGGCAGCCGGCGGGCCGCTTTGGGTTTCCGCCGTAGCGGGCGGAACCGTTGCGGGTGGGCCCAGGGCGACGCTGAAGGTTGGTGCTTAAAAGGATTGGGACCCCACCTTGCGGTGGGGTCCCAACAGCTTCGGGAACCTAGTCGATTTCTACGACGGCCTTCTCGTGAAGCTTGCCCGTCTCGTCGTGCCAGTCGGAGCTCAACGGCTTGAGGGTGGCCTCCACTGCACGGGCATGGTGGCCGCAGAACAGCAGTTCACCGCCGGAGGACTCCAATACAACCCGGACGTAGGCCTGCGCTCCGCAACGGTCGCACCGGTCGAGTGCATTGAGTGTGCGGTCTGCCACTGCTGTTGTCATGTCGGCCTCCTTAGTAGATCAGTACGTCTATATAACCAGCATTCGTAACAAAACCATCGCAAGGATGGGGCAAGTTCGCTGTGCGCGTATCCGCAAAGTTGGCTCAAGTTCGCCGCAGCAGCCGCCGGCACCACCGGCGTGGCGCGCTCCACAGCCACCGCCAGGTGTGGCAGCCGTCCGCCCGGCTCCGGGCCGACTACCCTAGAGGAAGCGATTCCAGCCTGCTGTTTCCGTCCCTGAAGGAGTTCATCACCAGTGGCACCAAGTTCTGATTACACCGCCCGGCACCTGTCTGTATTGGAGGGCCTCGAGGCTGTCCGTAAGCGCCCGGGCATGTACATCGGATCCACAGACTCACGCGGACTTATGCACTGCCTCTGGGAGATCATCGACAACTCCGTGGACGAGGCCCTGGCCGGATTCGGCCACGACATCAGGATCATCCTCCACGCAGACAACTCGGTCGAGATCCACGACGACGGCCGCGGCATCCCCATCGACAAGGAACCCAAGACTGGCCTGACCGGCGTCGAGGTGGTCTTCACGAAACTCCACGCCGGCGGCAAGTTTGGCGGCGGCTCCTACACCGCCTCCGGCGGCCTGCACGGCGTCGGCGCGTCCGTGGTCAACGCGCTGTCCTCCCGCCTCGACGTCGAAGTGGACCGCGGCGGCAAAACCTACAAGATGTCCTTCCGGCGCGGCGAGCCCGGACGCTTCAAGGACGTTGGCTCCAGGATCGACCCCGCCGCACCCTTCACTCCGTTCGTGGACGATTCCGTCCTGGACGTGGTGGGCAAGGCCAAGCGCGGCGTCACGGGCACCCGCATCCGGTACTGGGCCGACCGGCAGATCTTCACCCCGGACGCCAAGTTCTCCTACGACGAACTCGCTGCCCGGGCGCGGCAAACGTCCTTCCTGGTGCCGGGCCTGAAGCTGACGGTCCGTGACGAGCGCAGGGTCCCCGGAACCGCCGGTGAGTCCGGGCCGCACGAGGAAGTCTTCCACCACGACGGCGGGATCTCCGAGTTCGTCGAGTTCCTGGCCGCAGACCCGGCCGTCACCGACGTCTGGCGGCTGCACGGCTCCGGGAAGTTCAAGGAGACCGTTCCGGTGCTGGACGAACGCGGGCACAGCCAGCTCGCCGAGGTGGAACGCGACTGCGAGGTGGACGTTGCCCTGCGCTGGGGGATCGGCTACGACAGCACCGTGCGGAGCTTCGTCAACATCATCTCCACCCCCAAGGGCGGAACCCACCAGTCGGGTTTCGAGCAGGCCCTGGTCAAGACGTTCCGCAAGGCCGTGGAAACCAATGCCCGCAAGCTCAAGGCCGGCAACGACAAAATTGAAAAGGACGACATCTTCGCGGGCCTGACTGCTGTCCTGACGGTACGGCTGGCCGAGCCGCAGTTCGAGGGCCAGACAAAGGAGATCCTCGGCACCTCGGCCGTCCGCGCGATCGTGGCCAAGGTGGTGGAGCGCGAAATCACGGCCAAGCTCGGCTCGGCGAACAGGAACGACAAGGCCCAGTCCGCGCTCCTGCTGGAAAAAATCGTCAGCGAGATGAAATCGCGCATCTCGGCGCGCGTGCACAAGGAAACCCAGCGGCGCAAGAACGCCCTGGAAACTTCCTCCATGCCCACCAAGCTGGCTGACTGCCGGACGGACGACGTCGGACGTTCTGAACTGTTCATCGTGGAAGGCGACTCGGCGCTGGGAACCGCCAAGCTGGCCAGGTCCTCCGACTTCCAGGCCCTGCTGCCCATCCGCGGCAAGATCCTCAACGTGCAGAAGGCCTCGGTGGGGGACATGCTCTCCAACGCCGAATGCGCAGCCCTCATCCAGGTGGTGGGCGCTGGCTCCGGCCGCAGCTTCGACATCAGCGCCGCCCGCTACGGCAAGGTGATCCTGATGACGGACGCCGACGTTGACGGCGCCCACATCCGCACGCTGCTCCTGACGCTCTTCTTCCGCTACATGCGCCCCATGATCGAAGAGGGCCGCGTCTTCGCCGCGGTCCCGCCCCTCCACCGCGTGGAGGTCATCAACGCCGGCCAGAAGGCCAACGAGATGATCTATACCTACTCGGAGGCGGAGCTCCACGTCCTCCTGGCCCGGCTGGCCAAGGAAGGCAAACGGTACAAGGAGCCCATCCAGCGCTACAAGGGCCTGGGCGAGATGGATGCCGAGCAGTTGGCCGAGACCACCATGGACCCGCGGCACCGCACCCTGCGCAAGGTGGGCATCGAGAACGCCAAGCAGGCAGAGGAGATCTTCGACCTGCTGATGGGCTCCGACGTGTCCCCGCGCAAGGACTTCATCATTGCCGGCGCGTCCAGCCTGGACCGGGAACGCATCGACGCCTGACGTCGGGAAGCGGGCCCCCCATAGCGGGAGGCCGACGGCGGGACTCAGCCCAGCAGGCCGGGCACCACCAGCAGGGCGGTGGGCAGCGCGAGCAGCAGCACGGAGCCGGCCATCACCATGTGCCGGACCGGCGCCGGGAGCTCAGGCTGGGGTGAAAGCAGCCTGCTGACCCGGGTGGCCGTGGTGCGGGCCGGGTCCGGGTAGGACGTGCCGGCGGCCGTTTCGAGGCCGGGCAGTGCCAGGCTGGACGCTCCGGGATGGAGTTCCGCTCCGCCGGCGTTCCCGGCCGAGCCGCTGGCCACGATGGCGATTGCCTTGATCAGGGTGGCCTTGCTCTCGGTTTTCAGTGCGACGTCGTCGGCCAGCATTTCAATCAGCGAATTTACCGACTCCTGGGCAAGGCGGGTGGTGGGCAGCCACGGCAGGGCCTGGCGCCAGGCAGCAAAGGCCCACAGCAGCAGGTGGTGCCGTTGGCTCAGGTGCGCGTTCTCATGGATCAGGACCGCCCGGAGTTCGGCCGGTTCAAGCGCCGCCATCAGGCCGTCCGAGAGGACCGTCACAGAACGGGCGCCGCCGGGAAGGCAGTAGGCCACGGGGGAGTCGTGGCTGATAACGAGCGTTCCTGTTCCCTCAGCGGACGGCGAAGCCAGGAGGGCAAGCAGTTCGCGGTGCCGCCGCCGCTGGCGCTCGATCTTGTAGTACGTCAGCAGCAGCGTGAACACCAGGTGGGCGGTGAGCAACGCGGCGGCGGAGAGGGCAAAGATGTGCCAGAACCCCAAGGCTGTGGTGGGGGCATTAAAGAGCACCATTCCGGCCAAGGCCCGGAGCCCTGAAATCAGGTTGTCCCCGACAGGCTCCAGGCCGTAGACCAGCATGGCGCCGATCATCGACAGGCCGCCGGCCAGGGCGATCGCCTGCCACAGGAGCATGGCGGTGAACGGCGAGCGGGCGGGCCACTTCGCCCGCGAGAGGAGGATAGGCACCGGCCACGCCAGGACTATCGCAAGGACCGCCAGCAGGTACGAGGCCCAGAACATGGTGCGTTACAGGTGGCCAAGCAGTTTGCGCAGCGTCTCGGCCTCGCCCTCGGACACGGACCCGATGAAGCGTGCCAGCACGGCCTCGCGGTCCGGCGCTGATCCCAGCACCTCATGCATCAGCTCAGCGGTGTGGTCCTCGCGGCTGGATACTGCCTGGTAGCGGTGCGGACGGGTGCCGCGTTCGCGTTCCACCAGGCCCTTCTTCTCCAGCCGGGACAGCACGGTGAGAACGGTGGTGACGGCAAGTTCCTTGCCTTCGTGGCCTGCCGTGCCGTCCTGTCCGGCAGAGGTCTGTGCCAGCCGGTCCCGCAGGGTATTCGCGGTGGCTGCTTCCTGGCCCGCCCAGAGCAGATCCATCACTGCCCGTTCCAGTTCACCAAGACTAGCCATTGCACTTTTCCTTTGTTTCCCCGCGCCACCGCCTCGAAGCGGCGGTGGCTGCATGCTTTTGTTTCAACTACAACCTCTAATTTACCCGGTTTTCCCCTGACTTTCTACGCCGGGTAGAACACGGGTCGGACGGGCACCCCGCCCTGGTGTTACAAGAGCCGGAATGCCGGTTTTACACCGCTGCGGACGCTGTTCTACACTCGGTAGAAGTTAGACTTCTACAAAACGTAGAAGATCTGCAGCCGTTGACAAGAGGGAATACCTTGGACGCTATGGACGCCCTGGAAATCGCACGCTGGCAATTCGGTATCACCACCGTCTACCACTTCATGATGGTCCCGCTGACTATCGGCCTCGGCCTGGTGGTCGCCGTGATGCAGACCGCCTGGCACCGCACAGGCAAGCAGGAATACCTCCGCATGACAAAGTTCTGGGGGAAGCTCTTCCTCATCAACTTCATCATGGGCGTGGCCACCGGCATCGTGCAGGAGTTCCAGTTCGGTATGGCCTGGAGCGAGTACAGCCGGTTCGTCGGAGACGTGTTCGGAGCTCCGCTGGCATTGGAGGCCCTCCTTGCCTTCTTTGTCGAGTCAACGTTCCTGGGCCTGTGGATCTTCGGCTGGAAGCAGCTGAAGCCGGGCATCCACCTCGCGTGCCTCTGGATTGCGGTGATCGGCTCGGTGTTCTCCGCCTACTTCATCATCGTGGCCAACAGCTGGATGCAGCACCCCGTGGGCGTGGAAATGGTGGACGGCCGGCCCGTCATGACCGATGCCTGGGCAGTCTTCACCAACAACACAGCACTCGTTGCTGTGCCCCACACGCTGTTCGGCGCGCTGGCCGTCGCCGGCGGCTTCCTGCTGGGCATCGCCTGGTACCACCTGTGGCGGAGGCGGCGCGACGGCGTGGACACCGTGGGTGCCGACGGCAAGGTTATCCCCGGCGAAGCAGCAGGGATCCCCGGCCGTGACGTGAACGACCACAAGGTGTGGCTCCGGTCCCTGCGCATCGGGGCGGTGGTGGCCATGATCTCCTTCGCCGGCACCGCCCTCACCGGCGACCTCCAGGGCAAGCTGATGTTCGAGCAGCAGCCCATGAAGATGGCCGCGGCGGAAGCTGCCTGCCACGACGGCACCGGATTCTCTGTCCTCAGCATCGGCAACATCGGCTCGCAGAACTGTGACGACATCGTGGCGCTGATCGAGGTTCCGGGCATCCTCTCCTACCTGGCCAAGGGCGACTTCACCACCGAAGTCCAGGGCGTCAACAGCCTGCTGCCCGAATACCAGGAGAAGTACGGCACGCACCTGCCGGACAACCCGATCTACGGCGAACGCGCCGGACAGGCAATCGACTACCTGCCGGTCATGGAGGTGACCTACTGGGGCTTCCGCATGATGATCGGCTTCGGCGGGCTTGCCGCCCTGGCAGCGCTGGTGGCGCTGTGGATCACCCGGAAGGGAACTGTTCCCGAGTCCCCGTGGCTCATGCGACTGGCGGTCTTCGGCATCCTTGCCCCGTTCGGCGCCAATGCGGCCGGCTGGATCTTCACGGAAATGGGACGCCAGCCTTTCGTGGTGGCTCCGAATCCCGATCCCAGCGGCATCGACCAGGTCTTTATGTTCACGGCGGCCGCCGTTTCGCCGGGGGTCTCGGCGGGCGAACTGCTGGCATCACTGGTGGCATTGACGGCGGTCTACGCGGTCCTGCTGGTGGTTGAGGTCAAGCTGCTCGTCAAGTACATCCGCGGCGGGGTGGTCTCCGCAATGCCGGAACTGGTCCACGCACCCGTGGACGAGAACGAGGACGCCACCCCCGGACAGGGCGGCCCCGGCGGCGGGAAACCGGCCGACGACGTCCTGGCCTTCGCGTACTAGCCCGACACCAAGCAGAGGAAACACAGAATGGAACTGCTCCCCACCATCTGGTTCATCGCCATCGCGGTGCTGTGGACCGGCTACCTCTTCCTGGAGGGCTTCGACCTCGGTGTCGGAATGCTCATGAAGCTTTTCGCCCGCAACAACACCGAACGCCGGGTCCTGCTCAACACCATCGGCCCGGTGTGGGACGGCAACGAGGTCTGGCTCCTGACGGCAGGCGGCGCCACCTTCGCTGCCTTCCCGCTCTGGTATGCCTCCCTGTTTTCGGCCCTCTACCTGCCGCTGCTGGTGGTGCTCGTTGCCCTGATCTTCCGGGCGGTGGCCTTCGAATACCGCGGCAAGGTGGACACGGACCAGTGGCGTGCCCGGTGGGACTGGGCCATCGCGCTGGGTTCCTTCTTTGCCGCCTTCGGAGTAGGCGCCGCGCTGGCCCTCACCACCACCGGGCTTCCCCTGAATGCGAACGGCGACCGTGAAGGCGGCCCGCTGGCCTGGTTCAGCGGCTACGCGGTGCTGGGCGGGCTTGCCGTGGTGGGATTCTCGCTGCTGCATGCCCTTGCCTTCCTGGCGCTGAAGACCGACGGCGACGTCCGGCACCGGGCCCGCCAGTGGTTCGTGCGGCTGCTCCCTGCCCTGCTGCTGCCCATCGCCGCCTGGGCCCTCAGCATCCAGTTCCTCGACGGCAAGCCCTGGACCTGGGCCCTGGTCGTGGTGGCTGTCGCTGCTGCCGCAGCGGCCTGGGTGTGGGCCCGCAAGGGAGCCGAAGGCAAGGCATTCCTGGCCCTCGGCGCCTTCCTGGTCCTCGGTACCGCATCCATCTTCGGCGCAGTATTCCCGGTGGTGCTGCCTTCAACCCTGGACGGCGCCTTTGACCTGACCATCTCCAACGCTTCCTCCTCGGACTACACTCTTGGGCTTATGAGCGTCGTGGCCGCCTTCGGCCTTCCCCTGGTCATCGCGTACCAGGCCTGGACCTACTGGGTCTTCCGGCGGCGGGTCAGCGCAGCGCACATTCCGGAGGCCCACAGCTTCCTGCCGGCCATCGCCGCCAGGGCCTTCACCACGAAGGGCTGACATGCGGTCAAGTTTCCCGCCCGGTCCCGCCACCCGCTCCGCCATCTACCTGCTTGGACTGCTGGCTGCGCTCAAGGCGCTGTCACTGGTGCTCATGGGCCAGGCAGTGGCGTCAGTCCTCACCGGACTTGTGGCGGGGGATGCGGGCTGGGCCGGCCAGGTTCCCCTGGGACTGGCCGGCGTGGTCCTGCGGTCCCTGACCGTCTGGGGACAAGCCGTTGCGGCCCGCCGGGCCGCCCTTGGCATCAAGGAGGAGCTGCGCACCCAGCTCCTGGAAAGGGCACTGCGGAACGGGGCCAGGGAGGCGGGACCGGCCGACGGCGGACTCGCCGTCCTGGCAACGCGCGGCCTGGACGCCCTGGACAACTACTACACCCAGTTCCTCCCCGCCCTGGTCAACTGTGCCGCGATCCCGCTGCTCCTGGGGGCCCGGATCCTCTTCGCCGACTGGGTCAGCGCGGTGGTGATTGTCCTGACGGTGCCGCTCGTGCCGCTGTTCATGGTGCTGATCGGCCGCTACACCGAGGACAACGTCCGCGAGGCACAGGCCTCGCTGGCACGGCTCTCCGCCCACATGCTGGAACTGGCAAAAGGCCTGCCCGTCCTGGTGGGACTCGGCAGGGCCACGGCGCAGCGCAAGGCGCTGGAAGAAATCTCGGAGGAATACCGCGCCCGCACCATGGGAACCCTGCGCACGGCGTTCCTGTCCGCCCTGGCGCTGGAACTGATCGCCACCATCTCGGTGGCCGTGGTGGCGGTGTTCATCGGCGTCCGGTTGGTGCACGGCGACATGCCGCTTGAGGCAGGCCTGCTCGCCCTGATCCTGGCACCCGACTGCTATCTTCCGCTGCGTGAACTGGGCACCGCCCACCATGCCAGCGACGACGGCCGCGTGGCCCTTGCCGAAACCACCGCGGTCACGGAGGCTCCCGAGCCGCGGCCGCTTCCCGCGGCCAAGGCGGGAAGGCCTGGTGCGCCGCTCACCGTCACCGGCCTGGCCGTGAGCTACAGCGGAAGGTCCGGGCCCGCCGTCGGCCCGCTCACCTTCTCGGCGCCCCAAGGCAGGATCACCGCCTTGGACGGGGCCAGCGGCGCAGGGAAGAGCACAGTCCTCGGCGTCCTCGCCGGGACCATTGGCGATGGTGCCGGCACCACGGTGTCCGGCGCGGTCCAGGGACTTGACCGTGCCGCCCTGGCCTGGGTGCCGCAGCATCCGGTGATGCTCGCGGAAACCGTCCTGGAGGAGGTGGTGCTCTACCTTTCCGGGGACATCCATGGCGGCCGCGGCCAGGCAGGCGTGCAGGCCGCAGCGCGGGCCTGCCTGGCCCGCGCCGCTGCCGGCCACCTGGCCCGGCAGCACCCCGCAGAACTGAGCCCTGGCGAGCTGCGGAGGGTCGCTCTGGCGCGTGCCCTGGCGAGGATCGAGGCGGGGGCCACAGTCCTGCTGCTGGACGAGCCCACTGCCCATCTGGATGACGCGTCGGCGATGGCCGTCGAGGACGCCATCAGGAGGATTCGGGGCCGGGTAACCGTCATCCTGGTGGCGCACAACGAACGCACCCGCAACCTGGCAGACCACGTTGTGCCCGTGGGGCCGGGCCGAACGGTCACGGCGGCCAGCCACCAACCTGCCGGCCACCAACCTGCCGCGCTGCCGGCGGACGCCGCCCAGGCAGGACGTATTGCCCCGGCCGGCCCCGATGCAGGCGAAACGCCCTACAGCCCACCCACGACGGACGCGGGCGCCGCCCCTGCGGCAGCAGAGGGAGCCGGCAACCGCGCCACCGCCCGGCTCCTCTCGGCGCTCCTCGCGCCGGTCCGCGGCAAGTTCGCCGCCGCCGCTGCAGTGGGCACGCTCGCGGCGGTCTTTGCCGTGGCGCTGTCCGGCCTGTCCGGCTGGCTGATCATCCGGGCCAGCGAGCAGCCGCCCATCCTTTACCTGCTGACGGCGATTGTGGGCGTGCGGTTCTTTGGCATCGGGCGGGCCGTGCTCCGTTACTGGGAACGGCTCCTCCTCCACGATGCGGTGTTCGCCGCCCTCACCCGGCTCCGCGGGCGGCTGTGGGAGTCACTGAGCCGCAGGGCGCTCGCCCTCCGCCGCCTGCTCCAGGGCGGCAACGTGCTGGGAACGGTGATTGACGACGTCGATACCGTCCGCGACCTCCTGCCCCGCGTTGTGCTGCCGCCGCTGACCGCCCTTGCCGTCTCCGCGCTGGCGCTGGCAACCACCGGGCTGCTGGTACCGGCCGCGCTCCCGGCCGTCCTTGCGGCCGCTGCGGGCAGCCTGTTCCTGGCCCCTGCCGTGGCACTGTGGGCCGACCGGAAATCTGCCAGCGCCGAACAGGTGCTGAGGTCCGGAGTCCTGCGCCGCATTTCCGCCGCACTTGATGCCAGGGCCGAGCTCCATGCCAACAATGTCGCCTTTCCGGTCCTTGCCGGACTGCGCGCCCAGGACCGCAGGGCCACCCGCGCGTCCCAGCGCTCGGCCTGGGCGGACGGCCTGGGCCACGCCATCACCACCGCGTCCTGCTGTGCGGCGGCTTTCGCGGCCGCCTGGCTGGCGGCTCCCGCGGTGTCCGACGGCCGGCTCGAGCCCGCCACGGCGGCGGTTCTGGTGCTGCTGCTCCTCGCGCTGGTGGAACCTTACGCAGCGATGACGACGGCGGTCCGCCAGTTCCCCGCGCTCCGGACAGTCATGCGGCGGGTTGCGGCCTCCGGCGCACTGGACGCCGACGCCCCGGGTTCCGGGGGCGGCGCTGCCGACGGCCTGCAGGAGGTGCCTGCCCGGCGCAGCGGTGCTCCCGGCGTCGAAATCGAGAACCTTGCCGCGGCCTGGCCGGGCGGCCTGCCGGTGTTTACCGGGCTGGACGCGGTGGCGGAACCGGGCCGGTGGCTGGCAGTCACCGGGCCCTCCGGCTCCGGAAAGTCCACCCTGCTCTCGGTCCTGCTGGGCTTCCTTCCGGCCGCTGCGGGAGCTGCCCGGGTGACCGGCCGGGCAGCGTGGTGCCCGCAGGAGGCCCACCTCTTCGACTCGACCATCCGCGGCAACCTGCTGCTCGGCAGGCCTTCCTCCGATGACCGGACTGCCGGCGGCGGAACCGGCGGAGCCGGCGGCGACAATGAACTCCGCGATGTGCTGGCGTCCGTCGGGCTGTCCGGCCTGGTGGAGCGGCTGCCGGCCGGCCTGGACACCAGGATCGGTCCCGGCGGGGCGTTCCTGAGCGGAGGGGAGCGCCAGCGCCTGGCGGTGGCCCGCACGCTGATGACGGGTGCGGAGGTCATCCTGCTGGATGAGCCGACGGCCCACTTGGATGCGGAATCTGCGCGGACGATGCTGGCCGACCTGCGCACAGGCCTGCGGGACCGCACGGTGGTGCTGGTGACCCACAACCCTGCCGATGTCCATCCGGAGGATGCGAGGCTGGTGCTGGCCGGATCCGGGGACGCCGGAGGTGCAGGACGCAATGGTGCGCCGGCGTATGCCGCCGTGGCGGAAGGTGCTCAGCCGTCCACGTCGTGAAGGTGGTGGACGACGTCGTGCAGGAAATACTGGGCCAGCGTCAGTACGGTGAATTCGGCGCCGTTGCTGCGCAGCCCTTTCCGTCCCCACTCAGCTTGGCGGACGCCGGCAAAGGATTCCGCCACCTGCTTGCCTTCCGCGGCCAGCTCGGCGCTGACTACGGCGGGATCGGCGTTGGCGTAGTCCTTGTCCAGCGCTGTCTGGTCCTGGTCCCAGTTCTCGAACCGTGCGCCGTCCGTATCCAGCATGAGGTTGAGCCTCTGGTCAAAGAGGCTGAAGACGTCCCGGACGTGGCAGGCGTACTCCAGCGCCGACCAGGTGTGCTCATTCGGGCGCTCGGCAGCGTCCGGCCTGCGCAGGACGGCCCGCCAGCGGGGGAGCATGTTTTCGATGGTCCCGGGGACCGTTGACGGGGTGACCGTGGAAGCGTCAAAAGAGCATTCCGGGCAGGGACGGGTCAGGACCCAGGTCCAGTCCTTCTCATCAGGAACGATAGGCATGAAAGCAGTCTAGGCGGGATCGGGCCAGGCCATGGCAGGACCCACCACATCCACCGGCTGGGAGAGCGGGACGCCGGATCCGTCCCGGCGGCCGTGCTCCTGCGGCAGGGACCTGGCAACCCCGGCAGCCGACGACGCCTTGGCCGGGCCGTGGCCAGCCCAGGCCAGCAGCAGCGTGTCCTCGCCCTTCAGGAAGCGGTGGGCCCGCACACCCGCCGTGGCGCGGCCCTTCACCGGGTACTCGGAGAACGCCGTCACCTTGGCCGTGCCGGGGGCGGTGCCGGGAAGGGCTCCGGTGGTCCCCGCGATTGTGACCACGACGGCGGCCTCGTCCTTGGGCTGGACGGCGCCGAAGTACACCACCCGGTCCCCGGCCGCGAGCTTGATCCCGGCCATGCCGCCTGCGGTGCGTCCCTGCGGCCGCACGCCGGCGGCGGCGAACTTGAGCAGCTGCGCCTGGCTGGTCACGAACACCAGCTCGGCATCGTCGGCTCCCGCAGGCACCACATTGACCACAACGTCCTTGTCCTTCAGGGAAATGACGTCCCAGTCTTCCCTGTTCAGGGGATAGTCCGGCTGCACGCGCTTGACCACTCCCTGCGCCGTGCCGATGGCGAGTACTTCGTCCAGCGGGACGAACGCCACCAGTGTTTCCCCCTTCAACAGGGTCAGGAAGTCCTTGGCCGGAACCCCGCCCGCGAGGTTCGGCAGCCCCGAGACGGGGGGCAGCACGGGCATGTCCATCACCTGCAGGCGCAGCATGCGCCCCTGCGAGGTGACCGCGGCGATCTCGCCCCGCGCCGAGGTCCTGACCACGGACGTGTACACATCGTGCTTGGCCCGGGGTCCGGCCTCCGCCAGCGGCTCCTGGTTGCTGGTCCGGGCCACCTGCCCGGATGCGGTCAGGATGGCCCAGCAGGGGTCGTCCGCAATTTCCAGGGCCAGCGGCGCGGCCTTGCCCTTCCTGCCGTTGGCCCCGGAAAGTTCGGCGGCCACGGTGGGGGCCACGGCCTCCGATTCCAGCAGGACCGTCCGGCGCGGGGTGCCGTGCTCTTCGGCGAGGGCGCCCAGTTCGTCGGAGACGAGCGTGCGCAGCCGCTCCTCTGAACCCAGGATCGCCTCCAGCTCCGCGATCTCGCGGCGCAGCTCGTCCTGTTCCTTCTCGAGCTCGATCCGCGAGTACTTGGTCAGCTGCCGCAGCCGGAGCTCCAGGATGTAGTTCGCCTGGATTTCCGTGAGGTCGTAAATGGACATCAGCCGCGCCCGGGCGGCGGCGGCCTCATCGGAGGACCGGATGATCTGGATGACCTCGTCGATGTCCACGATGGCGATAAGGAGGCCCTCCACCAGGTGGAGGCGGTCCTTCTTCTTCCCCAGCCGGAACACGGTCCGGCGGCGGACCACATCGATCCTGTGGTTCACGTACACGCTCAGCAGCTGCACCAGGCCCAGGGTCTGCGGCTGCCCGTCCACCAGGGTGACGTTGTTGATGCCGAAGGAGTCCTCCATCGGCGAGTAGCGGTAGAGCTGCTGGAGCACCGCGTTGGGGTTGAAGCCGTTCTTGAGTTCGATGACCAGCCGCAGGCCGTGCTTGCGGTCCGTCAGGTCCACGATGTCGCTGATGCCCGTCAGCTTCTTGGCGTTGACGGCGTCCTTGATCTTCTCTATGACCTTCTCCGGACCCACCATGTAGGGGAGCTCGGTGACCACCAGGCCGGTCCGGCGTGCGGAAAGCTGTTCCACCTCCACCTTGGCCCGGGTCTTGAAGGATCCGCGCCCGGTGGCGTAGGCGTCGCGGATGCCGTCCAGGCCCACGATCCGGCCGCCGCTGGGGAGGTCCGGGCCGGGCACGAAGCGCATGAGGTCGTCCAGTGTCGCGTCCGGGTTGGCGATCAGGTGCCGTGCGGCGGAGATGACCTCCACCAGGTTGTGCGGGGCCATGTTGGTGGCCATGCCGACGGCGATGCCGGTGGCGCCGTTGACCAGCAGGTTGGGGAAGGCCGCGGGCAGGACGTCCGGCTGGGTCAGCTGGTTGTCATAGTTGGGGACAAAATCCACCACGTTTTCATCGAGGTGGTCGGTGAGCGTGAGGGCGGCCGCCGCCAGCCGCGCCTCGGTGTACCGCGGTGCTGCAGGGCCGTCGTCGAGCGAGCCGAAGTTGCCGTGCCCGTCGATGAGCGGCAGCCGCAGCGAGAAGTCCTGCGCCATGCGCACCATGGCGTCGTAGATGGCCGTATCGCCGTGCGGGTGCAGCTTGCCCATGACCTCGCCCACCACGCGGGCGCTCTTCACGTGGCCGCGGTCCGGGCGCAGGCCCATGTCGCTCATCATGTAAAGGATGCGGCGCTGCACCGGCTTAAGCCCGTCCCGGGCGTCGGGGAGGGCCCGCGAGTAGATCACCGAATACGCGTACTCCAGGAAGGACCCCTCCATTTCGGAGGTGACATCGATGTCCACGATGTTCTCCGTGTAGGGGGTGCTGTCTTCCACGGTGGGGGCGGGGGTTTGGCGGCGGGCCATGGGGTTGGTGAATCCTTCTGGAGTGCTGTGCAATCGGTTTATTCTGCGCAAGCGGCGGTGCTGCGGGAGTTTTTGGCTAGGCTAAGCCTATGGTGGATCAGCCCGTGGACGGCGAATATCCGGAACATTGGGAAGCCGATGTCGTCCTGCGGGACGGCGGAACCGCGCATCTGCGGCCCATCCATCCCTCTGACGCGGACGCTGTCCAGGCGTTCCACATGGGACAGTCGCAGAATTCAATCTACATGCGCTTCTTTGCGTTCAAGGCCAAACTCTCCAGCAAGGAGCTCAAGCGGTTCACCGAGGTGGACTACCGGGACCGCGTGGCGTTCGTCATCACCATCGGCGGCGAAATCGTGGGTATCGGCCGGTATGACCGCCTCGACGACCCCACCGAGGCGGAAGTGGCGTTCAACATCGCGGACGCCCACCAGGGGAGGGGCATCGGCTCCATCCTGCTGGAACACCTTGCCGCCGCCGCCCACGAGAACGGCATCCGCCGCTTCAGCGCCGAGGTGCTCCCGGAAAACCGCAAGATGCTGATGGTCTTTTCCGACGCCGGCTATGACGTCAAACGGCACTTTGACGACGGCGTCGTGAGCCTGGAGTTCAACATCGACCCCACCGAAAAATCCCGGGCCGTGATGGAATCCCGCGAGCACCGCGCAGAGGCGAGGAGCGTCCGCGACCTGCTGACGCCGTCGTCCGTGGCCGTCATCGGTGCCAGCCGCAAATGGGGGACGGTGGGCTACCAGCTGCTGGAGCACATCATTGAGGGCGGCTTTTCCGGACGCGTGTATGCCATCAACCCCGAGGCGCTGGAACTGGCGGGCATGATGTCCTTCGGCAAGCTCTCGGAAGTCCCCGAGCCCGTCCAGCTTGCGGTGGTGGCCGTCCCCTATGAAGAGGTAGCCGCCGTCGTGGCCGACTGTGCCGCAGCCCGGGTCAAGGGGCTGGTGGTTGCGTCAGCGGGCTTCGCGGACGACGGCGAACGCGGCCTCGCGAGGCAGCGGGACCTGGTGCGGCAGGCCCGGGCCAACGGCATGCGGGTAATAGGGCCGGCGTCGCTGGGAATCGTGAACACGCACCCCGACGTGTCCCTGAACGCTTCCATGGCGCCCTCGCTGCCGCTGCGGGGCGGCCTGGGCCTGTTCTCGCAGTCTGCCGCCATCGGCGTCTCGCTCTATGCCGCCTCCAGCAGGCGGCGGCTGGGCCTGTCCACCTTCCTCTCCGCCGGGAACCGTGCCGATGTGTCCGGTAACGACATGATGCAGTACTGGGAGGACGACGCCGACACTTCGGCCGTGGGCCTCTACCTGGAATCGATCGGCAATCCGCGCAAGTTTTCCCGGCTGGCCCGCCGGCTGGCGCGCATCAAGCCGGTGATCGTGGCGAAGTCCGACGCCATGGGGCTGCGGCTGCCGCCGGGGCATGCCGTCCGGACCACCCAGGCGCCGGCCGGGGCCCTCGACGCCATGCTGCGCCAGTCCGGCGTCATCCGGGTGGAAACCATAGAGCAGCTGGTGGATGTTGCGCAGGTCGTCTCCGGCCAGCCGCTCCCGGCCGGGCCCGGCCTGGCCATCTTCAGCAACTCCCAGGCGCTGGGGAAGGTGGTGGCGGACAGTGCCTCCTCGCACGGCCTCGGCATCGGCCAGATGGTGGCGGGGGTGGACCTCGACGCCGGCCAGTCAATTGCCCTGCCGGCCCTGCGATCGGCGCTGCTCGCCGCGCTGGAGTCCGACGCCGTCCACGCGGCCGTTGCCGCACTGCTCCCGGCCCGCGGGCTCACCGTGGACAGCATCGCCGAAGTACTTGCCGAATGCTCCGTGAAGTCCGGAAAGCCCGTGGTGGCCGCCTTCACCGGGATCCTCGATCCCTCGGTCTACGTCGAAGGCATGGTGGGGACGGGGGAGCGTGCCGTGCCCTGCTTTTCCAATCCGGGCGCTGCCGTGGCCGCGCTCGCGGCCGTGGTGCGGTATTCCGAGTGGGTCTCGCGCGACCACGGGCACTTCGTTGAACCGGAAGGCTGCGATCCGCAGCGCGCCCGGGACGAACTCGAGGCCCACCTCCGGGATGTAAGGGGTGAGCAGCTCAAGCAGCTGGACCCCGCGGCCACGCGTTCCCTCCTGGGCCACTACGGCATCACCGTGCTGCCCTCGGTCGGCTTCGACACCCCCGACGAGGCGGTGGCGGCCGCGGAGGCCCTCGGCTGGCCGGTAGCGCTGAAAACCACCGATCCTTCCCTGCGCCACCGGCTTGACCTCGGGGGAGTGCGGCTGGACATCCAGGACGCCGAGTCCCTGCGGCTGAACGTGCTGCAGATGCGCCGGACCCTGTCCCGTTACGGCGACCCTGCCCTGGAGGTGCAGACCATGGCACCCGTCGGGCAGGCCTGCACCTTCAGGGCCATCGAGGACCCGCTCCTGGGACCGGTCATCTCGTTCGGCCTGGCCGGCGACGCCGTCAACCTGCTGGATGACTGGGCGCACCGGGTGCCGCCGCTGTCCGCGGCGGACGTGCACGACTTTATCCGCGGACCGCGGGCGGCCCGGAAGCTGTTCGGCTACCAGGGCCTGCCCGCGGTGGACGTCGCCGCACTCGAGGACCTGGCCGGCAGGCTCGCGTGGCTGAAGGACAGCCATCCGGAAATCGCCCTGCTGGAGTTCAATCCCGTGCTGTGCGGGGCTTCCGGAGCGGTGATCCTGGCCGCGGACGTCCGGATCGGCAACGCGGCCCAGCGCACGGACAGCGCCCGCCGCGCCATGCTCGGCTGACGCGGTTAGCAATGTGACCGGCCCATCTGTGAAAATGGGGGAATGAGCTCACAGCCTCCCGCGTCGGCGCCCGAAACGCCCGGCAATGAAAACCAGGCAGTCCGCCACAGCTCACACAACCACGGTGCCCAGGGCCAAAGCCTGGACGGGGCGCTGCAGAAGGCCGGTTTCTATCCGCGCCTGGTTGCCGACGTTGTTGACGACGCCCTGGACGGCCGCGACTGCGTAGCCCACCTGGTGCACCTGGAAACACACTTTGACCGGGCCGAGGTCCGGCGCCACATCACCGTCCTGGTGCTGACTGCGGACATGCTGGTGATCACCCACGTGGACGACCAGCAGCTTGACGAGGCCGGCGAACAGATCGTGGCCCAGATCTCCACGGAGTCCGTTCCCGTGGCGCAGATCCGCTCCGTGGTGCTCAGCTACATGTACGCGCAACCGCAGAACTACAAGCCATCGGATCCCGTGCGCGAGGTGACGCTGTCCATCGCCTGGTCCGGCGGCCAGCGGCTGGATATGGGTCCAGCCAGCTGCGGGGATCCCCAGTGCGAAGCCGACCACGGCTACAGCGGCACCATTGCCCAGGAAGACATCGTCCTCCGGATCAGTGCCGAGGCGGATGGGCTGCAGGCGGTCCAGGACGCCAAGCTTTTTGCCCGCGCGCTGCGCGCAGTGAACACAGGTTCCGCCGCTCCGGCGCCGCATGTCCAGTCCCTCCCTCCGCGGCCGCGTCCGGGTGTGTTCGGCAACCGGCTGAGCCGCGGGCACCAGCAGCGCTGAGATGCCGGACGAACGCCGCTCAACCATCCCTGACGCAGCCGCCCCCTCCGGCGCCGCCCCAGTCCAAGCGGGCCGGGCGCCCGAGCTTCCGCCCGCCCCTGCCTACGGCCGGCGCTCCGTAGCGGACGTGCTGTCCAGCGCCGCGGCAAGCCTGGGACTCGATGGCTTCACCAACACGCTCGGTTTTCCTGCCGCGCCGCGTGTCTGCGTCGTCGTGGCCGACGGCCTGGGCAGGAACCTCCTGAAGCAAAAGTCCGCGCACACACCTTTTCTCAGGTCGGTCATCCAGGCCGGGCAGCGTGAGGTTCCGGTGTGGCTGGACTCAGCATTCCCCTCCACCACGGCTGCCGCACTGGCCAGTTTTGGTACCGGGCTGCCCCCTGGCCAGCACGGCATGGTGGGCTACGACGTGCTGGACCCCGCCCAGGACAAGGTAGTCAACATGCTGGGCAACTGGGACGCCGGCGTGGATCCACTTGCCTGGCAGCCGTTCCCCACCGTGCTGGAACGCGCTGCCGGCCAGGCCGCCGTCACCACGGTCAGCCTTCCCCAGTTCGGTGATTCGCCCATGACCAGGGCTGCCCTGCGCGGCGGAAGCTTCATAGCCGGCACCACGTCCCATGCCCGGACCGAGGCCGCCGCCGAAGCCCTCGCCGCCCCTGGACCGGGCCTGCTGTACTTCTACCTCAATGAGCTGGACAAGGCCGGACACCGCTACGGCTGCCAGTCCGAACACTGGGAACACCAGATCGAGGAGCTGGATTCGACCATGAAGCGGTTGAATGCCTCCCTGCCGGCGGGGACCACCATCCTGCTGACTGCGGACCACGGCATGCTGGACGTGCCGGAACAGCAGCGCATCGACTTCTCCGCAGACCCGGCGCTGGTGGAAGGCGTCCGGCACACCGCGGGCGAACCGCGCATGGTGCACCTCTACCTGGAACCCGGAGCGGACGGCACAGGGCCCGACGCCGGTGCACGCGGGCGGCTTCTCGCCGCCTGGCGGGCCCGCTTCGGTCCGCGCATCTGGGCCTTCACCCGGGAGGACGCCATTGCGGCGGGCCTCTTCGGTCCGGTGCGGCCCGCCGTCGAGGGCAGGATCGGGGACGTGATGATTGCAGCCCGCGATGAGCTCGCGCTGTATGACACAAGGCGCGTCCGCCCCACGGCGATGGACGTGGTGGGCCAGCACGGATCCCTGACCAAGGCTGAGCGGGAGGTTCCGCTGCTGTGTTTCACGGCAGGCGGCAGGAGCGTCCGCCGTGGCTGAACTCGTCTTTTTTTCGGGCACCATGGACTGCGGCAAATCCACCCTTGCGCTGCAGATGGACCACAACCACCGCGCCCGGGGCCGGGGCGGGGTGCGCTTCAGCCGGAACGACCGTGCCGGCGAATCAAAAATCTCCAGCCGGCTGGGCCTCGAAACCGACGCCGTGGAGGTGGCGGACGGGACGGACTTCTGGGAGGAAGTCATGCTGCGGCGAACCCAGGGCCAGCGCGTTGATTACCTGATTTGTGATGAGGCACAGTTCTACACGCCGGAACAGGTGGAACAGCTGGCCAAGGTGGTGGACGAGATCGGCGTCGATGTGTTTGCTTTCGGCATCACCGCGGACTTCCGCACCAGGCTTTTCCCAGGCTCGCAGCGGCTCATCGAACTGGCGGACCGGGTGCAGGTCCTGCAGGTGGAAGCCCTCTGCTGGTGCGGCCGCCGGGCAACGCACAACGCAAGGACGCTGGACGGCGTCATGGTCACCGAAGGTGCCCAGGTGGTGGTGGGTGACGTTGACATGGCCGTTGACGGATCCGCTGCTCCGGCGCCTGGCCACATTCCCGTTGTGGGCTACGAAACCCTCTGCCGGCGGCACTTCATGCGGCGCGTCACTGCCCATGGTGCCAACCTCATGGCCGAGCAGGACCAGCTGCTGCCGTTCGACGTGGACGCGTGCCTCTGGCGCGGCACCGGCGGAACAGGGGCAGGCGCCTAGTCTCCGCGGGTCCCGAAGACGATCTCGTCCCAAGACGGAACACTGGAGCGCTTGGGCCTTGCGGGCTGCCTTTCCGGTGCACCCGTTTCCGGCAGCTGGCCGGTGGTGGGGGAGTTGTCGTCAGTCCTTGGTGCCGGCCGCCGCGGCTTCCCGCCGAGCAGCTCATCCAGTCCCGCCCCGCTTCCCGACGCGCCCGCGCCCCGTGGCGCATCAGGTTCAGCGGAGCCGGAGGGCCGCTGGGGGGAGGCCACGATGGTGATTTCGCGGGTGTCCGTGCTGACCCCGTTGTGCAGCCGGAGGTTGTCGTCAACCGGGTCAGGGTGCGGGGGGATGAGGCTCAGCCGGGAAAGCATCGACGGCCGGGCATCCCGGCGCCGGATGAAGGAATCACCCTGGGCGGCGGGAGCACTGCCGCGGTCTTCTTCCGGTTCCGCGGCCTGCTCGTCCGCTTCCGGCAAGACCTCGGAGGGCCGGGGGTGGGCCGCGGGCACGCCGTGCGTCAGCAGCAGGGCAAGGGCGTCGTCGGAATCTTCATCCACGCCCAGCCGCTGGCCCCGGCGGGAACGCAGCATGTCCAGGAGGCCGTCGGATTCCTTTTCCTTGCCGGGAGCCTGGCCGGCGTGGTCTCCCGGGCTTCCGGGAGCGGAATCGGCATCGGTCTCAAAGTCAAAGGGCCGGTCGGAGACGGCTGACAGCCGGCGGGCGGGGACTGGCCCGTCCAGCGGCTCCAGCTCGCTCAGCTGCTGGGCCCACCGGTTGGCGTTCTGCAACGACTTCCGGGCCGGGCTGAAGGTCCACAGCGCCGGGGGCTCCTCGCCTATGCCTGGCGTGTTGCCCGTCTTGGGTTCGAAGGTGGCAGAGACAGTCCAGGTGCCGTCCTGGCGGCGCCAGGAGTCCCACTCCACCGTTGAGGGGTCTATGCCATGGGCTGCCAAGCGGTGGCCCACCATGTCGTTCAGGGTGGCAGGGTTGTCGCCGAACGCGGAGCGGTAGGCGTCATGGCCGGGAGAAGGGGACGCCACTTCCACCTTGCGGGCCTGCTGGGCTACGTACTCCCGTTCTGCAAGGACCGGACCTTCATACCGTTCAACCTTGGCCAGCGGAAGCCCGGAAAGCTCGGCGACGTCGGCCGCCGTGGCCCCCGCACGTATCCGCGCCTGGATGTCCCGTGGGGACATGGGAACTGCCGGCCGCTCAGCCCGCGGCTTAACCGCCGGCCTGCTGGCCGCTCTCAGCGCTTCGTCGATCGGCAGCTGGAACATCTCGCCGCCGGCCCCGCTCAACAGGAGGTGAGTCCCGTCGTCGTGTACGCCTACAAGCCGTAGATCCTGCATACAAATCCTCCACCCTGGCATTACTATCACTCGAAACTTTGCCACCCTGGGGGCGGGTTTTCGCTCAAGGGGCAGGGCGCGCCGCGATTTTCCGGGACAACGCTCGCAAATCACTGCCGCAGCCGGCTTTTCGTCCGGGCACCAACGGGCGGCATCCTGCGTTGTCACAGGTGTTGTCCCAGACACGCACACAACAGGAAGAAGGCCA
This sequence comes from Arthrobacter sp. BB-1, assembly GCF_006151685.1. Taxonomy (NCBI): domain Bacteria; kingdom Bacillati; phylum Actinomycetota; class Actinomycetes; order Micrococcales; family Micrococcaceae; genus Arthrobacter; species Arthrobacter sp. BB-1. The sequence continues at coordinate 39,714 of NZ_VDEV01000015.1, forward strand.
GGGCCACGATGTCCACCGATTACGATGCCCCGCGCAAGTCCGAGGAAGACGCCAACGAAGATTCGCTGGACGAGCTGAAGACGCGCCGGGCGGACAAGCCGGTCGCGGTGGTGGATGAGGACGAAAACGAGCTGGCCGCCGGCTTCGAACTCCCGGGAGCGGACCTCTCCGGCGAGGAGCTGGTGGTCCAGGTAGTTCCGGCGCAGGCTGACGAATTCACCTGCTCCTCCTGCTTCCTGGTGCGGCACCGGTCCCAGATCGCCAGGGAGAAGGACGGCCGGTTCTACTGCAGGGACTGCGAGGGCTGAAGGGCTGCCGCCAGTTTGTCCGGGCGGCGGGTGGATGCCAGCCAGTACGGCGTCGGGTCCGAGGGGTCGGTGATGTCGATCTTGACCACGGGATCGATCCAGCCCCGGATGCACAGGTAGGCCAGGCCGTTCAGCCGGGTGCCGCGTTCCGCCGTCGCTTCTTCACCCCGGAATGGCTGGGCGGCGCCAATAAAACGGCGTTCAATGGTGGCCCGCCCCACCGTGAGGGTGTTACCGGTGACCAGGATGGTGGGGGTGGAAGCGAGCAGGAGTATGGCGATGATCGCAAAGAGCACCACCGCAGCCGTGTAGCCCGCAGCCGCGCTGATAGGTGCAAACACCAGGATTCCGGCACCTGAGATGCCCGCTGCAATGATCCAGATCCAGGCATTGGGCCACAGCTTTTCCCGGTAGATCACCGCGGCCCCGGCAGAGGGTGTACTGGGAACGGGCGCGGCGGAACTCGATTCGGGCATAGGGCAAGCTTTCCATTTTTCCCTTGCTATTTCATCCCGGCGGCTCATGCCCCGGCTGCTGCGGCTCCTCCCGGCCCGCCCAGGCTGTCGGGGGCATGCATCGCCTAGGTCCCGGCCACGGGCGCGGGTTAGAGTGAGTGACTGTGACTGATCATTCCGCAGCAGTAGACACCTTCCCCGCAGCAGCACCTGCCGGCCCGGCCCCTTCTGCCTCAGCCCCCACCCTGCAGGTCCAGTTGAAGATGCTGGACCCTGGCCTTGAGGCGCCGTCCTACGCGCACCCGGGCGACGCCGGCGCTGACCTTCGTGCCAGGGAGGACGTTGTCCTGCGGCCGGGGGAGCGCAAGCTGGTTCCCACCGGAGTGGCCATCGCCCTGCCGGAAGGGTACGTCGCCCTGATCCATCCGCGCTCCGGGCTGGCCACCAAGCACGGCCTGACCATCGTCAACGCCCCTGGAACGGTGGATGCCGGATACCGGGGGGAAATAGCAGTCACCCTGCTGAACACCGATGCGACCCAGTCCATTGAGCTGCACCGCGGCGATAGAATTGCGCAAATGGTTATCCAGCGTGTGGAGTATGCACAGTTCATCCCCGTCAATGAATTGAACGGGTCTGTGCGCGGCACGGGAGGATTCGGGTCAACCGGCGGATTCAACCGGCCGGTGGCCTAGGGAACCATTCTTCCGGTTCCGGCAGCACTCCTGCCTGGCGCGTACAGCACGACGGCGGGACCCCCATGGGGCCGTACCGGCACATTTCACAACTAAGGAGACACCCTCATGGTCTTTGGGCTCGGCAGGAAAGCAAAGAAGGAACAGGCAGCCGAACCGGACGACTCCCTGGCCGGCGCGGAGGCTTCCGCTGACGCAGCGGCCCCCACGGGTATCCGTGCGAACGGCCCGCTTGATGAATCCGAAATCACCAGCCGCGACGGTTACGTGGATCTTGGCGCGTTGCTGATCGCTCCCAGCGAGGGCCTCCAGTTGCGCCTCGAGGTGGAAGAAGCCACCCAGCGCGTTGTGGCAGTCACGCTGGACCTCAACGGCTCCAGCCTTCAGCTCCAGGCGTTCGCCGCTCCCAGGACCGAGGGCCTGTGGGATGAGATCCGCGAGCAGATCGGCCAGTCCGTGGGTGCGCAGGGTGGCCAGGTGGAAGAGATCGACGGCAGCTTTGGAACCGAACTCGTGGCCAAGTTGCCCGCAGGGCTGCCCGACGGCAGCCAAGGCTACCGCGTGGCCCGCTTTGTGGGCGTTGACGGACCCCGCTGGTTCCTTCGCGGCGTGCTGGGCGGACCGGCAGCCCTTGAACGTGAAGCAGCCGAGCCGCTGGAGGCGCTGTTCAGGCAGGTTGTGGTGATCCGCGGGGGCAGCCCCATGCCGCCCCGCGACCTGCTGCAGCTGCGCCTGCCCAAGGATACGGCCACGACGCCTCCTCCCGCTGCCCCCGCACTGGGGGAACCGGAACGTGGTCCGGAAACCACACAGATTGGCTGACGCGGCACCTGGGGACGGGCTCCAGCGCCGCCCCGCCGTCCTCTCCCTGGACCAGCTTCCGGACAAGGGCCGCGTGGTGTGCCAGGGCCGCATTGAATCCGTGACGTATCTCCCGGCGGACCAGGCTCCTGCATTCAGTGCCATTGTTTCCGACGCCGAACCAGGCAGGTCACTATCCGGCCCCGCCGGGCCAGGCCGGGCAGAGCCAGGCAAAAAACTGTCCGGCCAGGCCAGGGCACAGGGCCGGCTCCGGGTTGTGTGGCTGGGGCGCCGCCGGGTGCCGGGCATCGAAGCCGGCGCCGAGCTCCGGCTTGAAGGAATGCTTTCCCGCAGCCAGGGCCTGCCCACCATGTTCAACCCCCGCTACGAAATACTGTCCCGCCAGGAGAACGAATGACCGAGCCCCAGCCCGACCCCTCCTCCGGAGCCCAGAGCCCCGGCAGTCCTGAACGTGATTCGCGGCCGGGACCTGCCCAGGAGGCGTCACCAATGGCCGGCCTTGCGGCAGAGTACGCGGCCAAGGCGGGGCTGCACCGTACACACGACGGCCGTGTGGACGTCCTGCGCAGCGCCGGAGGAGTCCAGGGGATTGCCGAAAGCATCCTGCCCGGGCTTGTGTTCCTGGTGGCCTTCACCATCACCCGGGAACTGACGCTGTCCCTGGTGGCGGCATTGGCCTCCGCGGCGGTGTTCACCGTGGTCCGGCTGGTCCAGCGGCGCCCGCTGACGCAGGCCTTGGCCGGAGTGGTGGGCGTGGGCATCTCGGCCTGGCTGGCCAACACCACCGGCAAGGCGGAGGACTTCTACCTCCCCGGGTTCTTCACCAATGCCGGCTACATCCTGGCGATGGCGCTCTCCATCTTCCTTAAATGGCCGGTGGCCGGCCTGCTCTTCGGATTCATCCGCAATGAAGGCCTGGACTGGCGCAAGGATCCGGACCGGGTCAAGGCCTACCAGCTGGGCACCTGGATCATCGTTGCGGTCCTGGCGCTTCGGCTCGTGGTGCAGGTGCCCCTCTACCTCATGGGTGCGGACGGGCTTGCCGCGCTGGCCACCACCCGGCTGATCATGGGCGCGCCCCTGTACATCCTGGGTGTCTGGATTGCCTGGCTGGTAACCCGGCCGGCCCCCGTCGACGCTGGCACGGACTCCAGCGGGGAGGACACGGGCCTGAAAGCCTGACCCCGGCGGGCGCATGACTATTGGCCCGCCCTAGCCGTCGAAGCCGTCGTCCTCCGGGGCCTGCTGGGCGGTCCTGGCGCCGGCGGGCAGCGGAGCCTCCGCCTCGCCGGCGGTATCGGGGGCGTCCGGCGACAACAGGGCGCGCAGGTCATCCTCGGCTGCAATGGTGGTCACGAAAAACAGCTCGTCGCCGCCGTCAATGACGTCGTCCCGGCTGGGCGTGATGGGGGCATGATCCCGCAGGATGGCCACCAGGGTCGCGTCCTCGGGCCACCGGATATCGCCAACCGTCTGGCCGATCACGTGCGAGTCGTGCGGCACCGTGAACTCCACGAGGGAAGAAACGCCGGTCTGGAGGGTGAGCAGCCGGACCAGGTCGCCGATCTCCACGGCTTCCTCCACCAGAGCGGTCATGAGCTGAGGGGTGTTGACGGCGACGTCAACGCCCCAGGAATCGTTGAACATCCAGTCGTTCTTGGGGTTGTTCACCCGCCCTACGGTGCGGCCCACCCCGAATTCGGTCTTGGCCAGCAAGGAAACCACCAGGTTGACCTTGTCATCGCCGGTGGCCGACACCACCACGTCTGCCTCTTCCACCTTGGCCCCCTGCAGGGTGCTCAGCTCGCAGGCGTCGCCCACCAGCCAGTGCGCGCCCCGCAGGCCGCTCCGGCCGATGACTTCCGGCTTAAGGTCGATCAGCAGGATCTCATGCTTGTGCGCCAGCAGCTCCCTGGCGATGGACGAACCGACGCTGCCGGCACCCACGATGACTACTTTCATTGGTACTCCTTGGCGGGTGCTTTGGCGAGGATGTGGGCCACCTGGGCGCTGCGGTCAACCTGCAGCATGGCGTGCACGGTGTCGCCGTCCTGGTAGGCGGTGGCCGCTTCCGGCAGGAGTCCTTCGCCGAAACGGGTCAGGTACGCCACGCGGATCGCGGCGGCTTTCTCGATGGTGCTCACCCGTTGTCCGATCCAGCTGGCGTCGAGGTCGAGCTCGGCCAGCACCAGGCGCCCGGACGGCTCGCGGAAGTCGCCTGCCAGGTGCTGTTCGGGCAGGATGCGGCGGAGCACCTGGTCCGCGCTCCAGCGCACGGCCGCCACGGTGGGGATCCCAAGGCGCTGGTAGATCTCAGCCCGGCCGGGATCATAGATGCGGGCCACGACGTGGGGGACGTGGAACGTTTCCCTGGCCACCCGGGTGGCCAGGATGTTGGAGTTGTCTCCACTGGAGACGGCGGCGAAAGCATACGCTTCAGCCACGCCGGCCTGCTTCAGGGTGTCCCGGTCGAAGCCGACGCCCGTGACTTTGCGCCCGGTGAATCCCTGCCGGAGCCTGCGGAAGGCGCGGTCGTCCTGGTCGATGATTGCCACGGAATGCCCGGCGTCCTCCAGCGTGTGCGCCAGCGTTGCCCCCACCCGGCCACATCCCATGATCACGAAATGCGCCACGGTCTCTCCTCTGTATTCCTGTCAAGGTCCTGCTGCTAGAACTCTACCGCCAGCGTCCGGGCTCCCGTCGTCCCCGGTCCGTCATGACATCGTCCGGGAATCAGACTAGCTTTGTGGGGTGCTGACAATATTGAACGCCGCCAAGCGTGTGCTGGTGGGCAGGCCATTTCGCAATGACCGGCTGGCCCACACGCTGCTTCCCAAGCGGATCGCACTCCCGGTCTTCGCCTCCGATGCCCTCTCGTCCGTAGCCTATGCCCCGGACGAGATCCTGCTCACTCTGGCGCTGGCGGGCGTCAGCGCCGTGGCGTTCTCGCCCTGGGTGGGCGTGGCGGTGATGGTGGTCCTGCTGACGGTGGTGGCCTCCTACCGGCAGAACGTCCACGCCTATCCTTCCGGCGGCGGCGACTATGAGATCGCAGGGGAGAACCTGGGCAAGTACGCAGGCCTGACGGTGGCGTCGGCACTGCTGGTGGACTACGTCCTGACCGTGGCGGTGTCCATGTCCTCCGCTGCCGCCTACCTCACCACGGCGGTCCCCGCCCTGCACGGCCAGCAGGCGGGCATTGCCACCATCGGCGTCGTAATCCTTGCCCTGGTGAACCTGCGCGGGATCAAGGAGGCCGGCACACTCTTTGCCGTCCCCACCTACATCTTTATGGCGTCCATCCTGGGCATGACCGCGGTGGGCCTCTTCCAGGCGGCGACCGGACAGCTGGGCCAGGCTCCCTCCGCCGCCTTCACCATTGTTCCCGCCCCTGGTTTCGACGAAGGACTGGTGGGCCTCGCCGGCGCCTTCCTGCTGCTGCGGGCCTTTTCCTCCGGCGCCGCGGCGCTGACCGGCGTCGAAGCCATCAGCAACGGGGTGCCCAACTTCCGGCCGCCGAAGAGCAAGAACGCCGCCACCACACTGCTGCTGCTGGGCGTCATCGGCGCCACCATGCTGGCGGGCATCATTTACCTGGCCAATGCCACCAAGGTCCACATCGTCCTGGACCCGGCGACAGAGTTCCTGCTCAACGGCAGTCCGCTGCCGGAGGGCTACATCCAGAACCCTGCCATCAGCCAGATCGCGCAGACCATCTTCGGCCCCGGTTCCATACCGTTCTATATCGTGGTTGCCGCCACCGGCGTGATCCTGGTGTTCGCCGCCAACACCGCCTTCAACGGCTTTCCGGTGCTGGGCTCCATCCTCGCCCAGGACGGCTACCTGCCCCGGCAATTGCGCACCAGGGGTGACAGGCTGGCCTTCAGCAACGGCGTCCTGGCCCTGGCCGCCGGCGCACTGGTGCTGATCATCGCCTTCAACGCGGACGTCACCAAGCTCATCCAGCTGTACATCGTGGGTGTGTTCATCTCCTTCACCGCCAGCCAGCTGGGCATGATCCGGCACTGGGGGCGGCAGCTCAAGCTGGCCAAGGACAAGGCAGTCCGACGGCGGATGGCCAAGTCCCGCGTCATCAACAGCATCGGCTTCGGCATGACAGCCACGGTCCTGGTGATCGTGCTGGTCACCAAGTTCGAGCAGGGCGCCTGGATTGCCCTCCTCGCCATGGTCATCCTGTTCCTTATCATGTGGAGCATCCGGGCGCACTACGACAACGTGGCCAGGGAGCTGGCAGTGGACGAGGACTCCTCGCCGCGCGCCCTTCCCACCCGGGTGCACGCCGTCCTGCTGGTATCGCATGTGCGCAAACCCGTTCTCCGCGCCCTGGCGTATGCCAGGGCGTCCCGGCCCTCCCGGCTGGACGCGGTGACGGTGGACATCGATGCCGAAGAAACCGCGCAGACCGTGGCCGACTGGGAGAAGCTGGAGATTCCCGTGCCGCTGACCGTGCTGGCCAGCCCTTACCGCGAGACGGTCACGCCCATCATGGAGTACGTCAAACACATGCGGAAGGATTCCCCGCGGGACCTGATCGTGGTCTACATCCCCGAATACGTGGTGGGCAAGTGGTGGGAGCAGCTGGTCCACAACCAGACTGCCCTGCGCATCAAAACCCGGCTGCATTTTGAGCCCGGCGTTATGGTGGCGAGCGTCCCCTGGCAGTTGAAATCATCCGAAGAAGCGAAAAACCTGCAGGACGTCCAATAATGGCAAACACCGAAACACAGCCGCCACTGACCGGAGAAGCGGGCAGGGAAATAGTGCTCGACGTCGGGCCCGTGGCCCATGGCGGCCACTGCGTCGCCAGGCACGAGGGCCGCGTGATTTTCGTCAGGCATGGCATTCCCGGCGAAAAGGTGCGGGTGCGGCTGACGGACGCCGAAGAGAAGGCCAAATTCTGGCGGGCGGACGTCGTCGACGTCCTTGAAGCCTCCCCTGACAGGGTTGGCCACTTCTGGCACCAGGCCGACTCGGCGCGTGCCTGGCGCCACGGACATCCTCCTGTGGGCGGCGCCGAATTCGGCCACATCACCCTTGCCCGCCAGCGCAGCCTCAAGGCAGAAGTGCTGGCTGAACAGCTCAAGCGGCTCGCCGGCGTCGAGCATGGTGCTGGAGGGCCGGGCACGCGCGGCGCCGGCAGCGTGGAAGCAGTGGGCGGGACGGCCGACGGCGGGGACGGCCTTGGGTGGCGGACGCGGGCTAGCTTTTCGGTCACCCCCGGCGGCAAGCTGGGCATGCACGCACACCGCTCCACCCACATCGTTCCGGTCCGGGAGATGCCGCTGGCCATTGAGGCCATCAACAACCTCCGCCTGTGGGACATTGACCTGCAGGGCATCGAGCGGGTGGAAGTGGCAGCACCGGCCAACGGCTCCCGTCCCCTGGTGCTGCTGGCGCCGGCGGAGGCCACCAAACCCAAGCGGCTCAGCGCCATAGCTGCCCAGCTGCCGGATGACGTCTCCGTCGCTGCCTTTGATCCGGCCAGCGAGGCCGTGCAACAGCTCCGGGGCCGAACCTGGGTGCAGGAATCAGCGGCCGGACACGACTACCGGGTCACCGGTGCAGGGTTCTGGCAGATCCACCGCGACGCGCCCGGGGCCCTTGTGGGGGCTGTCACAGAATTCCTCCGCGGCGGAGGATTCCTCCATCCCGGGGCTGTTGTTGCCGACCTGTACGCGGGAGCCGGCCTTTTCACGGCAGTCCTGGCTGACGCGGTGGGGGAGACAGGGTCCGTCCTGTCCGTTGAAGGTGCCGCCGGAACCAGCCGGGATGCCCGGAAGAACCTGCACGGGGCGCCCCAGGTGGAGATCGTCCAGGGCCGGGTGGAGCGCGTGCTCCGCCAGCAGCCGCGGAGTTTTGACGCCCTGATCCTCGACCCGCCACGGGCGGGGGCCGGGAAGGCGGTGGTGGGCCAGCTTGTTGCGTCCCGTCCCCGCGCCATAGCCTACGTGTCCTGTGATCCGGCGTCGTTCGCCCGGGACGTGGGGTACTTCCGCCAGGCGGGGTGGGGGCTGTCCGGCCTCCGGGCCTTCGATCTCTATCCCCACACCCACCACCTGGAGACTGTGGCGCTGCTGGCACCGCTTCCGTGATGCCGCTGCTGTTGCTTCCGTGATGCCACTGCTGTTTTGGACTACGATGGCCGTAGTAGTCCCACGTCGCGCTCCGTAATCACGGCCGGCCGTGTGCAATTTTCGGGCCCGGAACTAATTAGGGCTTCCTAACTAGCAGGCGGTCAACCGCGCGACAAAGATGAAACTGTTGCGAGAGGAGTCCTGCGATGAGCACTGTGGACAGCTTCGGTTCAAAAGGCAAACTTAATGTAGCCGGAACCGAATACGAAATTTTCCGGTTGAACTCCGTTGAAGGTGCAGAAAACCTTCCGTTCAGCCTCAAGGTATTGCTTGAAAACCTGTTGAGGACCGAGGACGGCGCGAACATCACTGCCGATCACGTCCGCGCCTTGGCAGGCTGGGATCCCAATGCCCAGCCCGATACAGAAATCCAGTTCACGCCTGCACGCGTGATCATGCAGGACTTCACCGGCGTCCCCTGCGTGGTGGACCTGGCGACCATGCGTGAAGCGGTCAAGGAACTGGGTGGCGACCCCAAGCGGGTGAACCCCCTGGCGCCTGCCGAGATGGTCATCGACCACTCGGTCCAGATCGATGCTTTCGGCAACTCCGGCGCACTGGAGCGCAACATGGAGATCGAATACCAGCGTAACGGGGAGCGTTACCAGTTCCTGCGCTGGGGCCAGACGGCGTTCGACGACTTCAAGGTGGTTCCCCCGGGAACCGGCATCGTGCACCAGGTCAACATCGAATACCTGGCGCGCACCGTCATGACCCGCGAAGTCGATGGGGCGCTCCGGGCGTACCCTGACACCTGCGTGGGCACCGACTCGCACACCACCATGGTCAACGGCCTGGGCGTGCTCGGCTGGGGCGTCGGCGGCATCGAAGCCGAGGCCGCAATGCTGGGGCAGCCCGTTTCCATGCTGATCCCGCGCGTTGTGGGCTTCAAGCTGAGCGGTTCCATCCCTGCCGGCGCCACGGCAACCGACGTGGTGCTGACCATTACCGAAATGCTCCGCAAGCACGGCGTTGTGGGCAAGTTCGTGGAGTTCTACGGCGAAGGCGTGGCCGCAGTGCCGCTAGCCAACCGCGCCACCATCGGCAACATGAGCCCGGAGTTCGGTTCCACGGCCGCCATGTTCCCGATCGACGACGTGACCTTGGACTACCTGCGCCTCACCGGCCGCTCCGAGCAGAACGTTGCCCTCGTGGAGGAATACGCCAAGGAACAGGGCCTCTGGCACGATCCTTCCCGCGACATCAAGTTCTCCGAGTACCTGGAACTGGACCTGTCCACGGTTGTTCCGTCCATCGCAGGCCCCAAGCGCCCGCAGGACCGCATTGAACTGACCGAGGCCAAGGACGAGTTCCGCCACGACCTCAAGAACTACGTCTCCCACGACGCGAACGCCGGCACCCTGGATGAATCCCTCGAGGAGACCTTCCCGGCTTCCGACGCCCCGTCCTTCACCTCCGGCGGTACGCATGTCTCCGACACTGACCGTGAACCGCCGAAGTACTCGGCAGGCCACGGGGCAGCTGGCCGGATCTCCCAGCCCGTGCCGGTCAAGACGGCTGACGGCCGCGAGTTCGAGCTGGACCACGGTGCTGTCACCATCGCCTCCATCACGTCCTGCACCAACACGTCCAACCCGTCGGTCATGCTGGCCGCCGCGGTCCTGGCGCGCAACGCCGTGGACAAGGGCCTGACGTCCAAGCCGTGGGTCAAGACCTCCGTCGCCCCCGGCTCGAAGGTTGTCACCGATTACTACGAGAAGTCCGGCCTGACTCCGTACCTGGAGAAGCTCGGCTTCTACATCGTGGGCTACGGCTGCGCCACCTGCATCGGCAACTCCGGCCCGCTGGAAGCTGAAGTTTCGGAAGCGATCCAGGCCAACGACCTCGCCGTCGCTGCTGTCCTCTCGGGCAACCGCAACTTCGAAGGCCGCATCAACCCGGACGTCAAGATGAACTACCTGGCCTCGCCGCCGCTGGTCATCGCCTACGCCCTGGCCGGTTCCATGGACTTCGACTTCGAAACCGACGCCCTGGGCCAGGACCAGGCCGGCAACGACGTCTTCCTGAAGGACATCTGGCCCAACCCGGTTGAGGTCCAGCAGGTCATCGATTCCTCGATCGACAAGGACATGTTCGCCAGGGGCTACGAAGGCGTCTTCGAGGGCGACGACCGCTGGAAGGCGCTCGACACTCCCGCCGGCGACACCTTCGCCTGGGATCCGAACTCCACCTACGTCCGGAAGCCCCCGTACTTCGAGGGCATGCAGGCGCAGCCGGAGCCGGTCAAGGACATCACGGGCGCCCGCGTGCTCCTGAAGCTGGGCGATTCGGTCACCACTGACCACATCTCCCCGGCAGGTTCCTTCAAGTCCGACACCCCTGCCGGCCAGTACCTGCTGGCCAACGGCGTGGAGCGCAAGGACTTCAACTCCTACGGTTCCCGCCGCGGCAACCACGAGGTGATGATCCGCGGAACGTTCGCGAACATCCGCATCAAGAACCAGATCCTGGACGGCGTCGAAGGTGGCTTCACCCGCGACTTCACCCAGGAAGGCGGCCCGCAGGCCTACGTCTACGACGCCGCGCAGAACTACCAGGCGGCCGGCACCCCGCTGGTGATCCTGGCCGGCAAGGAATACGGTTCCGGTTCCTCCCGTGACTGGGCTGCCAAGGGCACCGCCCTGCTGGGCGTCAAGGCCGTCATCGCCGAGAGCTACGAGCGCATCCACCGCTCCAACCTCATCGGCATGGGCGTCCTGCCGCTGCAGTTCCCGGCCGGCGAATCCGCAGCCAGCCTGGGCCTCTCCGGCACGGAGACGTTCTCCGTTGAGGGCGTCACAGCCCTGAACGAGGGCACCACGCCGAAGACCCTCAAGGTCACCGCAACCGCAGAGGACGGCACCTCGACGTCGTTCGACGCCATCCTGCGCATCGATACCCCGGGTGAAGCGGACTACTACCGCAACGGTGGCATCCTGCAGTACGTGCTGCGCCAGATCTCCGCGAACTAGCGGGTTCTGCCAGCAGGCACCACCTCCCGAAGCCCCGGCCGGTCACCGACCAGCCGGGGCTTCGGCTTTTAGGGTGAGTCAGGCCCTGCAGGCCGAGGCGTTAGAGTTAAACGGCACGTCTACCACCCGAAGGAGGGGTCATTGGGAATCTTGGACACCATCCGGAATCCGCAGGACCTGAACGAGTTGTCCGAAGAGCAGCTGAAAGAGCTGGCTTCGGAGATCAGGGAGTTCCTGATCACGAACGTCTCCCAGACGGGCGGCCACCTCGGACCAAACCTCGGCGTGGTGGAGCTGACGCTGGCCGTGCACCGCATCTTCGACTCGCCCCGCGACAGCATCGTTTTTGACACCGGCCACCAGTCGTACGTCCACAAGCTCCTGACCGGGCGGCAGGACTTCAGCACGCTGCGGCAGGAAGGCGGCCTCTCCGGCTACCCCGCCCGCGCGGAGTCCGAGCACGACATCGTGGAAAGCTCGCACGCCTCCTCCTCGCTGTCCTGGGCCGACGGCATCTCCCGCGCCCGGCAGCTCACCGGCGAGGGCGACCGGCACGTCGTCGCCGTCGTGGGTGACGGTGCCTTGACCGGCGGCATGGCCTGGGAAGCCATCAACAACATCGCGGCCGACAAGAAGCGCCGCGTGGTGATTGTGGTCAATGACAACGGCAGGTCCTATGCCCCTACCGTGGGCGGCTTCGCCGACTACCTTGCCTCCCTCCGCCCCACCATCGACTCCTTCCGGGCCACCCCCGCCTACGAGCGCGCGCTGGACTGGTGGAAGAAGAAGCTCCAGAGCGGCGGCCCCGTGGGCCAGTTCACCTACAAGAGCCTGCACGCCATGAAGAAGGGCATCAAGGACTGGTGGGCGCCGCAGGGAATGTTCGAGGACCTCGGCATGAAGTACATCGGCCCCGTGGACGGCCACAACCTCCAGGCCATGGAGCATGCCCTGGCCACGGCCAAGCACTACGCCGGTCCCGTGATTGTCCATGCCATGACCGAAAAGGGCCACGGCTACGCCCCGGCACGCGCCCACGAGGCTGACCAGTTCCACGCCGTCGGCATCATCGATCCCGAAACCGGCGAGCCCACCGGAACCGCGGGCGCCCAGTCCTGGACGTCCGTGTTCGCCGATGAGATCGCCGCGATCGCGGATGAGCGGAAGGACGTCGTGGGCATTACCGGCGCCATGCTCATCCCCGTGGGCCTGCACAAGTTCGCGGCCCGGCACCCGGACCGCGTGATCGACGTGGGAATCGCCGAACAGCACGCCCTCACCTCTGCCGCGGGCATGGCGTTCGGCGGCCTGCACCCGGTGGTTGCCGTGTACGCCACCTTCCTCAACCGGGCCTTCGACCAGCTCCTGATGGACGTTGCCCTCCACAAGGCAGGCGTCACCATCGTCCTTGACCGGGCCGGTGTCACGGGGCCGGACGGCGCCAGCCACCACGGCATGTGGGACATGTCCATGGTCCAGATCGTCCCGGGCCTCCACCTGGCAGCGCCGCGCGATGCCAGCCGCCTGCGTGAGGAACTCCGCGAAGCCGTGGCCATCAGCGATGCACCCACCGTGGTCCGCTTTTCCAAGGGATCGGTGGGTGCCGAAGTGGAAGCCCTTGAACGGTTGAGCGACGGCGTGGACGTACTGTCCCGCAGGCCCAGCGGCTCAACCGAGAACGATGTCCTGATCGTCAGTGTGGGCGCCATGTCCGAGCTTGCGCTGGACGTGTCCAACAGGCTTGGCGCGCAAGGCATCAGCACCACCGTGGTGGACCCGCGCTGGGTGCTTCCCGTCCCGCGCTCCATCATTGCCCTGGCGTCCCACCACCGCCTGGTCATCTGCATCGAGGACGGCGTCCGTGCCGGCGGCGTCGGTTCACGGATCCGCCAGGAAATGCGCGCAGCAGGGGTGGACACCGCCCTGAACGAGGTTGGCCTGCCGGTCGAATTCCTGGACCACGGCACCCGCGGCCAGATCCTTGAACGCGTGGGCCTTACGGCCCAGCAGATAACGCACGACGTCGTAGCGCAGGTTCTGGGGACAAAGGTCCCGTTTGCGCGTCCCCTGCCCGGCCAGCAGCACCCCACCACCGGCAGCCTTCCGATTCTGTGAGGGAAGAAGACGCACTGAAGTACCCGGGTGCGGTGGGGGAGTCCGGGCCGGCCATGCACACCACTACTACCCGGGTACCCGCGGGGCTGAAGCCGGGCCAGTTGGTGGTGTCCAGGAACAGGAAATGGAACGGCAAGGCGCACTGGGTGGTGCCCGGCCGGTACCTCGGCGAAGACCGGCACGGGTGGTGGATCTTCCAGGGCACCAATGAGTTCTGCTCCCGGCCCGGGGCGGCGTTCTACACCAAATCCGACGCCGTGCTGCTGGTTCCGCGCTCCGGCGACTGGGTTGCCACCTTCTACGACGACGCCCACCCCAACCAGGTCCGTGTGTACGTGGACCTGGCCGTGGCCCACGAGTGGACGGTCATCCGGCCCGCCGTCACCGAGTTCCACGTGATCGACATGGACCTGGACGTCATCCGCACCGCAGACCGGGGCGTGTTCATCGACGACCAGGACGAGTTCGCGGAGCACAGCGTCTCCATGCACTACCCGGACCTCCTGGTGGCGGACATCCAACGTGCAGCAGACCAGCTTTACCAGGCCGTCAAGGCGCAACAGGCTCCGTTCGACGGCACTGACGTCGCATGGTTCACAGAGGGACGAAAATGAGCGGAATTGTCAGGGTCTACAAGCGCGACGACGAGGGCACCCTCCACTTCCGGGAGGCCTGGTATGACCAGGACTACAGCCAGTTCGTCATGAACTACGGCGTGGTGGGGCACCAGAGCAAGACGGAAGAGACCGACGTGCCGGATGCGGAGGCAGCCGAGGGCCTCCTGGACGCGTTCGCGGCCCAGTGCGCGGAGGACGGCTACGCCGAAATCCCCGACGAGGAGCAGTTCTGGGTAGTAGCCCAGTTCGCCCTGAAAACCAGGGAAGGCACGGACCGCGACCGCTACCTGGAAGAGAAAGCAACGGATGCCCTCATCAGCCACCTGGCATGGCGTGGACTGGGCACCGTGGAGCGTTCCGGGTTCACGGACTACAAGCTGAACATCTTCTGCCTCTGCCCAGAGGTGAACAAAGCCGTGAACGCCATCAAGGTCTGCAGCCGGAGTGAGGACCTGGACTTCACCAAGCTCAGCATCGGCGTCGCCCCGTACAACGAGCCTGAGAACTTCAAACTCAAGCACTCAGCCAAGGCCGCCACCGGCTTCAGCCTTTAGGAGGATCCCGTGACCACGTACCGCCGCGTCGGCAGATCCGGCCTGACCGTCTCCACCGTGGGCCTGGGCTGCAACAACCTTGGCCGCGCCAACACCCCCACCGAATCCCAGGAAGCCACTGACGCCGTGGTCCATGCGGCACTCGACGCCGGAATCACCCTGTTCGACGTCGCCGACACCTACGGCCGCGAACCCGGCCTCAGCGAAACAATGCTCGGCAAGGCGCTCGGCAGCCGGCGGCCCGGCGTCGTCCTGGCCACCAAGTTCGGCATGAACATGAAAGGCGCCAGCGGGCCGGACTTCGGGGCGCGCGGCTCCCGCCGCTACATTATCCAGGCAGTGGAGGCGTCGCTGCGGCGGCTGGGCACCGACTGGATCGACCTCTACCAGTTCCACACGCCGGACCCGCTGACCCCCATTGACGAAACCCTGTCCGCCCTGGACACGCTGGTCACCAGCGGCAAGGTCCGCTACCTCGGGCACTCCAACCGGGCCGGCTGGCAGATCGCCCAGGCAGAGTACGTCGCCCGCGAACTCGGCAGCGCCCGCTTCATCTCCACCCAGAACCACTACAATCTCCTGGACCGCAGGGCGGAACTCGAGGTGACACCGGCGGCGGTGGAATTCGGACTGGGCGTCCTGCCGTACTTCCCCCTCGCCAACGGACTGCTGACCGGCAAGTACTCGCCCGGCCACGCCCCGGAGGGCTCCAGGCTCAGCCACACGCGCACCCATCTGGTCCACGACGCCGACTGGGACCAGTTGGACAGGTTCAGCAGCTTCGCCAAGGACCGCGGCTTGAGCGAGATCCAGGTTGCCTTCTCCTGGCTGGCCGTCCAGCCCTGCGTGGCCAGCGTCATAGCGGGAGCCACCCGGCCGGAGCAGGTCCGCCAGAACGCGGAAGCAGCGGACTGGGTACCCTCCGAAAAGGACCTCGCGGAACTGGACGGCATCTTCCCCGCAGCGCCCAAGGTAGCGCTCTTCTAGGAACGCCATGACCGCCTTCCTGCTGGATGTGGACACGGGCATCGACGACGCCCTGGCCCTCGCCTACCTTGCGGCCCTGCCGGACACCGAGTTCGTCACCGTCACCGCAACCCCGGGGAACGTGGACGCGGACCAGGTGGCGCGCAACACCCTGGCACTGCTGGAGCTGTGCGGACGCCCGGGAGTGGAAGTGGCCGTCGGCGCCCGCAAGCCGTTGGCCGTTCCGCTGGTGACCACCCCGGAAACGCACGGCCCGCAAGGCATCGGTTACGCCGTCCTGCCGGAACCTGAGGGCGCCGTCTCACCGCGGGACGCCGTCGACCTCTGGGTGGAACATGCCCGGGCGCGGCCGGGGGAGCTCACTGCGCTGATCACCGCACCCCTGACCAACTTCGCGCTGGCGCTCCGGCAGGAACCCAGGCTCCCCGAGCTGTTGGCGAAGGTGGTCATTATGGGCGGCAGCTTCTACCACCAGGGCAACACCACGCCCACCGCGGAGTGGAACACCCACGTGGATCCGCATGCGGCTAAGGAAGTGTACGCGGCCTTCCAGGGCCGCCCCCTGGAAAAGCTCCCCATTGTCTGTTCCCTGGACACCACCGAGCGGATGGAGCTGCACCCGGAACATGTCCGGCAGCTGGCGGAGGCCGCGGGCGCAACAGTCCCCGAGCTGGTGCAGCCCGGCCAGCCCGAGGGACAGCGCAGCGCCTCTGACAACGTGCTCATCAGGCACCTGTCCGATGCCCTGCGGTTCTACTTCGAGTTCCACCGCCATTATGACCAGGGATACCTCGCCCACGTCCATGACTACTTCGCAGCGGGCGTGGCCGCGGGCACCCTGGAGTTCGAGGCACGGCCCGCCACCGTCGACGTCGAGACCGGATCACCGCTCCTGATGGGCACCACCGTGGCCGATTTCCGGGGCCTCTGGGGAGCGCCGCCGAACGCCCGCGTGGTCTCCACGAACCATCCGGAGGCGGCCTTCCGGGAGCTGGTGTCCGCCGTCGGGAACCTGGCCCGCCGCGTGGGCTGAAAGGGCGCCCAACAAAGGCTGCTGCCGGTAGAATTGTGCGCGGACCGGAAAGGCGCAGGCTGCCTGCCGGCTGCTGCCGAGGTGACATACGCAGCGCTCCGCCCGGCCCGGGAACACCGGGCCCTCCGTGCGCACCCTGAAGGAACTCCATGTCATCGCACTCCCTGACGCTGCCGTCCACGTCACCGGCGGCCGCCCGCAAACGCCGGCTGCTGGAAATCCTCGGCGCCGTGGCCATCGCCGGCACCTACGTCTACCTGGTCCTCAACCAGCCTGCCGATATCACCGGCGGGCCGGGCAGCGCGTCCGCCCTGATCGCCCTTTCCGGCTTCCTCATCGGAGCCGTCCTGCTGATTGTCGCCGTGCTCCCCACGTTGCCGGCCTCCACCGTGGTGCTGATCCCGGTGGCACTGGTGCTGAACATCGTGCTCGGCCAGTTCGTGGGCAGCACCCTGGTCCCGTTCTACCTGGACACCATCGGCACGGTCCTCATCGCGGTGCTGGCCGGCCCGGCCGCCGGTGCAGCAACCGGTGCGCTGAGCAGCATTGTATGGTCCTTCTTCAACCCCACTGTGCTGCCCTTCGCCGCCGGGGCCGCCCTGATCGGCTGCCTTGCCGGCCTCGCCGCCCGCCACGGGATGTTCCGGCGTTTCTATCTCGCACCGGTGGCAGGGTTCGTCACCGGCATCATCGGCGGCGTGGTGTCCGCGCCGGTGGCGGCTTTTGTCTTCGGCGGCACCTCCGGCGTAGCCACCGGTGCCATCGTCAGCGCCTTCCGGTCCATGGGCGACTCCCTCCTGGGCGCCATCACCAAACAGGCGCTCATCTCCGACCCCATGGACAAAGCGATTGTGTTCACCGTGGTGGCCATCCTGGTTTACGCCCTTCCACGGCGCGCGCGGCTGCAGTTCCCGTTCATCCGCAGGCACCGCGTGCTGGCAGGCAAGACGCCCGAACAAGGCTCCTGATCCGGCGGTGCGCCTCCACCCGCTGACCTCGCTGGCAGCCGCTGGCAGCACGGCGGCCATCACGACGGCGGCAGCGTACCTGCCGCTGTCCCTTGCCGTGATTGCCACGGCAGTGGGCCTCGCAGCCTGGAGTGGTTCGGTGCGGCGGCTCCTGCCAGCGGCAGCTGCCATCCTGGTGCCGCTGTGCTTGTCGCTGCTGGTGCTGCATGGCCTGTTCTTCCCCGAAGGGGACACCGTGCTCGCCGAGTGGGGCCCTGCACGCGTCACGTCCGAAGGGCTCTCCTTCGCCCTGAACCGGGCAGCGCAGCTGGGCGCCGTTGTCCTCGCCCTCCTGGTGTTCTCCTTCAGTGTCAGCGTTCCGGACCTGGTGGCGGCGTTGTCTGTGCGCGGCGTCCAGGGCAGGTTCGCTTTCGTGCTGGCGTCCACGCTCACCCTGCTGCCGGCCATCACCTCCAGGGTGGAACGCATCCGGCAGGCCCAGGAATCCCGTGGGCTGGTGATCCGGCGCGGGCTGCTGCACCGGGTGGCGGCCTTCCGGCGCCAGGCAGTGCCGCTGGTCCTGTCCCTTGTGGAGGACGCCGGAACCCGTGCTGCGGCGCTGGAGTCCCGCGGCTTCAGCAACCCGGGACCCCGGACCAGCTACCGGGATGTGCCGGATTCCAAACCCCAGCGGGCGCTCCGCGTTGTCCTGCTGGTGGCCGCCGCGGCTGCAGTCGCCGTCCGGCTTTGGCTTGCAGCGGAGGGAACCTAGGAGATGGCGGGCGCACGGGACACCCTCGAAACCGCCGGGCCGGTACTCTCGGCCGGCATCAGGACCTTCACGTTCCACGACGACGCTGCGCCCGTCCTGCACGGGATGGAGCTCGCGTTCGTCCCGGGAACGTTCACCGCAATCCTTGGGCCGTCGGGAAGCGGGAAATCCACCCTTGGCCGGCTGCTGGCCGGCTGGCTTCCGCCCGGAGGCGGGGGAACCCTCCACGGCTTCCTGGAGCTCGCGGGCACCAGGCTGCAGTTCGGCGGCAGCGGGGATCCGCGCATCAATCCCGCTGAATGGGGCCGGCACGTGGGGTTTGTTCCCCAGGACCCAGCGGCCGTCCTGTCCACGGTGCGGGCCACAGTGGCTGAGGAACTCGCGTTCGGACTCGAGAACAGGGCGGTGGAACGCGGCGTCATGAAGTCCATGGTGGAACGTACCGCCGCACTCCTGGGGCTCACGGACCTCCTCAACCACAACCCCGCCCGGCTTTCGGGCGGCCAGCTGCGCCGCCTTGCCATCGGCTGCGCCATCGTCACGGAACCGAAGGTGCTGATCATGGACGAGCCCTTCGCATCGCTGGACAGCGCCGGAGCGGCCGGACTGGCACAGCTGATGCGGGACCTCGTCAAGGGCGGCACCGCCGTCGTGGTCCTCAGCCAGGTGGTGGACGCGCCGCTCCTTGACGCCGGCACATGGTATGTCCTGATGGACGGCCGAGTAACGGCCAGCGGCACTCCTGCCGAACTGCACCAGGGCTCCGGGCTGCTGCCGTCGGGCATCCGGTCCCCCGGCAGTGCCGCGGCAGGACATGATGCAGCCCGGCACGAAATGTCACCGCGTCCGCACCGCCAAGCCCGGGTGCAGCCTGGCGTGGCGCCGCCAGCCCCGGTACTGGAGCTCCGCGGAGTCTCCTTCGATTTCAAAGCCGGCGGCAGGAAACCCCCTCGGCGTGCACGGCGGGCAGGCGCGGCGGGCGCTCCGGGCGACGCCACGCCGCACGTGCTGCAGGACGTCAGCCTGGCGGTCAACCCCGGGGAGGTCGTGGCAGTCACCGGTCTCAATGGCGCGGGGAAATCAACGCTGCTGCGGCACCTTAACGGGCTGCTGCGCCCCACCTCCGGGCAAGTCCTCGTCCATGGCTCGGACATTGCAGGGACACCGGCGGGCAACGTGGCCCGCTCCGTGGGACTGCTGTTCCAGCAACCCCGGGACCAGCTGTTCGAGCGGACTGTGCTCCGGGAGGTCCGCTTCGGCCTGGGCCGCATCTTCCCGCCCGCCGAAACGGACCGGCGGGCCCTGGAAGCGCTGGCAACTGTCGGCCTGGCGGGGGCCGCAGGGGAGCACCCCGCCGAACTGCCCGCGTCCAGCCAGCGACTCCTTGCCCTTGCCTCGGTCCTTGCCCGCAGGCCCGCGGTCCTGGCCCTGGACGAACCCACCGTGGCGCTCGACGGCGAGGGCCTGGCCCTCCTGGACGCTGCGGTGCGTGCCGCGGCAGGGGAGGGCGCCGCCGTCGTTCTGGTCACGCATGACCTCGCCTATGCCAGGGAGATGGCAGACCGCATTGTGGGGCTGGAGGGCGGCAGGCTGGCCGGCTGACTAAGTCAGCCGGCCACCTTGCCGGTGACTAAGCCGGGCGGGACGCCACTCCCGGCGGCAGGAAGCGCCTGCCGTTGACCCGCTCGGAGGCGCCCACCCTGTCCAGGTATGGGGTGATGCCGCCTAGGAACATTGGCCATCCGGCGCCGAGGATCATGCAGAGGTCAATATCCTCCGGGCCTGCAACCACGCCTTCCGCGAGCATCAGGCCGATTTCCTCGGCGAGCGCGTCCTGGGTGCGCCGCAGCACCTGCTCCGCGGTGGAGGGGGAAGAACCGAAGGACATCAGCGACAAGGTGGACTCCGGGATCTCCTTCGAGCCGTCCGGGCCTGCCGCCCACAGGCTTTTCACGCCGTTGTCGATGAGCTTCTGAAGGTTGGCGGACACCGTGAAGCGTTCGCCGAAGGCTGCGTGGAGCGATTCCTGCACGTGCTGGGCCACGGGCAGTCCCACCATGGCGCCCAAGGTGAAGGGCGTCATGGGCAGGCCCATGGGCCGCAGGGCGTTGTCCGCCACGTCAGCCGGGGTGCCCTCGTCAAAGGCGGCCGTCACTTCGCCCATCAGCCGCAGCAGGATCCGGTTGACCACGAACGCGGCAGCGTCCTTGACGAGCACTGCCGTTTTCTTCAGGCCTTTGGCGAGCTCGAAAGCGGTGGCGAGTACGGCGTCGTCAGTCCGCGGGGCACGGACGATTTCCAGCAGCGGCATAACGGCCACGGGGTTGAAGAAGTGGAAGCCCACTACGCGCTCCGGGTGCCGCAGGTCCTCCGCCATGGCGGTGACCGACAAGGACGAGGTGTTGGTGGCCAGGATGCAGTCCGGACTGATGATCTCCTCCAGCTCCGCAAAGACCTGCTTCTTGACGTTGAGTTCCTCGAAGACGGCCTCGATCACGAAATCGGCGTCCACGAAAACGTCCTTGGACACTGACCCCGTCACGAGCGCCTTGGTCCGGTTGGCGGCATCCTGGCTGATGCGCTTCTTGCCCAGCAGCTTGTCCACCTCGGCATGGACATAGCCCACGCCCTTGTCCACACGGGCCTGGTCGATGTCCGTCATCACCACGGGGACCTTCAGCTGGCGGGCGAACAGCAGGGCCAGTTGGCTCGCCATCAGGCCGGCCCCAACAACTCCCACCTTGGTGACGGGGCGGGCCAGCTTGCGGTCCGGTGCACCCACGGGACGTTTGGAACGCTTCTGCACGAGGTCCAGGAACGCATACACCGTGGCGCGGAACTCGTCAGTCTGCATCAGCTCCGCGAGTGTTTCGCATTCCAGGGCAGCCGACTCCGCCTGGGTCATGGACCGGTTCGCTTCGAGGATGTCCAGGACTTTTCCCGGGGCGGGCGCCGCGTTGGACGTCTTCGCCTCCACGAAGGCCCGCCCGGCCGTGACTGCGCCAGCCCACCGGGCGGTGGTTCCAGCTTCGGAAGGATCGACGGCGTTGGCGCGTTCAGGAACAATGTCCCCCGAAATGACGCCGGCAGTCCAGGCCAGGGACTGCTCCAGGAAGTCGGCCGGCTCGAAGATGGCGTCGGCCATGCCGAGGCTGAAGGCCTCGGGTCCGGTCAGCGTCCGGTTGTTGCTGAGCGGGTTTTCAATCATCACCTTCACGGCGTTTTCCGGCCCGATGAGGCGGGGCAGGAGATAGACGCCGCCCCAGCCGGGGACCAGGCCGATAAAGGCTTCGGGCAATGCCAGCGCCCCGGCTCCGGTGGACACGGTGCGGTAGGTGGACTGCAGCGCGATTTCGAGGCCGCCGCCCAGGGCTGCGCCGTTGATGAAGGCGAAGCTGGGGACGCCCAGGTTGGCCAGGGTGGCGTAAACATCATGGCCCAGCTGCGCCATCCACAGCCCGTGCTCGCGTTCTTCGAGGTTCTTGACGGCGGAAAGATCGGCGCCGGCCACAAGGTAGTAGGGCTTGCCGGTCACTCCGACGCCGACGATCTCACCGCGACCGGCACGCTCCCGAAGGCCCTCCAACGCGGTGCCAAGCTCCACCAGCGTGTTGGGTCCGAGCGTGGTGGGCTTGGAATGGTCCAGGCCGTTGTCCAGGGTGATGAGCGCGAAGGTGCCCGGGCTTGGCTTCCCGGCCGGTGCGGGCAGTTCGATGTCCTGGACGTAGGAGTGCGTCACCGTTTCGTTCGGGAACAGGTCAGCAAGCTGGGTGAAATCTGCGGCGCTCATGCGGCTCCTTCGGAAGCGGTTTCGGTGGCGGCGGAGTCCCCGGGCCGGGCTCCGCTGTGGTCTGTGTATTCCGGGTTGTGCGGGTTCTCCCAGATCACCGTTGCACCCATGCCCAGGCCAACGCACATGGTGGTGATGCCGTAGCGGACGGAGGGGTCATCCTCGAACTGCCGGGCGAGCTGGGTCATCAGCCGCACACCGGACGAGGCCAGGGGGTGGCCCACGGCGATGGCGCCGCCGTACCGGTTGACCCGGGGGTCGTCGTCGGCAATGCCGAAGTGGTCCAGGAAGCTGAGCACCTGCACGGCAAAAGCCTCGTTGATTTCAAATAGCCCAATGTCCCCGATACCGAGCCCGGCGTTCTTCAGCGCCTTCTCGGTGGCCGGCACCGGCCCGATGCCCATGACTTCGGGCTCCACACCCGCGTAAGCGTAGCTGACCAGCCTCATCTTCACCGGCAGTCCCAGCTCGGCGGCAGCCTCTGCGGATGCCAGGACGGCCGCGGTGGCGCCGTCGTTCAGGCCCGCGGCGTTCCCGGCGGTGATGCGGCCGTGGGCGCGGAACGGGGTGCGGAGGCCGGCGAGGTCAGCCATGGTGGTGCCTGGCCGCGGCGGCTCATCCACCGTGTTCAGCGTCCAGCCCTGGCCGGGCTTGAGGGCTGCCACGGGGACCAGGTCCGGCTGGATGCGGCCGTCGCGGCGGGCAGCCTCGAACTTGGCCTGCGAAGCGACGGCGTAGGCATCCGTCCTTTCCTTGGTGATGGCCGGAAAGCGGTCATGCAGGTTCTCGGCGGTGTTCCCCATGTTCAGCGCGGCCGGGTCCACCAGCCGTTCTGACATGAACCGCGGATTCGGGTCGGTGCCGGAGCCCATGGGGTGGTTGCCCATGTGTTCCACGCCGCCGGCCACCACCACGTCGTACGCGCCAAAACCGATCCCTCCTGCCGTTGTGGTCACCGCGGTCATGGCCCCCGCGCACATACGGTCAATGGCAAAGCCTGGTACCGTCCTGGGCAGCCCGGCCAGCAGGGCGGCTGTCCGGCCCAGGGTGAGGCCCTGGTCTCCGGTCTGGGTCGTGGCAGCAATGGCCACCTCATCGATGCGCCCGGGCGGCAGCGACGGGTTCCGGCGCAGCAGTTCGCGGATGCATTTCACTATCAGGTCGTCAGCCCGGGTGCCGGCGTAGATGCCCTTGTCCCCGGCCCTGCCGAATGGTGTGCGGAGGCCGTCCACAAAGACGACGTCCCGGACAGTGCGCAAGGCTGCGCCGCTTCCCTGGTGGCTCACGTATAACTCCTCATCGAGACGTAGGCGCCGGTGGCATGCCTTCAGTGGCAGCGGCCTCACGGCAGTACGTTCGATGTTACTCGCGAGTAACTTAGCCTGCAAGACCCCGCCCTGAAGGGACGCTCTCTCACTTAATGCGCATTTTTGGCGATCCCTCTCTCACTCTCTTCAAGAAAGTGAGAGAGGGTTGCCAATATTCACGCGTGGAGTGAGAGAGCGTTGCCAATACTCACGCATCAAGTGAGAGAGCGTCTGGGGGGTCGTGTGGGGGATGGCCGGGTGCAGGCGGCTGGCGCCTACTGGCCTGCTGCGGCTGCGTCCGGTTTGGGTTCCTTGGCGGGCAGCGGCTGCGGGTGGAGGAACGCCTCGACAATGAGGGGGGTTGCCAGTTCCACCTGCCATTCACGTGCGCCCAGGGCGCGGAGTTCGGTGGCGACTGCTGCTTCGGTGATTTCCGCCGGCGGCCGCCAGGCCACCCGCCGCAGGTAGTCCGGGGTGAGCAGGTTCTCCAGCGGAAGGTTCAACGACGCGGCCTTCGCCTGCAGCAGCGGCCGTGCGGTGGCCAGGCGGGCAGCGGCTTCCGGGTCCCGGTCCGCCCAGACGCGGGGCGGAGGCGGCGCGTTCGTGGGCAGGTGCAGCGGCGGAAGCTCTTCGAGGTCCCGTGCAGCTGCGATGCAGCGGAGCCACCGGGGCGCTTCACGTTGCGCCGCCCGGCCGTGGAAGCCCTTGGTGCCCAGCAGCTGCGGCACGGTGGACGGCATGGCTTTGGCCGCCGCCACCAGAGCGGAGTCGGGAATCAGCCTTCCCGGTGCGACGTCCCTTTTCTGTGCCAGGGAGTCGCGCTCCAGCCACAGCTCACGCACTGCTGCCAGCTGCCGGCGGTCCCTGATCTGGTGCAGGCCGGAGGTCTTCCGCCACGGATCCACGCGCACCGGAGGCAGTCCTGCCGCCAGGATCGCGGCGAACTCCTGTTCGGCGTATTCCAGCTTTCCGTCGGCCTGCAGGAGCTCGATGAGTTCCTCCCGCAGTTCCGTAAGGACCTCGACGTCCAGCGCGGCATACCGCAGCCAGGGTTCCGGGAGGGGCCGGGTGGACCAGTCTGCCGCCGAGTGCTCCTTGGCGAGCCCGAAGCCGAGCAGCTGTTCGATGACGGCGGCCAGGCCCACGCGGGGCAGCCCCGCCAGCCGCGCTGCAAGTTCGGTGTCGAAGAGCTTGTCCGGCCACATGCCCAGCTCCGAGAGGCAGGGCAGGTCCTGGCTGGCGGCGTGCAGGATCCATTCGACGCCGCGGAGGGCGTCATTGATGATGTCCAGGTTGTCGAAGGGTTCAGGGTCTATCAGCCAGGTTCCGGCCCCTTCGCGCCGGATCTGGACCAGGAAGGCGCGCTGCCCGTAGCGGAACCCGGAAGCCCGTTCGGCGTCGACCCCCGCCGGTCCGGTTCCGGCGGCGATGGCCGCGGCGCAGCGCTCCAGGCCGGACTGCGTCTGGATGACCAGTGGAACGCCCTCCCGGGGCGACGCCAGTTCAACGATTTCGGGGATGGGGCTGTCAAAGCCTTCCACCGTGATGTGGGGTGCGGTATCAGCAGCCGGGACGCCGGCCGTGGTGTTTTCCGGAATGTTAGGGGTCATGATGCCTTCAGTTTACCGGCCGGCTTGTTCAGTTCCGGCGGCGCAGCGTCAGCGGCGTCACGCCGTCCGGAAGGGGCGGCAGCCCGGCGAAGGTGCAGACCATGTCGGACCAGGCCTCGAGGTGGGCCTTGACGTCGGAGGTGGCGGGCGTCCAGGAGGCCCTCAGTTCGATGTCGATGGAGCCTGGCCGTTCGGACAGGGTCCCGAAACTCTCCGAGAGGACCCGCGTGGCGGTGCCGCCCGCTGCCCTGTAAGGCGCCTTGTGGTTCTCCAGCGCCTCCACCAGCCAGGTCCAGGCGACTGTTCCGAGCATTTCGTCGTTGCCCATCTCGGGTTCCAGTTCCGCACGGATATAGGTGACGATCCGGAATTCCCCGTCCCAGACTTCGGAGCCCTCTGGATCGTGGAGGAGGATGAATCGCCCCGTTGCCAACTCCAGCCCGTCCTCGTCTTCCGTGCCTGAGGCCGCGGCGAGTGCCATGGCGGCGGGGCCGTGGAGCGGGGTGCCAGGGTGACCGGAGCCGGGGGCGAAAACTTCTGCGCCAAGGGCCACGGCAAAGGGCGCCAACCGGGCCGGCGCGGGGATCTCCGCCAGGCGGAGTTCCCGGCGGCACTGGGCTTTCCTGAGGGTTCCCAAGGCGTGGAGAAATTCCGGGGGAACCTGGTCAAGTGCGTTCACCTTCGCAGGTTACGCAACTGGGCGGGGCAGGGCGGGTAGGCTCGCCGCCTGCCGGGGGCGCGGACTGTCAGTTCCCGCCACTGTGAAGTTCCCGGCGGAGTGCGGCAACAAAGGAATCCACATCCTCTTCTGTGGTGTCGAAGGAACACATCCAGCGCACCTCCCGCGTGGCTTCGTTCCAGTCGTAGAACCGGAATGACGCCCGAAGCCTGTCAGCCACGCCTTCGGGGAGGATGGCGAACACGCCGTTGGATTCGGTCGCCTGGGTGGGCCGGACGCCGTCGATGGTGTCGACGGCGGCGCGGAGCCGGGCGGCCATGGCGTTGGCGTGCGAGGCGGACCGCAGCCACAGGTCGCCTTCCAGGAGCGCGATGAACTGCGCCGACAGGAACCGCATCTTGGATGCCAGCTGCATGTCCATCTTGCGGAGGTAGACCAGGCCGTGGGCTGCCTCCGGGTTCAGTGCCACCACCACTTCGCCGAAAAGCAGCCCGTTCTTGGTGCCGCCGAAGGACAGGATGTCCACCCCTGCGTCGCGCGTGAAGGCCCGCAGCGGAACTTGGAGGTGCGCCGCCGCGTTGGCCAGCCGGGCGCCGTCCATGTGCAGCTTCATCCCCTTGGCATGGGCGTGCCCGGCAATGGCCCGCACTTCATCCGGGGTGTAGCACGTGCCAAGTTCCGTGGTCTGGGTGATGGACACGGCCAGCGGCTGGGCGCGGTGTTCGTCCCCCCAGCCCCAGGCCTCGCGGTCAATCAGTTCGGGCGTGAGCTTGCCGTCCGGCGTGGGGACGTGCAGCAGCTTGATGCCGCCGATGCGTTCCGGGGCGCCGTTCTCGTCCATGTTGATGTGGGCGGTGGAGGCGCAGACCACGGCGCCCCAGCGGGGGAGCAGCGACTGCAGCGAAAGGACGTTGGCGCCGGTGCCGTTGAAGACGGGAAAACACTCGATGCCGGGGCCGAAGTGGTCCTCCATCAGTTGCTGCAGCCGTGCGGTGTAGTCGTCCTCGCCGTAGGAGACCTGGTGACCGTCGTTGGCGGCCGCCAGCGCCGCCAACACCTCGGGATGGACGCCCGAGTAGTTGTCCGAGGCGAACCCCCGCACGTTCGGATCGTGGAGGCGGATGCCGGCGGCTGTTTCAACGGTGGTTGTCATGGCTTTGCTCACGCTTTCAGTCTAAGGAAAGTCCGGTCCGGTGCGGGTCGGGCCGCCAGCTGCAGCCGGCGGCCGTTCAGCCCGGCGGCTGGTGCATCAAAGAGCCCGACGACGGCGCGCGCCAGGTCTTCGACGTCAGTTGCGCCGGCGAAAGACCGTTCGGGGTGGCTCAATCGCATCTTGTCATCCACCAGCGCTTTGACCACCAGGACGACGGCGGCCGCGGCGCCGCCGCCGTTCTTCCCGGCGTCGCGGCTGAAGCCGTCCGCGATGGCCAGGGTCCAGGCCTCGGCCGCTGCCTTCGCAGCGGCGTAACTGGCTGTTGCCGCGGTGGGCTTGGCGGCGGTGGTGGAGGACACCATGGCGAAGCGGCCGCTCGGCGAGGCGGCAACGTCGTCGTAAAAAACGCGTGAGACGTTGCGGAGCGTGGTGATGGCTGCGCGCTCGAGGAAGTCCCAGTCCTCGTCGGTCTGGTCCGGAATGCCTTTTGCGCCGCGCCAGCCGCCCACCAGATGGATCACGGCATCCATGGGGCCGGCAGCCGCGGTGACCTCGGTCCGCAGCTGCCGTACCTCCTCCATCCGTGCAAGGTCGCACACATAGGGGGCAACGCCGTCGCCCGCCTGTTGTGCCGCAGACTGGATCCGTTCCAGGTCCGTGCCCACGGTGGAGACGCGGTGCCCGGCCTCCCGGAGCGCCCGCGCCACGGCCACGCCGGATGCTCCGCTGCCACCCGCAACCAGGACGTTCAGCGGCGGTTTTGCCGGCCCAGCTCCAGCTGTCACAGCGCAGACGCTCCGGTAATGCCGGCCGTGGATTCAATGACAGGACGCATCTTCTTTTCCAGTGCTTCGTAGAACATGGACAGCGGGAATTCGTCATCGAGGACCTGGTCGGTGAGGCCGCGCGGCGGACCTGCCAGCGGCAGCGCCTCCGGGCCCCTGGCCCAGACCGACGCCGGGTGGGGCGTGACGGTGGCGGAGATCAGCTGGTACGCGGCCAGCCAATGGGCCGTTTTGGGCCGGTCGATGGAGCGCCAGTACAGGTCGTCGATGCTGGCGCCGAGGGCGATCACGGCGGTGGACACCTCATCCCAGTCGATGGTGAGCCGGGTGTCGGTCCAGTGGAGGACCCGCTGCTGGTGCAGCCACGCGAAGAGGAGTTGGCCACCCAGGCCGTCGTAGTTCCGGACCCGGCTGCCGGTGATCGCAAAGCGGAAGATGCGGTCAAAAATGATGGCGTACTGCACCAGCTTCGCGTGGCGGCGGGCCTCTGGATCGGCGTCGTCATCATTTTCGATCCGCACGGACTCGCGGAAGGCCGTGAGGTCGCAGCGCAGTTCTTCCAGGGAGTACAGGAAAAACGGCATCCGTTGCTTGATCATGAACGGATCAAACGGCAGGTCGCCGCGCATGTGGGTCCTGTCATGGATCAGGTCCCACATAACGAACGTCGCCTCCGTCAGGTCCTGGTCCGCCAGCATGTCCGCGGCGCCCTCCGGCAGTTCCAGGGCGGTGATCTCGGCGGCGGCCTTGAGGACGCGGCGGAACCTGGCTGCCTCCCTGTCCGCGAAAATCGCACCCCAGGTGAAGGTGGGCGTCTTGCTGACTGCCACCGTTTCCGGGAACAGCACTGCCGAGTTGGTGTCGTAGCCGGCGGTGAAGTCCACGAACCGGATGGGTACGAACAGCTTGTTCGAGTAGTCGCCGGCTTCAAGCCCTGCGATGAATTCCGGCCAGATTACCTCCACCAGAACGGCCTCCACCAGGCGGTTGCTGCTGCCGTTCTGGGTGTACATGGGGAAGACGACCAGGTGCTGGAGGCCGTCGCGGCGCTGTTCCTGCGGCTGGAAGGCCAGCAGGGAGGACAGGAAGTCGGGGGTGGCGAAGCCGCCCTGGGCCCACCGGGAGAAGTCGGTGCACGCAGCGTCCAAGTAGGCAGCATCATGCGGGAAGGCGGGGGTGAGGGCGCGGAGCGCATCGATGATCTCGTTGGCGCGGGCAGCGGCCTCCGCGTGGTGTGCAGCGTCCGGAATGGAGCCGTCCTGGGACTGGAAGGCCTGGAGGGCGGTGGCGGCTGCCTTGAGCCGGAGCCAGTCGTGGTTCTCGGCTGAAATCCCGGTGACGGCGGTGGTCAGGGTTTCGGTCATCGTGGGCTGCCTTTCTGGTTGCTTGCTAACTATGGCGAGCGTAGCAAGCAACCAGCAGGGCTAATTGGAAAAGCGCCTAAGCTTAAGTATTCCTTTTGCTTAGTGCCCTTTCCGGTGGTTGGAGCAGGTCCTTACCTGCGGGTTCAGGCCTCCTGGTCCGGACCGTTGACCTGCGGATCCTCCGCGGGAACCAGCCGGATGGAAATGGAGTTGATGCAGTAGCGCTGGTCGGTGGGGGTTCCGTAGCCCTCGCCTTCAAAGACGTGCCCCAGATGGGAATCGCAGGTGGCGCAGCGGACCTCCACCCGGTCCATTCCCAGCGTCCGGTCGTGGATGTAGCGGACGTTTCCTTCGGCCAGCGGGGCCCAGAAGGACGGCCAGCCGCAGTGGGAATCGAACTTCTCGTTGCTGGTGAACAGTTCCGCTCCGCACGCGCGGCACTGGTACACGCCGGCAGTGTGGGTGTCCCAGTACTCGCCCGTGTACGGACGCTCGGTTCCCGCCTGGCGGAGCACGTGGTACTCCTCCGGCGTGAGCTCCTCGCGCCACTGCGCGTCTGTCTTTTCCATACCGGTGCCCGGGACGTCGGCCCCTGCCGGACCCGCCGTGGCCGGCGCATCCGTAGTTTTGTTTCCGAAGATGCTGTTTCCGAAGATGCTCATAGCCTTGTCAACGCTTACGAGTCGCCGATAAATCCCGAGCCTGCATACAGGTGCAGTACCGGCACCCCCAGCTGGTCCTGCGCCTTGTTGGCCCAGTCCGTATGGAAGGTGTCGGCGACGGCGTGCGGCCGGGTAATCACCACGGCCTGCCCGGCGCCGGTCTCGCGGACCTTGGAGACCAGCCCGTTGACGGCGCCGCCATCCACAATCTCGCCCGTAACGCCGGTGCCCAGCCCCTCCAGGGCCGCCAGGGATACGGCGAGGGTCTCCGCTGCCTGGGCCCGCTCCTGGGTGGGGTCGGGGGTGTGGGCAGTCAGCTCCCTGAATGCCTTTGCAATGTCCAGCATCGAAAGGTTTTCAAGGAAGTCCACCAGCAGGTGCCGTTCGGTGTTTGCGGGCACCAGCACCACCAGGCGCGTTTCCGCTCCGTCCACCAGGCGTTCGATGTTCAGGCGGTCGTCCGCCCCCAGGGGTTCTTCGGTCAGGATGACGATCGGTTCACTCATGGCCCTAGCCTAGTCCCGGAGCACGGCCGTGCGCAGGGGTCACCGCACCCGGATGGAGGCCGGGGCCGGCCTTGGCGGCCAGTGGCGGAATGCGGGCTTCGGTGACCGGGCGGTAAGAATAGTTCCATGGCATCTTTGCAGCGAACCCGCCCCGCCCCCGTCCATCGCCCCGAGACCGGCGGAATGTCGCTCCGGGCAAAGTGGGCAATCGGCGGAGCGATCGGCGGGGGCGGCCTGGCCGGGCTCCTGGCCACCGGCTCATCCGCGCTGGCGGTGTACTTCGCGCGCCGGGTCATTACGCCCGCCCGGCAGCGGACGTCGGACCAGGAGGTGCTTGCCGTCATCAGGGACGGCCAGGGGCAGCGGGCCATCTTCGCCGCCACCGACGACACCACGGTGGACGGTGTCTACGGGTTCTTTTTCGACGGCGGCAAGGGGCACGCACGGATCGGCCGCATCGTCTCCTACTCGCCCGCCGACCGGACCGTGCTGCGCGAGGTCGAAGCGGTGTACGCCGGTGACCTCTCCGCGGCGCGCCGCGGCTGGTGGAGCGGTGCCGTCCATCCGGACCCGGCCGCCGTCGGAATTCCCTACGAGGACGTCGCCATCGACGTGGAGCGCGGGCAGGCGCCCGCCTGGCTGGTCCGCGCCGGCGGCACTGCCCGCACCTGGGCGGTGATGGTGCACGGACGCGGTGCCACCAGGCAGGAGGCCCTCCGCGCCGTCGGGCCCGCGCTGGAACTGGGGCTCACCAGCCTCCTGGTTTCCTATCGCAATGACGGCCTGGCACCGTCAGCCGATGACGGCCGTTACGGACTGGGCTCCACGGAGTGGCGGGACATCGAAGCGGCCATCGAGTACGCCCTGGCTAACGGGGCGGAGGAAATCGTGCTGTTCGGCTGGTCAATGGGCGGCGCCATCTGCCTGCAGACCGCCGACCTGTCCCGCTACCGCCACCTGATCCGGGCCATGGTGCTCGATGCGCCGGTCACGGACTGGGTCAATGTACTGGCACACCATGCACAGCTGAACAGGATTCCCTCCCTGGTGGGGCGGTACGGCCAGCTTATGCTGGGGCACCCCCTGGGCAGGCGGCTGACCGGACTGTCCGCGCCCGTGGACCTGAAGGCGATGGACTGGGTGTCCCGGGCCGTTGAACTGCGGACTCCCACGCTGATCCTGCACAGCGTCGACGACGAATACGTGCCCTACGAACCCTCGGCGCTGCTTGCAGAGCGGAATCCGGAGATGGTGACCTTCGAGCCCTTCCACCAGGCCCGCCACACGAAGGAATGGAACGTCGACCCCGACCGCTGGGAAGGGCGGGTTAAGGCGTGGCTGCGGCAGCAGCTGGCTCCCCGGCTCAACCCGGGCGCCCTGGGCTCACTGGCTTCCGGAGGCCAGTGAGCTGATCGGCGCCGTGACGGCGTTCGTGAGGCGGACCAGGTCGGCGGGGGCCAGTTCGATGTCCAGCCCGCGCCTGCCGCCGGAAACCAGCAGGCTATCCAGTGCAAGGGCGCTCGTGTCCAGCACGGTGGGGGAGGGCAGCCGCTGGCCGAGGGGTGAAATGCCGCCGAGCACGTAGCCGGTGCGCCGCTGGGCGGCGGCGGGATCCGCCATTGCGGCCTTCTTGGCTCCCAGAGCCGCAGCGAACGCCTTCAGGTCAAGGGTTCCGCTCACCGGCACGATTCCCACGGCCAGCCGGCCCTCCACCTCCACCATCAGGGTCTTGAAGACCCTCGACGGATCGATGCCGAGGACCTCGGCCGCTTCAAGCCCGTAGCTGGCGGCGGCGGGATCGTGGGTATAAGGGTGGAGCACAAAGGGAACCCCGGCCGCGGCCAGTGCCGCTGTTGCCGGGGTTCCCTGTGCTGCGCCCTTGTTGCGTGCCATGGGTGCTTTCCGCCGGGAGCGCTACGAACGTCCTTCGGTGGCGGCAGCAACCCTGCGCTTGATCCTGCCCAGCATCGCCGTCATGCCGCGCATGCGCAGCGGCGTGATGGCCCTGGTGAGTCCCAGGAGCTCGGGCATGTCGTCCGGAACGGAGAGGATCTCTTCGGCGGACAGCCCGTCCAGGCCTTCGTGGAGCACGCCGGCGAACCCGCGTGTTGTGGGAGCCTCCGCCGGGGCCTTGAAGAACAGCCGCACGGCGGCATCGGGTCTGCCCTCACTGTCCGTCTCGATGGTCAGGAAGAGCGGCGACTGGCACTCCACCACCTGTTCCAGCAGTTCGGGGTGGTCCTTGAGCCGTTCCGGCAGTTCCGGGAGGCCCTCGGAGAACTCCAGCAGTAACTGGAGCCGCTCGGGCTCAGTCAGGGCCTGGAAGTCATCCACGATTGCCGCCAGTGCGGAAGGCAAAGCTTGAGTAGTCATCGGTCCAAGTCTACGCAATAGCGCCGCGGCAGGCCGCGTCAGGCGCCGACGGCGGCGGGGACGGAACCGCGTTCCGCGCCCTTGGCGATGGGTACCCGCACGGCGTTGCCCCATTCGGTCCAGGAGCCGTCGTAGTTGCGGACGGAATCGAAGCCCAGAAGGTACTTGAGGGCGAACCAGGTGTGGCTGGAACGTTCGCCAATGCGGCAGTAGGCCACGACGTCGTCGCCTTCGCTCAGGCCCGCTTCGCCAAGGTAGAGGGCCTCAAGTTCCTCGCGGCTGCGGTAGGTGCCGTCCGCGGCGGCGGCGCGTGCCCACGGGATGGACGCGGCAGTGGGAATGTGGCCGCCGCGCAGGGCGCCTTCTTCGGGGTAAGCCGGCATGTGGGTGCGCTGGCCGGTGTATTCCTCGGGGGAGCGGACATCGATGAGGGGCTTGCCCAGGTGCGCCAGGACGTCTTCCTTGAAGGCGCGGATGGGAGCATCGTTCCGCTCGACAACCGGGTAGTCCGCCCTGGCCGGAGCAGGCTTCTCCGTGGTGAGTTCCCGTCCTTCGGCAATCCACTTGTCCCGGCCGCCGTCGAGCAGCCGCACGTCCTGGTGGCCGAACAGGGTGAAGACCCACAGCGCGTAGGCGGCCCACCAGTTGGACTTGTCCCCGTAGATGACAACGGTGCTGTCACGGGAAATGCCCTTCGACGCCGCCAGTTCGGCGAAAGCGGCCCCGTCAACATAATCGCGGGTGACTTCGTCGTTCAGGTCCGTGTGCCAGTCGATCTTTACGGCTCCGGGGATGTGGCCGGTTTCGTAGAGGAGGACGTCCTCGTCGGATTCCACCACCACCAGCTCTCCGTTGGCGGCAGCGCCGTTTTCCAGGGCGGCAGCAAGCCACTCCGTGGAAACCAGCCGTTCCGGGTGGGCGTACGCGGCAAACTTCTCATTTTCTTCAACGGGATAGGGCATGATCTTGGCCTTTCATTGAGGACACGGGTGGCCTGCTGGACCTGAAGGGGACCTGCTTCCACCCTAGCCAGCAGCCCGGGCGATGTCCGTATTCCGTTAACAGGGCGAAATGTTGGCTTCATCACGCCGGCTGCCGGATGGCCCGGGGCCATTAAAAGGCCCGGGCGCAATGCCGGTATCCTTTCTGGGGACCAACCACCAGCAGAACGGACCACCTTGGTACAGATCGAACAGCTTGCCGCCCGCACACCGGCAGTTTCGGTGGATGAGCTCCTCAAAGGCTTTTATCCTTCACCACGTTTCGGCCAGGTTTCCTTCGCCAGCTACCGCCCCGATCCCAAGCAGCCCAGCCAGTCCGCGGCAGTCCGGGCCCTGGAGGGCTTTGCCCACGGTGTCGGTTCCAACGGCGGAGGCGGATTGTTCAAGAAGCTGTTCGCCAAGAAGGACGATTCCCGCGCCGGCATCTACCTGGATGGCGGGTTCGGCGTGGGCAAGACCCACCTGCTGGCCTCCTTGTGGCACGCGGCGCCCGGCCCGAAGGCCTTCGGCACGTTCGTGGAGTACACCAACCTGGTGGGCGCCCTGTCCTTTCGAAAGACAGTGGAGGCGCTGAGTAGCTACAAACTCGTCTGCATCGATGAATTCGAGCTCGACGATCCGGGCGATACCGTCCTGATGTCCCGGCTGATGCGCGAGTTGGCCGACGCCGGGGTAAAGCTGGCAGCCACCTCCAACACGCTGCCCGGCTCGCTGGGCGATGGCCGGTTCGCTGCCGTTGACTTCCAGCGTGAGATCCAGGTGCTTGCGGACCAGTTCGACGTCATCCGGATTGACGGGGAAGACTTCCGCCACCGCGGGCTTCCGGCGGCGCCGTCCCCGCTGAAGAACAGCGAGCTGTCCTCCCACATGAAGGCGGAGTTCGACGGGAAGAGAGTTGCACAGGACGAGTTCAGCACCTTGATTGCGCACCTGGCAGGGGTGCACCCCAGCCGCTACCGCCAGCTGATCGACGGCATTGACGGCGTGGTGTGGCGCAACGTGCACACCATTACGGAGCAGGCCGTGGCGCTCAGGTTCGTGGTTCTCGCCGACAGGCTCTACGACAAGGACGTTCCCATCCTTGCCAGCGGCGTGCCGTTCGACCAGCTCTTCACCGAGGACATGATGACCGGCGGCTACATGAAGAAGTACTTCCGGGCTGTCTCCCGCCTCACTGCACTGGCCCGCGAAGGCCAGAACCACGAGCCGTCCTGACCCTCCTGCCGTAGCCGGCACTTGGGTCCTGGCCGGCCATCCGCCGTCGTCTTTAAACGCCAAAGGTGCAGGTGCCGCCTCCCGGCGGGACCTGCACCCCCTTGACGCGCTAGGGCAAGACCCTGGCCAAATCCTTGTTACGGAGTCCTGTCAGCCGGCGGAACCGGGGTGACGGGAGTGACCGGCGGAACCTGCTCGGCGGCAGGTGCCTGGCCCGGGGTTCCGTTCTTGTCAATGAGCTTGGAAGCGCCATCCTGGATCTTGTCGACGTGGCCCGAGTACTTGCCTCCGGTCTTGGTGTCGACGAAATCACCGGCCTTGCTGATGCCGTTCTTGATGGCCTGCTCGTTGCCGCGGATGAGACCCTGAGCCTTGCCCTTTAGATCGTCAATTAGTCCCACGAGCACCTCCCTTCAATCGCGGAGCCAGATCGCTCCTCCGCGTTCGATCCTAGCCCCGCAGGGAACACCCAACAAGGAAATCAGGAGTTTTCGCCGTTCGCCCGTAGCGGATGCACTGTCCGGGCAAGAAAAAAGCAGCTCCGGGGAGCTGCTGTATGTGGGCGATACTGGGATCGAACCAGTGACCTCTTCCGTGTCAGGGAAGCGCGCTACCGCTGCGCCAATCGCCCGGAACCGGAAGCCCGGCTTATGGGATTTTTAGAAGTGTGAGAGCGGACGACGAGATTCGAACTCGCGACATCCACCTTGGCAAGGTGGTGCTCTACCAGCTGAGCTACGTCCGCGTATGGAGTGCGTTCCGGCCAGGGCCGGGCGTACTGCATGAAGCAAGTTTCCTTGCTTGGTGGGCGATACTGGGATCGAACCAGTGACCTCTTCCGTGTCAGGGAAGCGCGCTACCGCTGCGCCAATCGCCCATGCATCCGGTTGTATCCGGAAACCATGGTTTTCACCGAGGTGGGTACGGGATTCGAACCCGTGTATACGGCTTTGCAGGCCGCTGCCTCGCCTCTCGGCCAACCCACCGTGTAAGCGTCGGTTCCGGAGAACTTTTGCTGTGACAGTGTCCTGCGAGCGGACGACGAGATTCGAACTCGCGACATCCACCTTGGCAAGGTGGTGCTCTACCAGCTGAGCTACGTCCGCATTTTGGAGGCTTGATTCCTTGCCGTTCCCGGCATTTCCTCGCGTTCCAACGAGTAAAAACAATATAGGAGGTTCGGGGATTCTCCAAATCGCCCCGGCCGCCTCCGCGCCGCGTGGCCGTGCTTCCCGGTGCTGGCGCGGAAGCAGGCGAGTTACAGGGGTGTAATTCACGACGGCGGGCGGGGGCGTTTTGGTCCTTTCCGTCCCGTCTGAAGGGCTGCGGCAGGGCGGGCCTGGCGGGCCGGGGCCGGCGATTTTTGAATTACGCCAACGTGGGCTAGCATTCAAATGCATCAGGGCGATTGGCGCAGTGGTAGCGCGCTTCGTTCACACCGAAGAGGTCACTGGTTCGAACCCAGTATCGCCCACCGCACAGAGGTCCGTTTCCGCTCGTTCGCAGCGGAA
This sequence comes from Arthrobacter sp. BB-1, assembly GCF_006151685.1. Lineage (NCBI taxonomy): Bacteria > Bacillati > Actinomycetota > Actinomycetes > Micrococcales > Micrococcaceae > Arthrobacter > Arthrobacter sp. BB-1. The sequence continues at coordinate 76,102 of NZ_VDEV01000015.1, forward strand.
ACGGACCTTTTTGTTTGCGGATCTGCCTGCAGATTTTGTCGGCCCCCTGTGAAAGAGTTTTTTTATGACAGCTCCCCTTCTCGCCCATGCCACCGAATACGGCCGGATGTACGCCCGCTCCACGTCGGAGCAGTTCTCGGTTCCGTCCATCACCACGGTCATCAGCCAGCAGCCGCACGGACTGGATGGCTGGTTCGGGTACATGGGGGCCAGCAGCCTGGCCAATGATCCGCTGCTGGCGGACTGCCTGGGCAGCCCCGCGAAAATCCGTCAGGCCGTCAGCCGGGCGGCCAAGGCTGCTGAGAACTACCGCGATGACGCCGCAAAGCGCGGGGACCGGGTGCACAACTACTGCGAGCAGGTGGCGCTGCGTGCGTTGGGGCGCCCGCACGCCATGAAGGAGGCCCGCGAGGCCCTTGCCGCCAACGGGGAGGAAGCATTTGCCGTCCGCTTTGACGAATGGTGGGAACTGTTCCGGGTGGAACCCATCGCCCCGGAAATCACTGTCTGGAACAACGCCGTGGGCTATGCCGGCACCCTGGACCTGGTGGCCCGCATCAACGGCCGCGTCTGCCTGATCGATTACAAGACCAAGGGCACCACGCGGGACGGCCTGGTCAAGCCGCTCGACGACAAAGTGGTGATGCAGCTGGTGGCGGGCATGAAGGCCGAAGAAAGCCTTGTGGACCCGGAGGCAGGGACGTGGGAGCCCTGGAAGTACGGAGAAAACCCTGTCCTCCTGGCGGTGGCCATCGGCGAGACGGAGGTCCGTCCCGTCCGCGCCAACCCGGACGTCCTGAAGCACCACTGGTGGAAGTTCTGCGCCCTGCGGCGCGTGTGGGAGCTCTCCGCGGACACCATCAGCGCCGGTACGGCGCTGCTTCCCATCGCCCCGCCGCCGCTGGCGCAGGTGCAAACGGCCTAGGAGTTTGCTGCGCCTAAACTGGATTGGTCCCCTTTGCCGTCAACCGTGAGGAAATACCGCGCATGGCTATCCTGAATATCCGCATCATTGGCGACCCTGTGCTGCGCACAGTCGCCGATCCCGTGACGGAATTCGGGCCCGAGCTGGCCAAGCTGGTCGCGGACATGACCGAAACCATGGAGGACGTGGACGGTGCAGGCCTGGCCGCGCCGCAGGTAGGCGTAAGCCAGCGCGTTTTCACCTACCGGATCGACGGCGTCGAGGGCCACATCATCAATCCTGTGCTGGAAAACAGCGAGGACTACCAGCCCGACCATGTGGAAGGCTGCCTGTCCATCCCGGGCCTCAGCTTTCCCGTACGGCGTTTCCGCGCCACGCGCGTCACCGGCGTCGACCTGCATGGCAACCCTGTCACCGTCGAGGGTGAGGGGCTGCTGGCCCGCTGCTTCCAGCACGAGAACGACCACCTGGACGGCATCCTCTACACGGACCGCCTTAAGGGTGAGGACCGGAAAACCGCGCTGCGGTCCATCCGCAACGCCAACTATGACGCCATCACCGAACGGACGACGACGAAGCGCGCCAGGACCGTCGGGTCCAGTTTCGGCGGCCCCGCCCAGGGCTCCCCGCGGGGCTCAAGCTTCGGCGCCGGGGCAGCCGGCGGCGCCGGGTGAGGGTCCTGTTTGCGGGAACCCCCGCCGTCGCCGTCCCGTCCCTTAACGCGCTGGTGGAAGCCGGCGTCGAGGTGGTTGCCGTCCTTACCCGGCCGGACGCGCCCGTCGGGCGGAAGCGCGTACTGACGCCCTCGCCGGTGGCTGCGCGTGCAGCTGAGCTGGGGATCGAGGTCATCCATGCCGCGCGGATAGGCGCCGACACTATCGCCAGGATTTCCGCCCTCAGCCCGGATGCCGCCGCCATTGTGGCGTACGGCGGGCTCGTTCCGCCCGCTGCCCTGGCCATCCCGCGCCACGGCTGGATCAACCTGCACTTTTCCCTGCTGCCGGCCTGGCGCGGTGCAGCCCCGGTGCAGCGGGCCGTCATGGCCGGTGACGACGTCACCGGGGCCGTGACCTTCCAGCTGGAGGAAGGGCTGGACACGGGGCCGGTCTTCGGAACCCTGACGGAATCAGTGGGTCCGGAGGACACTGCGGGCGAGCTCCTTGAACGGCTGTCCCACAGCGGCGCCGTGCTCCTGGCCCAGACACTGTCCGCCATCGAGGCAGGGAAGGCCGTCCCGCAGCCCCAGTCGGGCGAGGTTTCCCACGCGCCCAAACTGACCCTCGAGGATGGCCACCTCAAGTGGAACCACCCCGCCCTGGCCATTGGCCGGCAGGCCAGGGGAGTAACCCCCGAACCCGGTGCGTGGACTTCGCTGGACGGACAGCGCGTGAAGCTGGAGCCCGTGCGGCTGCGGCCGGACGTCGCCAGCCTGGCGCCGGGAGCCGTTTCCGTGCAAGGCAAGAGCGTGCTGGTAGGCACCGGTTCGCACGCCGTGGAACTGACCCGCATCCAGCCTGCGGGCAAAAAGATGATGGCCGCTGCTGACTGGGCACGCGGCATGGCTTCCCTTGAAAGCGTGGTGTTCGAATGAGCGGGTCCGGCGGTAATCCAGGCGGGCGCGGCAACGCCGGGCGCGGTGGGCAGGGCAATACAGGCGGCGACACCGGGCAGGGCGGCGGGCGCGGCAAGGGCGGCCCCCGGGACAACAGCCGGCGGAACGCCCAGGGCCGTGAACGCAACCGCGGTCCACAGCGGAGCTTCACGGAGAATGCTCCCTCCCAGCGGACGCGCCGCGCTGATCCCGCCCGGCTGGTGGCCTTCGAGGTCCTGCGTGCCGTGGCAGCAGAGGACGCGTACGCCAACCTGGTGCTGCCCGCCAGGATCCGGCACCACGGGCTGGACAAGCGTGACGCCGGATTCGCCACCGAACTCACGTACGGCGCCCTTCGGGGCCAGGGAACCTACGACGCTATCCTTGCCCGCTGCGTGGACCGGCCGCTGGACCAGCTCGATCCTGCCGTCCTGGACGCCCTGCGTATCGGGGTGCACCAGCTGCTGGCCATGCGGGTGCCGGCGCATGCCGCCCTGGACCAGACTGTTGGCCTGGCCCGGGCCGTGATCGGCGCCGGCCCTTCCGCACTCATCAACGCTGTGCTGCGGAAGGTCGCTGCACACACCCTTGAGGAGTGGCTGGACCTGCTCGTGGCCGAAGAGACTGACGAGACGAAAATTGCGGCCCTGCGGTTTGCCCACCCGGAGTGGATCGTCCGCGCCATGCGCCAGTCCCTGGTGGCACACGGCCGTTCCGCAGCGGAGATCAACGACCTTCTGGAGGCGGACAACGCAGCCCCCGTGGTCAACCTGGTGGCCCTGCCTGGCCTTGGAACCCTTGACGAAGCCCTGGAAAACGGCGCCATCCCGGGCGAACTGGTCGAAGGTTCGGCCCTGTCCAGCGGTGGCGACCTGGGACGCTTTTCCTCCGTCCGGGAAGGAACAATGCGCGTCCAGGACGTGGGCTCCCAGCTCGTGGCCCGCGCCATGGCGGCCGCTGACATCAGCCAACCTGGCAGCGGCGGCGGGAAGCCGGAGGCCTGGCTGGACCTGTGCGCCGGCCCCGGCGGAAAAGCAGCACTGCTCGGCGCCCTGGCGCAACAACGGGGTGCAACGTTGCTGGCCAACGAGACAGCGCCCCACCGCGCCAAACTCGTAACCCAGGCGCTCTCCGCTGTCCCGCATGCAACGTGGGAGGTCAGGACCGGCGACGGCCGCGACGTTGGAGTGGAAAAACCTGAATCCTTCGACCGGGTCCTCGTGGATGTGCCGTGCAGCGGCCTTGGCGCATTGCGGCGCCGGCCGGAATCCCGCTGGCGCCGTTCACCTAAGGACCTTGCCGACCTTGGACCGCTGCAGCGGGAGCTTCTCGCCTCGGCCCTGGCCGCAGTGCGCCCCGGCGGAGTGGTGGCTTACGTGACGTGTTCCCCGCATCCCGCGGAGACCACGGCCGTGGTCGCCGATGCCCTGCGCAAGCGTGACGACCTGGAACTCCTTGACGCCGGCGCGGTGCTCGACGCCGTCAGCCTCCCCGGAAAGCTGGACGCCGGGCATGGCTCCACAGCACAGCTTTGGCCCCATATCCACGGCACAGACGCCATGTTCCTCGCGCTCATCCACAAAAAGCCCTGACCCGTGAAAGGTTCCCCCGTGACGCAATGCTGCATCAACCCGAGCATCCTCTCCGCCGACTTCGTCAACCTGGAGGCCGAACTGCAGCGCATCAGCACGGCTGACGCCGTGCACGTGGACGTCATGGACAACCACTTCGTCCCCAACCTGACCATCGGGCTGCCGGTAGTGCAGCGCATCCAAACCGTGAGCCCCATTCCCCTTGACGCGCACCTGATGATCGCCGATGCAGACAGGTGGGCACCGGGCTTCGCCGACGCCGGCCTGGCGTCCGTCACCTTCCACGCGGAGGCCTCCATCGCACCGGTGAAGCTGGCACGCGAACTTCGCAGCAGGGGCTCGAAGGCCGGAATGGCAATCCGTCCAGCCACTCCCGTGGAGCCCTACCTGGACATGCTGTCCGAGCTGGACATGCTGCTCATCATGACAGTGGAGCCCGGCTTCGGCGGCCAGGCCTTCCTGGACCTGACGCTCCCCAAGATCCGGCGGGCAAGGGCTGCCATCGACGGCTCCGGAATCGGCGTGGCCATCCAGGTCGACGGCGGCATCACCGAAGAAACAATCACCCGGGCAGCAGAAGCAGGGGCCAACGTCTTTGTCGCCGGCTCAGCTGTCTACGGCGCCGACGACCCCGCCGCCGCCATCGAGCGGCTGCGCCAGGAAGCGGGCAGGACGTTACCTGCAGTGACGGGGGAATAGTCGGGAGCCTGTGCCGGTTATGGCAGAATAGCAACACACATACGTGCTCCGGGGTCGGTGTAAGTCCGAACCGGCGGTGACAGTCCGCGACCCGCGAGCCGGTGGTTGTCCTGGTTGATCAGGAGATCCCGGCGGACGGTTGAACCGGTGAAATTCCGGTACCGACAGTTAAAGTCTGGATGAGAGAAGCACGTACAGCTGTATCTGTGGGGCCATTCCGGCCCTGCAGCCTTCTGCTGTCGTATACCCCCGGAGCCATCGCGGTTCGAGAGGGAAGGAACGACACGCAATGAACCCCCAGCGATGGCTCTTAGATGCCAAACACCCTGCCCGTTCGCCGGAGGGCGCAACCGCCGCAGTGGTTCCCTTATGACGGCGGGAAACCCGGAAGCTCTAGTCGCCACCAGCCCGGAGCCGCATCCCGGCCACCAGCTGCAGCACGCTGACGGCGTAGTCACCGCCTTCAGTGCTGCCGAGGCCGGAGCCATGGAGGCTGCCCTCGAAGCAGCCCTGCGGGGTCCGCGCGGGGCCAACCCGCTGGTGGGTGCCGTCGTCGTTGATCCTGCCGGCCGCCACCTCGCTACCGGTTTCCACCGCGGCGCCGGCACCGCGCATGCAGAGGCGGATGCCATCAGCCAGGCAACAGCCGCCGGCCTGGATCTCTCAGGCTGCACTATGGTGGTCACCTTGGAGCCCTGCAACCACGTTGGACGCACAGGCCCATGCGCCGAGGCCATCATTGCCGCCGGAATAGCGGACGTGGTGTACGCGGTGGATGATCCCCATGATCCTGCGGCAGGCGGAGCGGCAACGCTGCGCGCCGCCGGCGTCCGTGTCCGCAGCGGGCTCGGGGCTGCGGAATCCCTGGACCTGAACCGGCAATGGTTCGAGGCTGTGACGGCGAAACGGCCTTTCGTCACCCTCCACATCGCGCAGACGCTGGACAGCCGCATCGCGGCCGAGGACGGCACCAGCCAATGGATTTCCAGTCCGGAATCCCTGGCCGACAACCACGCCATCCGTGGCCGGATCGATGCCATCCTGGTGGGCACGCAGACTGTCCTGGTGGACGATCCGCGGCTCACCGCCCGGAACCCCTCGGGAGAGCCGGCAGCGAGCCAGCCACTGCGCGCCGTCATGGGGCTCCGGGACATTCCCGCCGGCGCCGCAGTGCGCGGAACAGACGGACTGGTGGCGCACCTCCGCACCCGGGACCCGCGTGAGGCACTCACCATGCTGTACGGATCAGGAACCCGCCACGTCATGGTGGAGGGAGGCTCGCGAATCCTCAGCGCGTTCCTGACTGCCGGGCTGGTGGATGAACTCATCGTGTACCTGGCGCCCACCCTGCTGGGATCCGGCACCCCGGCCCTGGGGAACCTGGGGATCACCACCCTCGCCGATGCCCAGCACTGGGACTGGGACGGGTCCGACGGCGGTGCCGTGCGCGCGCTGGGCCGGGACCTGCGGCTTCACCTTAGACCACAACGAACCGTTGCACTGGACCCTCAACCAACCCGCGGCAGCGCGGAGCCAGCCCAGGGAGGCTACTGATGTTTACCGGAATTATTGCCGAACAAGGGCATGTGCTGTCGGTGGAGCGGGACGGCAACGCCAGCGCCACCGTGCGGCTGTCCGCGCCCGGCACCACCGAGGGGCTCGCGCTGGGCGGCTCCATCGCCGTCAACGGGGTCTGCCTCACGGCTACGGAGATCAACGGCAAGGAATTCAGCGTCGACGTGATGGGGGAAACCCTGGTCCGCAGCACCATAGGTGAACTTGCTCCGGGCGACTCAGTGAACCTTGAACGCTGCGTTCCGGCCGGCGGCCGGCTGGACGGCCATGTGGTGCAGGGGCACGTGGACGGCGTCGGCGTGCTGCTGGAACGCGAGGCGCTCGGCAACTGGGAACGGCTCCGGTTCGGCGTGCCTGCCAACCTGGCCCGCTACATCGCGGAAAAGGGCTCGATTGCGATCGACGGCGTCTCGCTCACGGTGACCGCAGTCAGCGAGGCCCGCGAGCAGGAACCCTGGTTTGAGGTGGGGCTTATCCCCACAACCCTGGCTGAGACCGGCCTCGGCGCCAAGGGCACCGGCAGCCGGGTGAACCTGGAAGTGGACGTCCTGGCCAAATACACCGAACGCCTGCTGGCGTTCAACACGCCGGCGCCCGCCGCTGTTGAGGGAGGCGCCCGATGAGCGGCGCGGTCAAGGTGGAACAGGCAGCGGTGCCCGGATCCGCCGTCGCACCTCCGTCCAACGCCGGCCGGCCAGCGGCTGCCGCTGGACTGGACACCATCGAGGAGGCGGTACGCGCCATGGCCGCCGGCAGGCCTGTGCTGGTGGTGGACAACGAGGACCGGGAGAACGAGGGCGATATCATCTTCGCCGCCCAGCACGCCACGCCGGCCTTGATGGGCTGGACCATCCGCTACAGCTCGGGTGTCATCTGCGTCCCGCTGTCCGGGGACCGTGCGGACGCCCTGGCACTGCCACCCATGGTGGCGGTCAACGAGGACGCCAAGGGCACGGCGTACACGGTGTCCTGTGATGCGGCCGTCGGCGTGAGCACCGGGATTTCCGCCACCGACCGGGCCCTGACGGCCCGCGTGCTGGCGGATCCGCAGGCTGGACCTGAGGCCGTGACCCGTCCCGGGCATATTTTCCCGCTGCGGGCCGTTAATGGGGGAGTGCGGGAGCGGCCCGGCCACACTGAAGCGGCCGTGGACCTGTGCCGGCTCGCCGGGCTGGAAGCTGTGGGCGTAATCGCCGAAGTTGTTTACGACGACGGTGAGATGATGCGGCTGGACGGGCTTCGCGCCTTCGCTGCCGAACACGGGTGCCCACTGATCTCGATTGAAGACCTGGTGGCCCACCTCGAGGCAGCGGGCACACCGGCCGACGGCAATACCCGGGCAGGACGCGCGGGCGGAGAAGAGGAGATACGATGACGGCTTCCGGAGCTTCGGGCAACGGCCACCACCTGCCTGGTTCTGGCAATGGCCACCATGCACCTGATTCTGGCAATGGCCACCACTTGCCTGGTTCGGGCAACGGCCACCACCCGGATTCGGGCCACGGCCGGGTGCCCCATCCCGTGAGCGGCGGACCCATCGTGCAGCTGCCCACGGCTTTCGGCGACTTCGTTGCCCAGGCCTGGACAGACCTGGTCACCGGCCACGAGCACCTGGCCGTCAGCTCGCCCAACCCGCCCAAGGACGGGAAGGCGCCCCTGGTCCGGCTTCATTCCGAGTGCCTCACGGGGGATGTCTTCGGTTCCTACCGGTGCGACTGCGGCGAGCAGCTTGCCTACGCCCTGGAAATGATCGGCGAGCAGGGCGGCACGCTGCTGTACCTTCGGGGCCAGGAGGGCCGTGGCATCGGCCTCGCCAACAAGATCAAGGCCTACGCGCTGCAGGAGGCCGGTTTCGACACCGTCGAGGCGAACGAGCAGCTTGGCCTGCCCGTGGATGCCCGCTGCTACAAGGCCGCTGCCCAGGTCCTCGCGGAGATGGGGCTGCACGAGGTCCGGCTCCTGAGCAACAACCCGGACAAGCAGAACAGGCTGGCGAAGGCGGGTGTGAAGGTGGTGGAAATGGTCCCCACGGAGGTGCCCTCCCGCGACCAGAACATCCGGTACCTGCAGACCAAGAAGGATCGCATGGAGCACCGGCTGACGCTCGATACCCACGTGGCTGCCGTTCCCGCCGCCGCTGATTCGTTCGACCACGAACAAGACTGACCCACCTCCAGACTTCCCCCACACAACACTGACCCCACACAAGACTGAACGGAACAGAACTGACTTATGAGCGGACACGGCGCCCCCGACATTGACCTGACCACCCTCAACCCCGCGGAAACGTCGCAGCTGCGGCTTGCCATCGTTGCGGCCAGCTGGCACACGCAGATCATGGACGGACTCCTGGACGGCGCACTCCGGGCCGCGAAGGACGCCGGGATTGCCGAGCCCACCGTCCTGCGCGTCCCAGGCAGCTTCGAGCTTCCCGTGGCTGCCGCGCGGTTGGCACCGCACTTCGACGCCGTGGTTGCCCTCGGCGTCGTCATCCGCGGCGGCACCCCGCACTTTGAGTACGTCTGCCAGGCTGCGACGTCGGGCCTCACCGACGTCAGCGTACGCACCGGCGTCCCGGTGGGCTTCGGTGTCCTGACGTGCGATACCGAACAGCAGGGCCTGGACCGGGCGGGGCTCCCGGGCTCCAAGGAAGACAAGGGCCACGAGGCCGTCACCGCGGCCCTGGCCACCGCCGTCGTGCTCAAGCAGTACTGAAGCCAGCGCGCCCCGCCTGGCGGGCGCGTGTGTATTCGCTCACATCGCGCCCGTCATGCAACGGCCCGGGAAGCGCCCTTCGGGCCGCAGCAAGTAGGCTGGAGGGCGTGAAGAATTTCGAGACGCTGTTCGCTGAGCTCAGCGAGAAGGCAGCCACCCGCCCGGAAGGCTCCCGCACCGTCGCTGAATTGGACTCCGGTGTGCACGGCATCGGCAAGAAAGTCGTTGAGGAAGCAGCCGAAGTGTGGATGGCTGCCGAATATGAATCCGATGAAGCCGCGGCCGAGGAAATCTCCCAGCTGCTGTACCACCTGCAGGTCCTGATGCTCGCCAAAGGCCTCACCCTGGAAGACGTCTACAAGCATCTCTAGCCACCGGTCCGGCGCGCGCCCCAGCCGCCGGTGCCCGCTGTGGCCTGCATTGCCTGACTCCTAGACTTTTTACAATCCAGAAAGATTTCCCATGCTGCGAGTAGCCGTCCCCAACAAGGGCTCCCTGTCCGAAGCCGCGTCCGCCATGCTGTCCGAAGCTGGGTACCGCCAGCGCCGCGATTCCCGTGAGCTGGTGATGGTGGACCCGGACAATGACATCGAGTTTTTCTTCCTCCGTCCCCGCGACATCGCCGTGTACGTCGGCCAGGGAACGCTCGACGTCGGCATCACCGGACGCGACCTCCTGCTGGACGCGGAGGTGGAGGCTGAGGAACTGCTTCCGCTTGGCTTTGCTGCCTCCACGTTCCGTTTTGCCGGCCCCGTTGGCGACTTTGCCAAGGTTGAGGAACTGGAAGGCAAGCGGCTGGCCACCAGCTACGACGGCCTGCTCCGCGGCTACCTTGCCGAGCGCGGCATCAAGGCCAAGGTTGTCCGCCTGGACGGCGCCGTGGAATCCTCGGTCCGGCTGGGCGTCGCGGACGCCATCGCGGACGTCGTGGAAACCGGCAACACCCTCAAGGCCGCCGGGATGGAAATCTTCGGCGAACCCATCCTCAAGTCTGAAGCCGTCCTGATCCGCCGGACCGGCAACGGCGGTGCCGCAAACGGCACGGCCAAGGAGATCGAGGTCCTCATCCGCCGCCTGCAGGGTGTGCTGGTTGCACGCCAGTACGTGCTCATGGACTACGACATCCGCAAGGAGCTCGTGGAGCAGGCCGCCGCACTCACGCCAGGCCTGGAATCGCCCACGGTCTCACCACTGCGGGACTCCGACTGGGTAGCCGTCCGTTCCATGGTGCCCAAGCGGGAAACCAACCGGATCATGGACGAGCTGTACGATCTCGGTGCGCGCGCCATCCTGGTCAGCAGCATCCACGCCTGCCGCATCTGATTTCCAGGAGAACCCCATGGCTGTAGCTGTACGAGTCATTCCCTGCCTCGACGTGGACGCCGGGCGCGTCGTCAAAGGCGTCAACTTCGAGGGCCTGCGCGACGCCGGGGACCCGGTGGAGCTGGCACACCGCTACGACAACGCCGGGGCGGATGAACTGACGTTCCTGGACGTGACGGCGTCCTCCGGCAACCGGGAAACCACCTTCGACGTGGTCCGCCGCACCGCAGAGGAAGTCTTCATTCCGCTGACGGTGGGCGGTGGCGTCCGTGGAGTTGCCGAGGTGGACAAGCTGCTGCGCTACGGCGCAGACAAGGCCTCCATCAACACTGCCGCGGTTGCGCGGCCCGATGTCATCGACGAGATCACCCGGCACTTCGGTTCCCAGGTCCTGGTCCTGTCCGTGGATGCCCGCCGCACCCGCCCGGGGTCCCAGCCGACGCCGTCGGGATTTGAAGTGACTACGCACGGTGGGCGCACCGGCACCGGCATCGATGCCATTGAATGGGCCAGGGAAGCCGCCGACCGCGGCGTGGGGGAGATCCTGCTGAACTCCATTGACGCCGACGGCACCAAGGACGGGTTCGACCTCGAACTCATCAAGCTGGTCCGGGCTGCCGTCAAGGTGCCCATCATCGCCTCAGGCGGAGCGGGGGAGCCGGCGCACTTTCCGCCGGCGGTCGCGGCGGGCGCCGACGCCGTCCTGGCGGCATCCATCTTCCACTGGGGCCCTGACGACATGATGTCCCAGGTGAAGGACGCCATCCGGGACGCGGGTTTCGAAGTCCGCTGAAGCGTGTCCCCGCCCAACTAGGTAGCGCTAAGTGTCGTTTTGAGGGCTCATAACGACACTTAGCGCTACTCAGTTGGGGGGCTAGAGGCCTACTTCGGCTGACTGGAGAAGCGCGACGGCGTCCGGCTGGCCTTCGAAGGTCACCAGGGCGTGGCGGGTACGGCCGTGGGCGTGCATCAGCAGTTCGCCCGGCTCGCCCACGATGGCCACCGAAACAGGTGCCCGTTTGGCCACGTGGCGTGGCCCGGACGGACGCACCAGGACGATGCCCAGGTCGACGCCGCGGTAGAGGATGGCGGCGCGCTTGACGAGTTCGTCCCACAGGGCTTCGGAGTAGGCCTCGTCCAGTGCCCGCGGCGCCCAGCGGTCAACCGCCCGCCGGACATCCTCGGTGTGGACGAAGTACTCGATGAGGTTGGAGCTTTCGTCCAGCGCCTTGATGTTCATCGGCGACAATGCCGGCGGCCCCGCACGGAACGTGTTGACGAGCCGCGCATAGTCCTCGGCCGTGGTCAGTTTGGCTGCGAGCCTGGCAGTCGCCTGGTCGGAGGCCTTGGCCAGGCGCTTAATGATCAGGCCCAGCCCCACGGCGGCCTTGCGTTCGCGCAGGTAAAGGTGCGCGGCAAGGTCCCTGGTACGCCAGCCCCTGCAGAGCGTGGGCGCGTCAGGACCGGCCGCAAGCAGGGTCTCGGCAAGGACTTCTCGGGACGGTTCGACGAAATGCATCACTTGTGAAACTAGCACGACACGCGCAGAGTTGGGCAGCACGCCCGCGCCTGCTGGCGTGCCGTTGTTCACACACAATAGGGGGCCAGGCGGAGGCACTAGACTTGACCTGATGTCTGAGCAGCCCGCCCCCGTCCCGAACCCCGGTATTGCCGCGCCCGCAGCCCCTTCGCCCGGCCAGGCCCCGGCGAGCCCGCTGCCCGCTGAACTGGCCGCCGCGCTGAAGCGCGACAGCGCCGGCCTTGTGGCCGCCGTCGTCCAGCAGTACGACACCAACGAGGTCCTGATGCTGGGCTGGATGGATGACGAAGCCCTGCACCGGACCATGACCACCGGCCGCGTCACCTTCTACTCGCGCTCCCGCCAGGAGTACTGGCGCAAGGGGGACACCTCTGGGCATGTGCAATGGGTCAAATCGGTGGCAATGGACTGCGACGGCGACGCACTGCTCGTGCGCGTGGACCAGGTCGGGGCAGCCTGCCACACCGGCACCCGAACGTGCTTCGACGGCCGCGGCCTGGCCGTGGCAACAGGCCAGGCACACTGAATTCTTTCTGACCGCAGCCGGTTGCGGAACGGGAGGGGCCCGGGCCGCCCCTAGCAAGAACCTGTCAGTACACCCCCGGCATTACCGGCCTCCCGGCACCTGGGCCACCAGAACCGGCCCCCTACCAGAACAGGCGGAACAGCATAGCCATGCAGGACCTTGGAATCATCAGCCCCGGCCTTGAGGAGTTCCGGGAACTGGCCGGCCACAGCCGCGTCATCCCCGTCCGGCTCAAGGTGCTCGCGGACGCCGAGACACCCATCGGCCTGTACCGCAAGCTGGCGCAAGGGCAGCCTGGCACCTTCCTGATGGAGTCCGCTGCGGTGGGCGGCGCCTGGTCCCGTTACTCCTTTATCGGTGCCAAATCCCGCGCCACGCTGACCACCAAAGACGGCCAGGCGCACTGGCTGGGAGAACCGCCGGCGGGTGTCCCGGTGGACGGCAGTCCCGTGGACGCCATCCGCGATACCATCGAGGCCCTCCGCACCGACCGGTTCGACGGGCTGCCGCCCTTCACCTCAGGCCTGGTGGGATTCCTGGGCTGGGAGACGGTCCGGCACTGGGAACGCCTGGTGAGCCCGCCGGAGGATGACCTGCAGCTGCCGGAAATGGCGCTGAACCTGGTGACCGACATGGCCGTCCACGACAACGTCGACGGCACAGTGCTGCTGATCGCCAACGCCATCAACTTCGACAACAGCTCCGAACGCGTCGACGAGGCCTGGCACGATGCCGTGGCCAGGGTCAAGGCGCTCCTCGCGAAGGTCAGCACCCCGGTGGCGCAGCCCGTCTCGGTCCTTGTTCCGGCGGCCGTGGACTTCGCCTCCAGCGTCCAGGAACGCTGGGACGAGGCGGAGTACCTGGCGGCCCTGGACCGCGGCAAGGAAGCCATCGTTGACGGCGAGGTGTTCCAGGTGGTCATCTCGCGCCGCTTCGAAATGGAATGCAAGGCGTCCGCACTGGACGTCTACCGGGTCCTGCGGAACACCAACCCCAGCCCGTACATGTACATCTTCAGCCTGGAGGACGCCGAAGGCCGGGAGTACTCGATTGTTGGCTCCTCGCCCGAGGCCCTCGTCACCGTGACCGGCGAAGAGGTCATCACGCACCCCATCGCCGGCTCGCGCCCACGCGGCAAAACCGTGGAGGCGGACAAGGCCCTCGCCGAAGAGTTGCTGGCGGACCAGAAGGAACGCGCCGAACACCTGATGCTCGTGGACCTCTCGCGCAACGATCTTTCCAAGGTCTGCGTGGCGGGCACGGTGGACGTCACGCAGTTCATGGAGGTGGAGCGCTTCAGCCACATCATGCACCTGGTGTCCACCGTGGTGGGCCGGCTCTCGCCCAAGGCCAAAGCCTATGATGTGCTCAAGGCGACCTTCCCGGCGGGAACCCTGTCCGGGGCCCCGAAGCCCCGCGCCCTGCGCCTCCTGGACGAGCTTGAGCCGCACCGCCGGGGCATCTACGGCGGCGTGGTGGGCTACCTGGACTTCGCCGGTGACATGGACATGGCCATTGCCATCCGTTCAGCGCTGATCAGGGACGGGCGCGCCTACGTCCAGGCTGGCGGCGGCATCGTGGCGGACTCGGTCAACCCAACGGAGGCGCTGGAAACCGTCAACAAAGCCGCGGCTCCCCTCCGGGCGGTCCATACGGCGGGTTCCCTGCAGAACATCTCGGCGGACTCGCTTCCCGGGGCGGACTCCCGATGACAGGCAGCGGACCGGCAGCAGCGCCAGCGGGAACATCCGGCAAACGCATGCCGGCCTGGGCACGTACGTCCACGGTGGTGCTGCTTATCGCGGTCCTGGCGCTGGCGGTGTTCGGCACCACCACCCAAACCTGGATGACCGTGACGCTCGATCCGGACCAGGTGGGCCAGGCCGGAGCCGGGCAGAGCGCGCTTGAGGTGCAGGGGAGCAAGGCCGCCACCGCCGTCACGGCGCTGGCGCTGGTTGCCCTTGCCGGCGGCCTGGCAGCGGCCATTGCGGGCAGGATTGCGCGCTGGGTCATCACCGGCATCATCGTCCTGGCCTCCGCTGGAATTGTTGCCGCGGCTGCAACAGTTTTGGCCAACCCGCTGGCGGCCGCCCAGGGCGCCATCGCGGAAGCGACCGGCGTCACCGGAAGCCAGGCGCAGGTGACCATCACCGCCTTCCCCGTCCTCGCCGTCGTCGCGGGCTGCCTGCTGGCCCTCGCCGCCATGGCCATTCCGCCCGCGGCACGCCACTGGAAGGCACGGACGAAATATGACGTTCCGGCCGCAGGCAGCGCCGCGGCCGGCGGCCCAGTGGATGAAATCGACAGCTGGGACCGGCTTTCCCGCGGCGACGATCCGACCTGACCCGGCCGGGGCGCACTGCCGCTACCGGCAGGGTACCGGCGGATAAACGGGCACCGGCCAAAAAATGGCAGAATGTAAGCAGTATTCACCCTGAGGAGATTTCCATGAGCAAAGCACCTGCGTCCGTTTCCAAGTCCGGCACCCGAACCGTGGCCCCTGGCGCCATCGACCACAGCCAGGAACTTGGCCACGGCAACAGCCCCGCAGCGTGGACCTGCGTCATCGTCATGCTGGTGGGCGCCCTTATCGCCTCCATTGCCTTCGTGATCGCCAGCACGCCCATCTTCATCGCCGGCGCCGGCGTCATGGTGCTGGGCCTGATCCTGGGCTACATCATGCGCAAGGCAGGCTACGGCGTCGAAGGCAGCAAGCTGAAGAACTCCGGCCACTGATGTCCACTGTTCTCGATGACATCAACGCTGGTGTCAGGGAGGATATGGAGGCCCGGAAGCAGCTTGTTTCGCTGGCTGAACTGAAGGACCTGGCACAGGCTGCGGCACCTGCCCGCGATGCGTGGGCAGCCCTCGGCGGGACCTCCCCGTCGCGGGACGAGCTCAAAGTCATTGCCGAAATCAAGCGTCGTAGCCCCTCGAAGGGGGACCTCGCCGCCATCGGTGACCCCGCGTCCCTCGCCCGGCAGTATGCCGACGGCGGTGCCTCCGTCATCAGCGTCCTCACCGAGCAGCGCCGCTTCAATGGGTCCCTGGCGGACCTCGATGCGGTGCGCGCCGCCGTCGACGTTCCGCTCCTGCGGAAAGACTTCACGCTGGACGAGTACCAGATCTGGGAGGCCCGCGCCCACGGCGCGGACCTGGTCCTGCTTATCGTTGCCGCGCTCTCCGACGCGCAGCTTGCCGACTTCAGCGCCCTCAGCCGCGAACTCGGCATGAACGTCCTTGTGGAAACGCACACGGATGAGGAAATCGAGCGGGCGGTGGCCGCGCAGGCGCGCATCATCGGCGTCAACGTGCGGAACCTAAAGACGCTCGACGTCGACCGTTCAGTATTCGCGTCCCTGGCCGGGCAGATTCCGGCCGGCGCAGTAGTGGTTGCCGAGTCCGGCGTGCGCGACGCCGACGACGTCACCCACTACGCTGCCAGCGGCGCCAATGCCGTGCTGGTGGGCGAAGCGCTGGTCAGCCACTCGACACCGCAGGAGCGGATTGCCGAGTTCAAGGCCGCCGGCGCCGCCGCCATCGCCGCCCGGGGCTGAGGCGAAAGCACCTGCGCACAGACGGGCGGGCACCGATCCCCGCCCGTCGAACACGCCCGGGAGGCTGCCCCCGCCGGGACAACCACTTTTTGCACGACCAACTGGAACAGGACGGGACTGATGGCTGAAGCACCCTCCGGCAACGCCGACAACGATACCGACAACAACGCCACGGAAGCATTCCTGCAGGGCGGGTCCCTCAAGCACGCCCCCGGGCCGTATTTCGGCAGCTACGGCGGACGCTGGATGCCCGAATCCCTGATCGCCGCCCTGGACGAACTTGAGGAGACGTTCAACAAGGCCAAGGACGACCCCGAGTTCCGGGCGCAGATCGCGGACCTCAACAAGAACTATTCCGGCAGGCCGTCGCTGCTTACCGAAGCGAAGCGCTTCTCCGAGCACGCCGGGGGAGTCCGGGTGTTCCTCAAGCGCGAGGACCTGAACCACACCGGTTCGCACAAGATCAATAACGTCCTGGGCCAGGCGCTGTTGGCCAAGCGCATGGGCAAGACGCGCGTCATCGCCGAGACCGGCGCCGGCCAGCACGGCGTGGCCAGCGCCACCGCCGCCGCCCTGATGGGCCTGGAATGCGTTGTCTACATGGGCGCGGAGGACTGCCGCCGCCAGGCGCTCAACGTGGCCCGGATGGAACTGCTCGGCGCCACCGTCATTCCGGTGACCAGCGGCTCGCAGACCCTCAAGGACGCCATCAACGACGCCCTGCGCGACTGGGTGGCCAACGTGGACACCACCCACTACCTGCTGGGCACCGCAGCCGGGGCCCACCCCTTCCCCGCCATGGTCCGCTACTTCCACGAGGTCATCGGCGAGGAAGCCCGCGCCCAGATCCTCGAACAGGCCGGCCGGCTCCCGGACGCCGTCTGTGCCTGCATCGGCGGCGGCTCCAACGCCATCGGCATCTTCCACGGTTTCCTGGACGATCCGTCAGTGCGGATTTACGGCTTCGAAGCAGGCGGCGACGGCGTGGACACCGGACGCCACGCTGCCACCATCACCCTCGGCAAGCCCGGCGTCCTCCACGGAGCCCGGTCCTACCTGATGCAGGACGACGACGGCCAGACCATCGAGTCCCACTCGATCTCGGCGGGCCTCGACTACCCCGGCGTGGGCCCGGAGCACTCCTACCTCGCGGACATCGGCCGGGTGAGCTACGAGCCCATCACGGACAGCGAGGCCATGGAATCCTTCCGGCTGCTGTGCCGCACGGAGGGCATCATCCCCGCCATCGAGTCCTCGCACGCCCTGGCCGGCGCCATCAAGGTGGGCCAGCGGCTGGCTGCCGAAGCCGCCGAGGCCGGTGGTTCGGCGCAGGACAAGATCATCATCGTGAACCTTTCCGGGCGCGGGGACAAGGACGTTGCCACCGCAGCCGAATGGTTCGACCTGTTGGACAAGGATTCCGCCGAGTCGGAAATCGGCAAAGAGGGGGAGCAGCTGTGACCACTGCACAGACCACCAGCAAGTCGGCGGCAGCCATCGACAAGGCCCGCGCTGAAGGCCGCGCAGCCCTGATCGGCTACCTCCCCGCAGGCTACCCGAGCGTGGAGGAGACCATCGCGGCAGGCATCGCCCTGGCCCAAAACGGTGCCGACCTGATCGAGATCGGCATTCCCTACTCCGACCCCGTCATGGACGGCCAGGTCATCCAGGCAGCCACCACCGAGGCCCTCGCCAAGGGCTTCTCCGTCCGCCAGGTCTTTGACGTGGTGGCCGGCATCACCAGCAAGACCGACGCCGCCGTGCTGGTGATGACCTACTGGAACCCCGTGGTCCGGATGGGCGTCGACGAGTTCTCCCGCCGCCTGTCTGAAGCCGGGGGAGCAGGGCTCATCACCCCCGACCTCATCCCCGATGAAGCAGCCGAGTGGATGGAAGCATCGGACAAATACGGGCTCGACCGGGTGTTCCTGGTGGCGCCCTCTTCCACTGCCGAGCGCATGCAGCGCACCGTGGACGCGAGCCGCGGCTTCGTCTACGCCGTGTCGATCATGGGCGTCACAGGCGCGCGGACGTCCGTCAGCACCGCTGCAAAGGACGTGGTGGCGGCAGCGCACGCCGCCGGCGCCGAACGCGTGTGCGTCGGATTGGGCGTCTCCAACGCGGACCAGGTCCGCGAGATCGCCGCCTATGCCGAAGGCGTCATTGTGGGCACCGCGCTGGTGGCCGCAATCCGCGACGGCGGGGTGGATGCAGTTGCCGCCCTCACCAAGGACCTCAGCACCGGACTGAGTCGCGACACCGGACTGAGCCGTGACACCGGACTGACAGAGGAAGAAGCCTAGGCCATGCAGACCCTCCTCCAGGCAGCAGCAATGGTGCCGGCCAGCATCCCGAGCCCGGACTGGTCCGGCGTCGACATCCCCCTGCCGTGGGGAACGCTGCGCATCCACGCCTACGCCCTGTGCATCCTGGCCGGCATCGTGGTGGGCCTCTGGCTCACCTCCGTCCGCTGGGCCAAGCGCGGAGCACCTGAAGGAAGCGTCTGGGACATCGTGGTCTGGGCCATCCCCTTCGGCATCATCGGGGGCCGCCTGTACCACGTGGTCTCCTCGCCCGACGCCTACTTCGGCCCTGGCTTTGACGGCACCGGCGACCTGTCCCTGATCCCGCAGATCCAGCGCGGCGGCCTGGGCATCTGGGGTGCCGTGGTCCTCGGCGTTGTAGGCGCGTGGATCGGCTGCCGCCGCAGCGGCGTCAAGCTCAGCGCCTTCCTGGATGCTGCGGCCCCCGGACTGCTGCTTGCCCAGGCCGTAGGGCGCTGGGGCAACTACTTCAACCAGGAACTCTTTGGCGGGCCCACCACCCTGCCTTGGGGCCTGCAGATTGACGCCGACAACCCGAACTTTCCGGCCGGAACCCCGGCGGACACCCTGTTCCACCCCACGTTCCTGTACGAATCGCTGTGGAACGTGGCCGGCGTCGTCATCCTGCTCGCGCTGGACCGGAAGTTCAACTTCCGCCGCAGCAGGCTCTTCTGGCTCTACGCCATGTACTACACCCTGGGCCGGGTCTGGATCGAGGCGATGCGCATTGACGACGCGGAGCAGATCTCCCTGTTCGGCATCACCACCCGCCTGAACGTGTGGACCAGCATCTTCGTGTTCCTGGCCGCGCTCGTGGCGTTCATCCTGCTTGGAATGAAGAAGCGGACAGAGCCGGACAGCCCGTATCTTCCGGGCCGGGAGCCTGCCAGGGACGGTGAAGGCAAGGAGGCCCTGCAGGCTTCGGACGAGGTCCGGGATCCGGACCCTGTTGTCTCAGATAGTGAATCGCGTGATAATCTCCCTGATAACCAAAGCGGTTCCCGGCATGCTTCCGTCCCAACGGAAGAGGCCGCGGCTGCGCCGGCGGGCCCCACGCCCGGACCGGACGCAACAGTTGCCGGAAAGTCCGGCAGCACAGCCACAGGAAGCGCGCCGGAAGCCGGCACTACCAAGTAGCGCGCGGGCCAGGCAGGGCAGCAGAGCCACCGCTCGAAGCGCCCAATCACCACAGCGTCGTGGCAGCGGGGCCGCCCCGGACAGCATGGACATGCTGCCTGGTGTTGCCCGGGGCAGGGGCCTGCGTAACTGTTAGTTCAGCAGGCCACGCTGACCTACAATTTCCAGTAAATAACACTTTGTTGTGCCCATGTGAGCGGCGCCCGACGAGTGGGGCCAACGGTGTCCCTTCCATACGCACGATCAGGAGGAAGGACGTCTCCCATGACCCAAACTCTTCACACTCCCAGCTGGTCCGAACCGGATCAGCCTGAGGCTGCCATGTCGCCGTTCAAGCGCTTCGCAGCCCTGCCGGAGGCACACGGGCTCTACAACCCGGAGCAGGAGAAGGACGCCTGCGGTCTTGCGATTATCGCCACCCTCCGGGGTGAACCGGGCTACGACATCGTCGATGCCGCCCTGACCGCCTTGCGCAACCTCGAGCACCGCGGTGCCGTGGGCGCGGACGAGGGTACCGGTGACGGTGCCGGCCTCCTCATGCAGATCCCCGATGAGTTCTTCCGTGCGGTCACGGAGTTCGAACTTCCCGCTCCCGGCCAGTACGTGGCCGGCACCGCTTTCCTGCCCGCCGAGCAGCGCGAGGCCGACGCCGCCAAGGCAGGTATCGAGGGCCTCGCAGCTGACGAGGGCCTGAAGGTCCTCGGCTGGCGCGAGGTGCCGATCGTCGCCGACCTGGTCGGTGCCATGGCCCGCGCCTGCATGCCCTACTTCTCCCAGCCCTTCCTGGCCTCCGCCACCGGCGAGGAACTGGACCGCAACGAGCTTGATTCCCGTGCCTGGCGGATCCGTAAGCGTGCCCAGAACAAGTTCGGCGTTTACTTCCCGTCGCTGTCCTCGCGCACCATCGTCTACAAGGGCATGCTCACCACCGCCCAGCTGGAGCCGTTCTACCCGGACCTCTCCGACAAGCGCTTCAAGACCAAGCTGGCGATCGTCCACTCGCGCTTCTCCACCAACACCTTCCCGTCGTGGCCGCTGGCGCAGCCGTTCCGCACCATCGCCCACAACGGTGAAATCAACACCGTCAAGGGCAACCGGAACTGGATGCGCGCCCGCCAGTCCCAGCTCGCGAACCCGCTGCTGGGTGATACGCCGGAAGAGCTGTACCCCATCTGCACGCCGGGTGCGTCGGACTCCGCGTCCTTCGACGAGGTAGCCGAGCTGCTGTGGCTGTCCGGCCGCCCCATCACGCATTCCATCATGATGATGATCCCCGAGGCATGGGAAAACCACGCCACCATGGATCCGGCCCGCCGAGCGTTCTACGAGTACCACTCCCTCCTGATGGAACCGTGGGACGGCCCTGCCGCCGTTTCCTTCACCGACGGCAACCTCGTGGGTGCCACCCTGGACCGCAACGGGCTGCGCCCCGGCCGGTTCTGGATCACCGAGGACGGCCTGATCGTCTTCGCCTCCGAGGTGGGCGTGATCGACGTCGAACCCTCCAAGGTTGTTAAGAAGGGCCGCGTTTCCCCGGGCAAGATGTTCCTGGTGGACACCGAGGCCGGCCGCATCATCGATGATGAAGAGGTCAAGGCCGAAGTCGCCGCAGCCAACCCGTGGGCGGAGTGGGTCAAGGACAACCTGATCGACCTCAACGAGCTCCCCGAGCGCGAGCACGTGGTCCACACCGCTGCTTCGGTGAACATCCGCCAGCGCACCTTCGGCTACACCACAGAGGAACTGAAGATCCTGCTCGGCCCGATGGCCCGCACCGGCGCGGAACCGCTGGGCGCCATGGGCTCGGACACCCCGGTAGCCGTGCTGTCCAAGCGCCCCCGCCTGCTCTTCGACTACTTCGTGCAGTCCTTCGCGCAGGTGACCAACCCGCCGCTGGATGCCATCCGCGAAGAGCTGGTCACCTCGCTGACCTGTGCCATCGGCCCCAACGGCAACCTCCTGGACACCAAGCAGGTCCGCCAGCCCCAGGTCCAGCTGCCGTTCCCGGTGATCAACAATGACCAGCTCGCCAAGATCGCCAACATCGAGGACGCCGACGGTAACCGCGTGGCCATGAAGGTCCGTGGGCTTTACCGCCCCGAGGGCGGCGAGAACGCGCTGCGTGCCCGGCTCACCGAGATCTGCGAGCAGGTTTCCGGCGCCATCAACCGCGGCGTGCAGTACGTGGTGCTGTCCGACCGCGATTCCAACGCGCAGTGGGCGCCCATCCCGTCGCTGCTGCTCGTCAGCGCCGTGCACCACCACCTGCTCCGCAGCGCCAACCGCACCAAGACCGCACTGGTGGTCGAGGCCGGCGACGTCCGCGAGACGCACCACGTCGCTGTCCTGATTGGCTATGGCGCTTCGGCCGTCAACCCGTACCTGGCCATGGAATCCGTGGAGCAGCTCATTGCCGCGGGCGACGTCACCGGGGTCACCCCGCAGGACGGCGTCTACAACCTGATCAAGGGCCTCGGCAAGGGCGTCCTGAAGATCATGTCGAAGATGGGCATCTCCACGGTGGCCTCCTACACCGGTGCGCAGACCTTCGAGGCGCTGGGCCTGGGCCAGGACCTCGTGGACGAATTCTTCGCCGGCACGCACTCGCAGCTTGGCGGAGTGGGCCTGGACGTCATTGCCGCCGAGGTTTCGGCGCGCCACCAGATGGCCTACCCCGAAGGCGGCATCGAGCAGCCCCACCGCCCGTTGCTGGGCGGCGGCGAGTACCAGTGGCGGCGCGACGGCGAACCCCACCTGTTCAACCCGGAGACCGTCTTCCGGCTGCAGCACGCCACGCGTGAGCGCCGCTACGACATCTTCAAGGCCTACACCCGCGGCGTGGACGACCAGTCGCAGAACCTGATGACCCTCCGCGGCCTCCTCAAGTTCAAGAACGAGCGTCCTGCCGTTCCGCTCGAGGAAGTGGAGCCGGTCTCCAGCATCGTCAAGCGGTTCTCCACGGGTGCCATGAGCTACGGCTCCATCTCCCAGGAGGCCCACGAGACGCTGGCCATCGCCATGAACCAGCTGGGCGGCAAGTCCAACACCGGCGAGGGCGGCGAGGACGTGGACCGCCTGCTCGACCCGAAGCGCCGTTCCGCCGTCAAGCAGATTGCGTCCGGCCGCTTCGGCGTCACCAGCCTCTACCTGACCAACGCCGACGACATCCAGATCAAGATGGCCCAGGGCGCCAAGCCCGGCGAGGGCGGCCAGCTGATGGCGCAGAAGGTCTACCCGTGGGTGGCCCGCACCCGCCACTCGACCCCCGGCGTCGGACTTATTTCCCCGCCCCCGCACCACGACATCTACTCCATCGAGGACCTCGCGCAGCTCATCTATGATGCCAAGCGCGCCAACCCCTCGGCCCGGGTGCACGTCAAGCTCGTCTCCGAGGTGGGCATCGGCACAGTTGCCGCCGGTGTGACCAAGGCGAAGGCCGACGTCGTACTGGTCTCCGGCCACGACGGCGGAACGGGCGCCTCGCCGCTGAACTCGCTGAAGCACGCCGGTGTCCCGTGGGAGCTCGGCCTGGCCGAGACCCAGCAGACGCTGATGCTCAACGGCCTGCGCGACCGCGTGGTGGTGCAGGTGGACGGCCAGCTCAAGACCGGCCGCGACGTTGTGATCGCCGCGCTGCTGGGCGGCGAGGAGTTCGGCTTCGCCACCGCCCCGCTGGTGGTGGAAGGCTGCATCATGATGCGCGTCTGCCACCTGGACACCTGCCCGGTGGGCGTTGCGACGCAGAACCCGGAGCTGCGTGCCCGCTTCACCGGCAAGCCGGAGTTCGTGGTCAACTTCTTCGAGTTCCTGGCCGAGGAAGTCCGTGAAATCCTGGCAGAACTGGGCTTCCGCAGCCTTGAGGAGGCCATCGGCCACGCCGAGGTCCTCGACGCCCGCGACGCCGTCAACCACTGGAAGGCCGACGGCCTGGACCTGGACCCCATCCTGCACGGGCTGGAGTTCGACGACGACGCCCCGCTGCGGAACCTTACCGGCCAGAACCACGAGCTGGACAAGCACTTCGACCAGCGCCTGATCACCATGGCCACGGAAGCGCTGACCGACCGCAGCCCGGTGAGGATCGCCGTCGACGTCATTAACACCGACCGCTCGGTGGGCACCATGCTGGGCCATGTGGTCACCAAGACGTTCGGCACGGATGTCCTGGCCACGGACACCATCGACATCACCCTCAGCGGCACCGCCGGCCAATCACTGGGCGCCTTCCTGCCCGCAGGCATCACGCTGCGGCTGTTCGGCGACTCGAACGACTACGTGGGCAAGGGCCTCTCCGGCGGGCGCATCATCGTCCGCCCGGACCGGACCAACGTGTTCAAGGCGGAGACGAATGTCATCGCCGGGAACGTGATCGGTTACGGCGCCACCAGCGGCGAGATGTTCCTGCGCGGCCAGGTGGGCGAACGCTTCCTGGTCCGCAACTCAGGTGCCACCGCCGTCGTCGAAGGCATTGGCGACCATGGCTGCGAGTACATGACCGGCGGCCAGACGCTGATCATCGGACGTACCGGGCGGAACTTCGGCGCCGGCATGTCCGGCGGCACCGCCTACGTCCTGGACCTGGACACGGCCCGGGTGAACAAGGAAGCCCTGCAGTCCGGCGAACTCCAGCTTCGCGAGCTGGACGCCGAGGACCGCGACATCGTGCACGGCCTGCTGGTCAAGCACGTGGAAGAAACTGATTCCCAGCTGGCTGCGCGCCTCCTCGAGAACTTCGATGACGCCGCTGCCCGCATTACCAAGGTGCTGCCGCGCGACTACGCGGCGGTGCTGCAAACCCGTCTCGACGCCATCGAAGAGGGCCTGGACCCCGACGGCGAAGAAGTATGGTCTCGAATCCTGGAGGTGACCGGTGGCTGATCCACGCGGATTTCTGAAAGTACGCCAGCGTGAAACCCAGCCGCGCCGTCCCGTTCCCGTCCGCATCATGGACTGGAAGGAAGTGTACGAGGCGCAGGAAAAGGGCACGCTGAAGGCCCAGGCCGGCCGCTGCATGGACTGCGGCATCCCGTTCTGCCACCAGGGCTGCCCGCTGGGCAACCTCATTCCCGAGTGGAACGACCTCATGTGGCGGGACAAGGGCGAGGAAGCAATCGAGCGCCTGCACGCCACGAACAACTTCCCGGAGTTCACCGGCCGCCTGTGCCCCGCACCCTGCGAAGCGTCCTGCGTCCTGGGGATCAACCAGCCGGCCGTGACCATCAAGCAGGTGGAAGTCTCCATCATCGATGAGGCGTGGGACAACGGCTGGGTGGAGCCCCTGCCGCCCGCACGCCTGACCGGCAAGACCGTGGCCGTTGTGGGTTCCGGACCCGCCGGCCTGGCGGTTGCCCAGCAGCTCACGCGCGTGGGCCACACCGTTGCCGTCTACGAACGCGACGACAAGATCGGCGGGCTGCTGCGGTACGGCATCCCTGACTTCAAGATGGAAAAGGAGCAGGTGGACCGCCGCGTCGAGCAGATGAAGGCGGAAGGCACCCGCTTCCGGACCGGCGTTGCCGTGGGAACGGACGTGACCTGGGAGCAGCTGCGCCGGCGCTATGACGCCGTCGTCGTCTGCACGGGCGCTACCGTCCCGCGCGACCTGCCCATCCCGGGCCGCGACCTCGAGGGCGTCCACTTCGCCATGGACTACCTGGTCCCGGCCAACCGCGCCGTGGCGGGGGAGCAGGTCGAAAACCAGATCCACGCGCAGGGCAAGCATGTGGTGATCCTCGGCGGCGGCGACACCGGAGCGGACTGCCTGGGCACCGCGCACCGGCACGGTGCAGCATCGGTGACCACGCTTGCCATCGGCAAGCAGCCGCCGGCCGAGCGTGCCAGCCACCAGCCGTGGCCCACGTTCCCGAACCTCTTCGAGGTTGCCAGCGCCCACGAGGAAGGCGGTGAGCGCACGTACCTTGCCTCCACCGTGGAGTTCGTGGGCGAGAACGGCAAGCTGACCGGCGTCAAGGTTGCAGAGACCGAATTCGTGGACGGCAAGCGCCTGCCCAAGGCCGGTACGGAGCGGATCATCCCTGCGGACCTGGTGTTCCTGTCGCTGGGTTTCACCGGCGCCGAGCCCGCCGGCATCACCGAACAGGTGCACGCGGAATTCGACGGCCGCGGCAACGTGTCCCGCGACGGTTACTACATGACCAACACCGAGGGCGTCTTCGTGGCCGGTGACGCCGGACGCGGGCAGTCCCTTATTGTGTGGGCCATTGCCGAGGGCCGGGCCGCGGCCGCAGCGGTGGACAAGTTCCTGATGGGGAGCACCATCCTTCCCGCCCCCGTGGCTCCCACGGACCGCGCCATCGCTGTGCTCTAGGCAGCATCGAGGGTTCACCTGCACGACAACTAACCAATGCAAGAGACCAATAGGGTAGGTATATGAGACGCGCAAAAATTGTGGCTACGTTCGGCCCGGCCATCGCCAGCTACGAGAACACCCTCGCGGTGCTGGAAGCCGGTGTTGACGTTGCCCGTATGAACATGAGCCACGGCGACTACTCCGTGCACGACAACACCTACGAGAACGTCCGGAAGGCGGCTGCGGATCTCGGCAAAGCCGTGGCCATCATGGCCGACCTGCAGGGTCCCAAGATCCGCCTGGGCCGTTTCGTTGACGGACCGCATGCCCTCGCCGTCGGTGACACCTTCACCATCACCACCGAGGACGTTCCCGGCACCAAGGACATCTGCTCCACCACGCTGAAGAGCCTCACCGAGGACGTCAACGTGGGCGACGCGCTGCTGATCGACGACGGCAAGGTGGCGCTGCGTGCCACGGCCGTTGACGACGTCAAGGTGGTCGCCGAGGTGACCGTGGGCGGCATGGTGTCCAACAACAAGGGCATCAACCTTCCGGGCGTGGCCGTCAACGTGCCTGCGCTGAGCGAGAAGGATGAGGACGACCTCCGCTGGGCCATGCGCCGCGGCGTCGACCTGGTGGCACTGTCCTTCGTGCGGGACGCGTCCGACATCACCCGCGTGCACGAGATCATGGACGAGGAAGGCCGCCGCGTGCCGGTCATCGCCAAGATCGAGAAGCCGCAGGCTGTTGAGCAGCTGCCCGAGATCATCGACGCGTTCGACGCCATCATGGTGGCCCGTGGCGACCTGGGCGTGGAGCTTCCGCTGGAGGAAGTGCCGATTGTCCAGAAGCGTGCCATCGAACTGGCCCGCCGCTGGGCCAAGCCGGTCATCGTGGCAACCCAGGTCCTGGAATCCATGATCGACAACCCGCGCCCCACCCGCGCCGAGGCATCCGACTGCGCCAACGCCGTGCTGGACGGTGCGGACGCCGTCATGCTCTCCGGCGAGACCAGCGTGGGCAAGTACCCGATCGAGACCGTCAAGGTCATGGCCCGGATCATCGAATCCACCGAGGTCCACGGCCTGGAGCGCGTCCCCCCGCTGGGGACCAAGCCCAAGACCCGTGGCGGCGCCATCACTCGTGCCGCCGTCGAAATCGCCGACCAGCTGGACGCCAAGTACATCTGTGCGTTCACCCAGTCCGGCGACTCCGCCCGCCGCCTGTCCCGCTTGCGGCCCATCAAGCCGGTGTTCGCCTTCACCCCGGTGGAGCAGGTCTGGAACCAGCTGGCGCTGACCTGGGGCATCCAGCCGGTGCTGGTCCAGATGGTGGACCACACCGACGAGATGACCGCGCAGGTTGACCGAAGCTTGCTGGAGATGAACCTCGTTGAGGACGGTGACCTGGTGGTCATCGCTGCCGGTTCGCCTCCCGGAAAGGCAGGCTCCACCAACTCGCTGAAGGTGCACAAAGTGGGCGACCTCGCTGACTCCACCCGCGGCGGCGAAGCAGCCAGCAACAAGGAAAAGCTCGGCCCCTGGCCGGAAAAAAAGAAGAAGGCCTAGGCTTTCTGAGTTCCTGACGCAAAAGGACCCCTGCCGGTTGGCAGGGGTCCTTTTTTTGTTTGTTTTGCCTGCCGGCGGGTGGTTCCGGCTGGAAGGAACCCGGCAGTCCGTCGTCGTGCGTTACCTGCCGGGCTGCCGAGGTTAGTTGACCTGGTTGATGATCGTTTCGGCGACTTCGCGCATGCTGAGTCGGCGGTCCATGGAGGTCTTCTGGATCCACCGGAAGGCTTCCGGTTCCGTGAGGCCCATCTTGGTGGTGAGGAGGCTCTTGGCGCGCTCCACGAGCTTGCGGGTGGCGAACTGCTCCTGGAGGTCGGAGACCTCGCTTTCGAGGGCCTTGATTTCCTCGTGGCGGGAGAGTGCGATCTCCAGCGCCGGGATGAGGTCCGCGGGGGTGAATGGCTTTACGACGTAGGCCATGGCGCCGGCGTCGCGGGCACGCTCAACGAGTTCTTTCTGGCTGAACGCCGTCAGCAGTACCACGGGGGCGATGCGGGCCTTGACGATCTTTTCTGCGGCCGAGATGCCGTCCATGACGGGCATCTTGACGTCCATCAGGACCAGGTCCGGCTTCAGTTCCTCCGCGAGCTGGACGGCCTTCTCGCCGTTGTCTGCTTCGCCGATGACGTCGTAGCCTTCGCCGCGCAGGATTTCAATGATGTCGAGGCGGATGAGGGTTTCATCCTCCGCCACAATGACGCGGCGCGCCGGCTGGGACGTGGGTTTTGACTCCGTCTGTTCAGTCACGGGATCTCCTTGGAAAGGTACGGCGGGGACATCACTATCTTAGGTGCGCCCGGTCCTGTACTTGATCTGCATGGTCGGTTGCGGCGTCGGCGGCGCGATTCTGGAATTCAGCCTATCTGGATGTAGAGTAATTCCGCGTACGTGAAGCGATCGCGTTGCTCACAATCAGCTGTGGGCGTACCGTTTCCCCTTCATGTATTCCGCGCCCGAGTGGCGGAATTGGCAGACGCGCCGCACTCAAAATGCGGTATCGAAAGGTGTGTGGGTTCGAGTCCCACCTCGGGCACAGCATATCCCCTCGTCAGAGGCGATTTTGCTTTAACGTGTTGACAAATCTTGATTTTCGTCGCTCTGACGGGTTAATTTGCGGGCTGTGGCCTGGCCGCCGCGAGGGGGCCTATTCAGGTGTGTGGGGTGGCGGGCTCAAGTCCGTGGCTGGTGGGCCTTCCGCCTGCTGACCTGCGGTTATTCGGTTCCTCGTTCCGGTTGTGTCAGGTAAGCCCGAGGTGGCCTACAACTATTCATGTTCCGGTGGATTGGGAACGACATGACGTGCCCTCATCTTGATGCACGGCCAGACGAGATAAGCGAAATGAGGGCGACGCAGAGAGCCAGGCTCGCGATTGTCCTGCCAAAGGGGGTGAGGACAGTGTCCACACTTATATCTGGTTTAACGGCCTTTTCTCGCGCACGTCTTGTCCTGCACCGGCGCCCCCTCCCGCCAGCCCTTACAGCCGCCATGGTTGCTGCTTCTATCGTGTGCGGGGTGGCGGCACCCCTGTCACGCGGCAACTGCTCGCCGTGCCGACCGGAGATGGTGCACCAGCCCCGTGGACGTGTTCCCTTTTCTACGGCACCGCTACTTGCTGGCGCCGGCCGTGAGGCCTTCGCGCAGGGTTCGTTGGCCGAAGATGAAGACGACGAGTGCGGGCAGCATGGATAGGATCACGCCGGCGAGGACCACTGAGATGCTGCCGGTGCCGAGGTTGCCTTGGAGCGTGACCAGGCCGAGGGGAAGGGTGAAGTTCTGTTCGCTGATGGTGAGGATCAGTGGCCGGAAGAACTCGTTCCAGTGGAAGTTGAAGGCTAGGATCCCGACGATGGCCATGCCAGGGACCGCCAGGGGGACGTAGACCGAACGGAAGATCCGCCACGGTCCGGCACCGTCCAGGGCTGCTGCTTCTGCGAAGTCGTTCGGCAGGCCCAGGAAGTACTGGCGCATTAGGAAGGTGCCGAATGCTGTGGGAATGGCCGGCAGGATCAGGGCCAGCAGGGTGTCGGAGAGGCCCATGCCCCGGATCAGCATGAACACCGGGACGATGGTGACCTGCACCGGGACCATCATGGTGGCCAGCACCAGAGAGAAGATGGCGTTCTTGCCGCGGAAGTCCAAACGGGCGAAAGCATAGCCGGCCAGGGTGGCGGACGCCATCTGGCCGAGTGCGATCAGACCGGTCACCAGGGCGCTGTTCAGGACCAGGAGGCCGATGTTGATCTGCTTGAACACTTCCTGGTAGGCGGTGAAGTCGGGGTTGATGGGCAGGAAGGACGGTGGCAGGTTGAAGGATTCCGACGGCGTTCGCAGTGAGGTGGACAAGGTCCACAGGACAGGACCGAGGGTCAGCGCAGCTGCCACGGCCAACGCCGCGTATCTGCCGACCGTGCCGGCTGCGGGCAAGCGGCGGTTGCGGTAGGGCTTAGGGGTAACCGGCGTTTCGGCGGTGGGACCGGAATGCTTGCCGGTCCTGGTCTGCAGGGTCGGGCTGGACATGGGGGACCTCACTGGTAGAAGACGAAGCGGCGGCTAAGGCGGAATTGCAGGGCGGTCACGGCAAGAATCAGTACGGTGAGTACCAGGCCGACGGCTGAGGCTTTGCCGAATTCCAGTTGCTGGAAGGCGGATTCGAAGATGACCATGACGGCGGTGCGGGTGGAATCGCCGGGACCACCGTTGGTCAGGACGTACGGCTGGTCGAAGACCTGCAGGGCGCTGATGATGGCCATGACGGAAGCCACGAGCACAGTGGGGCTGATCAGCGGAAGAGTCACGTTGCTGAACTGTTTCCAGCCCGTGGCGCCGTCCAGGTTCGCTGCTTCGTGCAGTTCTTTGGGGATGTTGGTGAGGGCGCCGAGGAAGAGCAGGAAGGAGAACCCGAAGTTTTGCCAGACGTAGACCAGGACGACGACGGCGGCGGATGCCGTGGGACTTGTCAGCCAGGGCACAGCGGGGATCCCGACGAGTGACAGGAGCCAGTTCACCACGCCGAACTGTTCGTTGAACATGTAACGCATGAAGATGGACACCGACGCGGCGGACAGGACCAGGGGGAAGAAAAAGGTGGAACGGAGGAACACCCTCAGCCAGGACGGCATCCTTGCCTGCAGCATGGCAGCCAGGCCAAGCGCGATGCCCAGTTGAAGGATTACCGCGACAACTACGAACCCAATGGTGTTCAGGAAGGACACGCGGACGGTGGGGTCCTGTGCCAGTGAGGCGAAGTTGGCGAAACCGACGAACTCTGGTGCTGAAATGATGTCCCAGCGGAAGAACGCAAGGACCAGTGAAGCGATGATCGGCAGGAAGGTGAACAGGGCCATGCCGAGCACTGTGGGTGCCAGGAAGATCCGTGCCAGCCATCGCTCAACAAAGGAGCGGCGCACGGCCGGTGGTTTCACCGTTGGCCGCGGGGCGGTGGAAGTGGTGGTCATGAGCTCCTCCTCAGAGCCAGTTCAAGGTCGCGCTGCAGGTTGCCCATCGCTGCCCGTACATCGGCGGAGCTGCCGCTGACCGCGGTGGAGACGTTTTTCATCAGGGCAGTTTCGACGGCGGCCTGCTGTGGCGGGGCGGGGATCGGGCCGGAGGTGGGGAACCTGTCCAGGGTGTCGTAGAAGACTTTCCAGTGCCGCGGCCCGGTGGCGGCGTAGAAGGACTCGTTGACCATCGAGCGGCGGGTGGGTGTGGTGTTCGGCTTGGGAATGGCCAGTTGCATGGCTTCGCGGCTGGAGCAGAACTTCACCCATTCCCATGCCGCGTCCTTGTCTTTCGCGGTGCGCATGATCGCGTAGCCGGCGGCCCCGAACTGATGCCGCTGGGTCCGCCAGCGGGGGAAGAACTGCACGTCGAATTGATCGGCTGTCATTCCGGCCTCGTGCAGGCCTTGCGCCCAGTAGCCACCTGCGGGTGTGGTGCCGATGCGGTTGTTGCCGAAGAGGCCCACCAGGGCGTTGCCGCCGCCGGATTCGGGCCGAACGCCGAGTCCTTCAGCCACGAGCTCGCGCAGGTAATCGAAGGTCTCGAGAACCCGCCCGTCCTCGGCGTTGGGAGCCAGCCACTGGTACCCGCCGCCGCGAGTGCCGCGGGCTGGGTCGTTGGGGTAGAAGCGGTCCCAAAGCCAGTCACCGCCGGGAGCCTTCGTTTCGGACAGGAAGCTGGTGTCATTGGCGTAAAGCCACGGTACAACCCCGCCGAAAAGCCGGTTGGTCCAGTAGTACGGGGTGAAATCAGCCGGGCGGGCCTTGCGGAGGGCCCACAGGGTGGCACTGAAGTCGTCCTTCGTCCAGTCGTCCTTTGGCCGGTCAAGCCCGGCCTGGGCGAAGGTGCTGGTATTCAGGTACATGTTCGCCGCGTTCCAGTCCAGTGGAAGCTGGTACAGGCTTCCCTGGTACATGAAGGCTTCCAGCAGGCTCGGATGGACGTCATGGAAGTAATCGCTCATCGCCGCGGCGTCCCGGCGGACATAACTGTCCAGGGGCTCGGCGAGCTTGTCGGCGAACAGCTGGGCGCCTTCGGTGGCGACATAGACGACATCCGGGGGCGTTCCCGCGGCCACCATGGTGAGGATCTTGGAGAAGAAGTCCTTCCAGTCCGCACCCTGAATCGCCTGCAGCTGCACTGGGATATCGGGGTGCGTGGCGGTAAAGGCCTGGATCAGGCCCTGGCGGCCCGCAACATCCGCTGCCGTCCCCAGGATGGCGATGTTCAAGGCCTTGCTGCCCCGGCCTGGAATGTCAGCGCCGGTCAGCCGCGGCCAGGCGCCCACGGTCGTCCCCGCCACGGCGATCCCGGTCAGGCCCAGCATGGAACGCCGGGTCAGTTGTGCAAACCTGCCGCTGGACCGCAGCGCATGCGCAGGGGCTTGGTGCCCCGGTGTCTTTTCAGACGTCATTGTCGGCTCCTCCTAACAGGGTAAACGGGGTCCTTTACTTTTGTTGCCCGCAGGGTTGTTTTGTTTATGCCCGATCGCATGCGAAAGCTCGTGGTGCGGAGGCCGGTGCCTTGACAGCAGATGTCAGTTCGTCCAGGGTCGGCGGGTTCGCCCCGGCGCGCTGCACGGTGATGGCCGCTGCTGCGGCTGCGGTGCGTCCCAGCTGCTCCATGACGGTGGGGGCAAAGCCCTCGGTGCCGCGGGTGAGCAGGCCCAGGATGAGTGCTGCCATGTAGGAGTCGCCGGCGCCGATGGTGTCTGCCACCGTCGCTTTGACTGCGGGAATAGTGATGCTCGCGGACGGGCAGGTGAATTGGGAGCCGGTAACACCTTTGGTTATCACTGCCAGCCCGGCGCCGAGCCGGAGGATGTGCTCAGCGGTTTCTTCCAGTGTTTTAGCGGGGTAAAGCCAGTGGGCGTCCTCGTCGCTGAGTTTGACGACGTCGGTCAGTGCGGCAATGTCTTCGAAGGTTGCCTTCGCTGCGGCGTGGCTGCCAAGCAGGGCTGGCCTGATGTTCGGGTCGTAGGTGATCGTGCAATGCTTGTGGGCTTGTTCGAGCAGGGTTTTGACGGCACCTGCCCCGGGGTTCAGGAAGGTGGCTATGGAACCGGTGTGCAGGATTTTGGGGAAGTAGGCAGGCGTTGCTGTTGGCAGGTCCCAGTGGATGTCGAAGTCGTATTCGGCTGATCCGTCGGGTCCGAGGGTTGCGGTGGCTGTCGCCGTACGGGCGAGGGATTTTGATCCGGGCAGAAGAGTAACTCCCGCCCTGTGGAGGTGGTTTTCTATTGATGTTCCCCGGGCATCGGGTGCGATGGCTGTGAGTAGGCCCGTGGTGACGCCCAGGAGCCCGAGGCCGTAGGCGACGTTGGCGGGTGATCCGCCGGGGTGTTCCACCTGGCTGTTTGGGGTGGTGACCACATCGATCAGCGCTTCACCGACAACGACGGCGTCAAGGGGCTGTTGGGCGTCTGGGCGGGCTGCTTTGAGGTGTTCCATGTTTGTCTCTCGGGCAGTGTTGGTAGCGGAGCGGCAGGTCATTCCGCAGCCGGGTGGCCGCGGCGGTGGAATGACCTGCCGGAACCTTTCGGGTGGGGCTAAGTCGCCGCGTTTATCTCGTTCATCTCGTTGATCGTGAGGTTGCCGAAGGTGGCCGTTCCATCGTTGGCGTAGAGCCGGATGGTGTTGTCACCCTCCAGGGGGAACACCCGGTGTGAATGCACCACCCGTCCGTCTCCGACAAACATTTCCACGCTGGTACGGTCCACGAGGAGGCGGAGGGTGAGGCGCCCGGCCGAGGGATCGATGGGCGTCTGGCTTTCCCCGCCGGTCGGGTTGATGGTGGGTCGCCGGTTGACGTAGGCGAAGGGGCCGCGGAGGAACGCGCCGGCGGCGACATGCCGGCCTCCGCCGGCTGCACGGCAGATCTCAAGGCCGATGTTGGACGGAGGGGCGGCCGGGTCCCATACCAGGTCACAGGTCAGGTCGTAGGCCAGTGCGCTGATATTGAGGTCATGGGTTCCCGTGACCGTGACGTCCCCGAGACGGTGGGTGCGCTTGACGTGGTTGGCCAGGCCGGCGGTGGGGGTTGAGACGAGGTGGTAGCTTCCGTTTGCCTTCTTGAGGCGGATGTCGCGCACGATCATGTCATCGCCGTTGTACGCGTCGGTCGCCAGGGTCGGAGTGTTGTGGGGGTAGTCCCAGAAGTTCGACCATCCAAGCGCCCGGCGCAGGGTGGCATCCTCGGCGCCGGAGGAGTCGTGATGGGGGTAGGTGACCGCCCCGTAGAAGTCATAGCCGTAGTCCAGCCATTCCGGCTCGGCGTGGTCGGGGGCAAACGCAGTGCCGTTGAAGGCCCCTGTCCAGTAGGCGTAGGTTGCCGGCAGGCCGCGGCCTTTGCCGTTGGCGCTGGTGCCCAGGATCCAGTGCGACGTTCCGTCGTCGGCGGTCATGCGGAAAAGATCCGGGCACTCAAGCAGCCCCAGGTCCGTGCGGACGAATTCGCCGACCCGCTGCCAGGAACGCAGGTTGGGAGACGTGTAGAAGCCGAGTTTCTGCCCTTCGGCGTTGACCATGAACCACTGGCTCCGGTCTGCATCCCAGATCACTTTCGGGTCGCGGAAATCCGGCACGCCGGGGTTCGGCAGTACCGGTGCCGTCCCACCGGGCTGGAACGAGCGCCCGCTGTCCGTGGAGTACCAAAGGTATTGGGCCTGGCGGCCCTGGGGCGCCTGCGTCACGAGGGCTATGACGGCGTTTTCACCGTATCCGGCGGTGTTGCGTTCATCGATGACAAGGCATCCTGACCAGCAGTCGCCGTTGTCGTTGCTGAATTTGGGGATGGCGATGCCACGGTCGCGGAAAGAAACATGGTCGGTGGTGGTGGCACGGCGCCAGGATGTGCCTCCGCCGCCCTGCAGGTAATCGCCGTTGTAGAGGTAGTAGTAGTGGTATTCGCCGTCGATGAAGATGGGTCGCTGGGGGTCGTTCTTCCAGTTGTCGGGGACGCTGAAGTGATAGGTCGGGCGCATACGCGTTGGTCCTTTAAAGGGCGGCTTGACCGGTGCGGTGTCGGGCGAGTTTGGGGGTGCCGCTGTCGCTGACTGGGCGAATGACGTTGTAAGTGCGAGCGATCCGGTGAGGGCCACGGCTCCGCTTCCGGTCAGGAGGGCACGCCGGGAGACGGCGGGTGAATTTTCCATGGGTTACCTTTCGGTGGGCAGCTTCGGTGCTGCCAGTGGGTGAATGTTGATGTTTTTTGACAGCGCAGGGCAGGGCGCTGTTTTGGGTTAGATCTGATGGGGGTCCTGCTTTGAGGACAGTCAGGCAGGTTCTGGAAACCGGAAGTTCAGTCTGCAGGCTGGGGCTCTGTCGCCAGTGCATGGCCGCTGGCGCCGGCGCGTGGGCGGTAGAGGTGGCAGCGGACCCAGTGTCGGTTGAGGGGGTCGCCCACCTGGTGCCGTACGGGTTCTTCGGATGAGCAGGGCTGGTCGGGGTCGTTATTGAAGGCACAGGTGGTGGAAGCCATGACGGCTTGCCGGAGCTGGGCGCGGTGGATGGGGTCGTAGGATCCGGCCCGGGCCGGGTCGGGGACGGCTGAGACGAGCAGTTGGGTGTAGGGGTGGGCTGGGTTGGCCAGCAGGTCCAGTGATTCGCCCTCTTCGACGATTTCGCCGGCGAACATGACGGCCGTCCGGTCTGCGAGGTACCGGGCGGAGGCGAGGTCGTGGGTGATGTAGAGCATGGAAATGCCCTGCTCGTCGCGCAGTTTCCGCATCAGGTTCAGCACTCCGATGCGGACCGATACGTCCAGCATGGATGTTGGTTCGTCGGCGAGGATGACGTTTGGCTCCACGGCCAGGGCCCGCGCAATCGCGACCCGTTGGCGTTGACCGCCGGAGAGCTCGTGGGGGTAGGAGTCGAGCATGTCGGGCTGAAGGCCGACGGTGGTCATGAGCTCTTCGAGGCGGTGCCTGGTCTGCTCATCTGAACCGCGTTGGCCGGTGCCGCCCTTGCCGTGGATGGTGAGCGACCGCCGGAGGAAGTGCTCGATCCGGTGGGCGGGGTTCAGCGACCCAAAGGGGTCCTGAAAGACCATCTGCAGTTGGGACCGGAACGCCCGTGAGGCCTGGAACCTGCCACCTTTGAGGACGTCGACGCCGTCGACCAGGATGGCACCTTCGCTGGGTTTCTCGAGCCGGGCGACACAGCGGGCCAGGGTGCTCTTGCCTGAGCCTGATTCCCCGACCAGTGCCACGATCTTTCCATGGCCAATGGTCAGGTCCACGCGGTGGAGTGCCCTGACGGCCTGGCTGGAGAACAAGCCGCCGATGTGGAACGACTTACCCAGTCCGCGCACCTCAAGGGCCGGGGTCTGGACCGGCACGTTTGGCCGGGCAGGGGAGTGGACGGCGTGGCTCATTGTGCTGCTCCTTCAAGGACGGCGGCTTCGGCGTCGGGGTCAAACGGGGCCACGAAGTGGCCGGGCGCGACTTCGGCGAGGTCCGGGATGTTCCGGAACCTCACGCCTTCGGGGAGGCCCTTAAGCGGGATCCGCGGGCCGGTGAGCGGCGGGAACGCGCCCATGAGGGCTTGGGTGTAGGGGTGCCCGGGGGCGGTGTAGATGTCGTGGGCTTTGGCGGTCTCGACGATCCGGCCGCCGTACATGACGGCCATGCGGTGGGAGAGTTCCACCATCAACGACATGTCGTGGGTGATGAACAGGACGGAGAAGCCCAGTTCGCGCTGGAGGTCCTTGATCTGGGCCATGATCTCCTGCTGCACCACCACGTCCAGCGCCGTGGTGGGCTCGTCCAATATCAGCAGTGACGGCTTGAGTGCTACGGCCATGGCGATCACGGCCCGTTGCCGCATCCCACCGGAGAGTTGATGCGGGTACGACTTGAGGCGCGCCGGATCGATTCTGACCAGTTCCAGCAGTTGTGCTGCGCGTCGAAGGGATTCCTTGCGCGAATAGCCAGCATGGGTGGTGAAGATGTCGGCCACCTGTTCCCCGATGGTGAGTACCGGGTTCAGCGAGTTCATGGCGGACTGGAACACCATGGCGACGTCCTGCCAGCGGAAACGGCGCAGCTCGTCCTGGTTCATGGCCAGCACGTCCTTTCCGCCGAAGGAGATGCTGCCGGCGGCGATCTTTGCCGGGTCCTTGAGCAGCCGCATGATGGAGTTGGCGATGGTGGACTTTCCGCAACCGGATTCGCCGGCCAGCCCGAACACCTCGCCGGCGCCGATGCTGAAGGAGACGTTGTCCACGGCCGTGGTCGAGCGGGTGTCGCCGATGTACTGGACGGTGAGGTTCCTGACGTCGAGGACCGGTTCGTGGGAGCCGAAGGAGGTTTGGGAGACGGTCATTGTGCCGCGCTCCTTTCGGTGGTGGCGGGCTTGCGGATCTTCCGCAGCCGGGGGTTGGTTACTTCGTCGACGGCGTAGTTGATGAGGGCCAGGGCGAACGCCACCAGCGCGATGCACAGGCCGGAGGGGATGAAGACCCACCAGCTTCCGGTAAGGAGGGCGCCTTCATTGCCGGCCCAGAAGAGGTTATTGCCCCACGAGACGGTGCTGACGTCGCCCAGTCCAAGGAATTCGAGGCCTGCTTGGGCCCCGATGCCGTAGATGACGCAGGCGAGCAGTGTTCCCATTACGATCGATGCCATGTTCGGCAGGATCTCGCGGAACATGATGCGGCCGGCCCGTTCACCGGAGACGACGGCGGCAGCGACGAAGTCCTTGGAACGGATGGACAGCGCCTGTGACCGGAGAACGCGCGCTGATCCGGCCCATCCTGTGACGGTGAGGACCAGGATGACGGTGCCCAGCCCTGGTGGCAGGAAGGCGGCCAGGATGACGAGCAGCGGCAGGCCGGGAAGGAGGAGGAAGACGTTGGTCAGCAGCGACAGTGCTTCGTCGATGAATTTGCCGAAATAGGCCGATGCCAGGCCGACGAGGATTCCGATGAAGGTGGATGCAAGCCCGACGGTAAGGCCTACCAGCAGGGAACTCCGGGCGCCGTGGATGGTCAAGGCAAGCACGTCCTGGCCCTTGGCGTTGGTGCCGAGCCAGTGTTCGCTGTCCGGTTCCAGTGAGGCCATCCCGGTGATCCGGGAGGGGTCGCCCGGGAACAGTACCGGCGCGGCCAGGGCCAGGACGATGAAGATGAGCATGATGGCCATGCCGGTCATGGCCTTCTTGTTGGTGATAAGCCCGTGGATGAAGCCGCGGTTGGTTTTGCGGGCAGCTTTTGCTTCGGTGGGCTGCTGGAGGATAACGCTGGTCATGGTCGGTCCCTTGGTTACTGGGTAAGCGCTGTTCAGTTGCTGCGCACGCGGGGGTCGAGGCGGACGTAGAGGACGTCCACCAGGAAGTTCGCCAGCAGCACGGCGGCGGTGATGGTCAGGAACAAGCCCTGCATGAGCGGATAGTCCAGGCCCTGCACGGCGTTGAGGAGCTGGTAGCCGACGCCGGGGTAGGCGAAGACGACCTCGGTGAGGAGGGCGCCGCCTACGACGAACCCCAGGCCCATCCCGAAGCTGGTCACCGAGGGCAGCATGGCATTCCGGGCGGCGTAGCGGAGCATGATCCGCCCGGGGCGCAGGCCCTTGGCTTCGGCCATGGTGATGTAGTCCTCGGAGTTCGTGGCGATCATGGTGTTCCGCATGCCAAGCATCCAGCCGCCAATGGAAACCAGGACGATGGTCAGCGCCGGAAGTACGAGGTGGGCGGCTACGTCGCCGATGAACTCGGCAGTGAACGCAGGCTCAAGTCCGTCGGTGAACGCGTGGCGGATCGGGAACCAGCCCAGCACCACGCCGAACAGGTATAGGGCGCCCATTGCTAGCCAGAAGTAGGGGAATGATCCGATGAAGACCAGCACGGGCGGCAGGGCCGAGTCGATGGCACCGCCGCGGCGCCATGCTGCGAGGATGCCCAGCAGGTTGCCTACGACGGCAGCAATCACCAGTGCGGTCCCGCCGAGCAGGAGGGTCCAGCCGATCTGGGACGAGATGACCTCGGTGACGGGGGTGGGAAAACGTGTAATCGATACCCCCATCTGTCCGGTAAGGATGTTCTGGATGTAGCCGGCGTACTGCTCCCAGATGGGCCGGTCGTCCACGCCAAGCAGCTTGCGCAGGGCCTCGAGCTGTTCGGGCTGCATCCTGTCCTGGGAGCGGGCGAACATGCGTGATACGGGGTCCCCTGGCATGAAGCGGGGGAGCAGGAAATTCAGGGTGATGGATGCCCAGAAGGCGATCAGGTAGAAACCCAGTCGGCGCAGGATGAAGCGCACGGTTTCCCTCCAATTCGGGAGTGGTCAAGATTGTGGGTACGCCCGACGGCCGGCCGATGGCATGAGCCAGGCCGTCGGGCGTAGGTGGCGTGGGACCAGGTGGGCCTCAAGCTCGGCGGTGGATGGGCCCACGCCGCCCAAGGTTCCCTGGCCGAAGCGCAGCGAGGTCAGGGCGGCGGTGGGGACTACTTGCGCGGTTCCAGGCTGGTCAGCACCAGAACCGTGGTGGGTGCGCGAACCGAGAGGGTGGCGTACGGGTTGTCCTGCGTGGGCCAGCCGGTGAAGCGGGTGTCGTTGTACGCACCCCATTCCGGGCCGGAGAACAGCGGCACCACTGGTGCGACGTTGTTGTATTCTTCCTGCAGCTTGTTGGCAATATCCTTTTGTTTGGACTGGTCCGTCGCTGCAGCGAAGTCGCTCAGCAGTGCATCGGCTTTGGGGTCGCCGAAACGGTGGTAGTTGTCGAACGTCTTGGTGCCCACCGGCTTCACCGTTGTGGTGCCCATGGTGGTGTTGAAGTACTTGTACGGGCTGGGGTCGTTCGCGCTCCAGACAATGCCGGAGTCAAAGTCGCCGGTTTCGTACCCGGCCACCACAGCGGCCCAGTCCGGGGAGTCCACTTTCGCGGTCACGCCGACCTCTGCCAGGTTCTGGGAGATGACGTTGGCCACGGAGAGCCAGTCGGACGAGGTAGCACCGACGGAGATCTTGAACTCGAATGGTTTGCCGTCCTTGAGCGTCCGCTTGCCGTCGGGGCCCTTGGGGTAGCCCGCCTTGTCCAGCAGGTCGTTGGCTTTCTGGACGTCGTGCTTGGTCCAGGTGCAGTTGTCCTTGACCTGGGTGTTCTTCCAGGTCTCGTAGTTACCGGACAGGCCGGTGCAGTCGGCGGGCTGGGCGTACCCGCTCATGCCGATCTTGGTGACCTGGTCCCGGTCCACGGCCATGCTCAGCGCCTTGCGGACGTCAATATCGTTGAAGGGCGCCTTGGTGGTGTTGAGCTGCCAGTTGATCATGGCGCCCGTCGGCGGGAACCAGTAGTGCCGGTGGTCCTTGTCCTTTGAGACGAAGGTCTTTTCGATGTTCGGGATGTACTGCGGGGCCCAGTCAACGTCGCCGTTGGCGGCGGCGAGGTTCGCGCCGTCGTTGCCTGCGAATGCGAGCATCTTGATGCCGGCGATCTTTTGCTTCTCCGGCTGCCAGTAGTTGGGGTTTTTCTTCAGCACGAAGGACTGGGCCTGGAAGTTGTCCACCTCGGTGTATGGTCCGGTGCCCACAGGCTTGGCGTTGGCGTCCTTCTCGGGGTCGGCCAGTGTGGACCAGATGTGCTTGGGCAGGATGCTGAGCTGGCCGACGTCGTACAGGGCGGGGGACCAGGGCTTGTTGAAGTTGAACGTGACGTTGTTGCCTTGTGCCGTGACGCCGTCGAGGTACTCGTAGCCGCCTTTCAGCTTCTTCTGAAGGTCGAACGTGTAGGCGACGTCGTCGGCAACGAAGGGCTGGCCGTCGGACCACTTCACCCCGTCACGCAAGGTGAAGGTGATGGACTTGCCGTCGTCCGCGGCCTTCCAGTCGGTGGCCAGCCACGGCACGGTGTCCCCCTGGGCCGGGTTGAAGACCAGGAGGGATTCGTAAATGGACTGCTGGACCATGGGGTTGACGGTCGGTGCGAACGGGTTGAAGTTCTGCACGAACGTGCCCATGTCTTCGCGGGGAATGGTGAGGAACGCGTTGGCATTGGCCGCGGCGTCGGTGCCGCCGGACTTGTTGCCGGTGGCTGCGCAGCCGGTCAGCAGCATTGCGCCTACCGCCAGTCCGGCCGCGGCGATGCGGGCGGACTTGAGGAACCTGGTTTGTGTCATGATGGGGTTATCTCTTCCTGTTTTCATCAGCAAGGTGAAGGGTGGGTGGGATTTGCTCTTCGACGTTGATTTCGCGGTCAGACCGAAGAGCGTTCTAACAGCGGACAGTCGACCAACTGCTGATTGGCAGTGATCGGCTGTCCGGCTGTAAGGGTGGCGAGCGTCTGGACTCCCAGAGCGCCCATCTTTTCGAACGGCAACGCAACAGTAGTCAGCTTGGGCCTGAGGTAGGCCGCGATGAGTTCCTGGTTGTCGAAGCCGATCACGGCGATGTCACCGGGGATGGCTAGGCCACGTTCCTTGATGGCGTCGTAAGCGCCCATGGCCATGCGGTCATTGAGGCAAAAAAGTGCGGTTGGCCTGTACTTGGCTGGGTACCGGTCAAGGATTTGGCAGGCAGCCTCGTAGCCTCCGTCTGCGGTTGCATACCCTGCCACTACGAGCTCCGGATCAAGTTCCACGCCGGCGGCGGCCAGCGCCTCCCGAACCCCCTGCAGACGCCCGACAGCTGCCGGGATGCGCGGGTCCAGGTTGATCACACCGATCTTGGTGTGGCCGGCCCTGAGGAGGCGTTCGACGGCGACCCGTCCGCCCGCGCGTTCGTCAGGGACGATTGAGGGCAGCTTCCCGTCCAGGTCGAAACAGTTGACGAGAACCGTGGGTACTTCGTGCGCGCTGCGGGGCACATGGACACCGCGGTGGTGTGTTGCGGCGTAGAGCAGCCCTTCCACGCGCTGCTCCAGCAGCTTCTCAACAGCGGCATCCTCCATCCCCTGGTTGGGGCCGGCCGCATCACCCTGGTCCGACGGGGCGATCAGGAGGAATCGACGGTCAATCCAGGCCTGGTCCTGGGCACCCTTGATGATGTCCACGGCGAAGGGTGCGGTGACGATCTCCGTGACGATGCCGTACCAATCGCTGCGCTGGGATGCCAGCGCCCTCGCCCCGGCATTTGGACGGTAGCCCAATGCCTGAACCGCGTCAGCGATGCGGGTCCGGGTCTCCTCCGAGATGCTGGCGTCTTCGCGGTTGTTCAGCACGAATGAAACGGCTGTCCGGGACACTCCGGCATGCTTGGCTACGTCATTCATTGTGACGCCACGCTGCCGGGGGGTGCCGGCTTTGTCGGGGGAGGCGGTCTTCGCCATTGAATGCTCCAGAGGTCTTCATTGAGCTGGGGTTGCCAGTACTGATGCGAATGTAACGTGGTGTTGTTTGAGTCAAGTAACTCGCGTTACTTCGGGCTGTGATCTAAGTTACCCGCGTTACTAGAAGGTGTCAACACAATTCTTCAGTGGCGGATTGGGCGCCGGGCTCTTCGTCCGGGGCGCTGCGGCAGCACTCCGGACGAAGAGCCGCTGGTGTGCGCGGACATCCCCGCCGTCTTCCGGCCGGGACGTTCGGCGGTTAGGGGCGGGTTTTGAAGGACTCGACCTTCCCCGGGTCTTTTTCGACGACGGGGCCGAGGACGTCATCGATCCTAAGGAGCAGTTCCGGGTCGAGGTTGACTCCTGAGGCCTGGACGTTGTCGACGAGTTGCTCGGGCCGG
The DNA here is from genome assembly GCF_006151685.1 of Arthrobacter sp. BB-1. Lineage (NCBI taxonomy): Bacteria > Bacillati > Actinomycetota > Actinomycetes > Micrococcales > Micrococcaceae > Arthrobacter > Arthrobacter sp. BB-1. The sequence continues at coordinate 118,650 of NZ_VDEV01000015.1, forward strand.
GATGCTCCCACGATGGCTGCCGAGACGTTGGGGTTTTGGAGCACCCATGCGACCGCGAAGGCTGCCATGGACAGTCCGGTCTCTTCGGCCAGGGGCTTCAGTTTCTGGACGCGGGTGAGGATGTCCTCGTTGAGAAAGCGGTGGTCATTTTTCAGCTCGCCGTTGTCGCCGCGGAAGCGGGAGCCTTCCGGGGCCGCCGCGCTGGGCGTGTACTTGCCGGTGAGTACTCCCTGGGCGAGCGGGGACCAGCAGATCTGACCAATGCCCAGTTCTTCGCTCAGGGGAACGATCTCCTGCTCGATGACGCGCCACAGCATCGAATACTGCGGCTGGTTGGAGATGAGCTGGACCCCGAGGTCCTTGGTAAGGGCACCACCGGCTCGTATCTCGTCCGTCGTCCACTCCGACACCCCGATATAGTGTGCTTTCCCCGCCCGGACAATATCGGCAAAAGCCTGCATGGTCTCTTCCAGCGGGGTCTCGTAGTCGTACCTGTGCGCCTGGTACAGGTCGACGTAGTCAGTCTGGAGCCGGCGCAGCGACGAGTTAATGGACTCCATGACGTGCTTGCGGGACAGGCCACGGTCGTTCCGGCCATCCCCGGTAGGGAAGTAGGCCTTGGTAAAGATCTCCACGCTCTCACGGCGTGTTCCTTTAAGCGCCTCACCCAAGGCTTCCTCGGCCCGGGTTCCGGCATAGACGTCGGCGGTGTCGAAGGTGGTGATGCCCAACTCCAGTGCCTGCTTGACGCACTGCGTCGCAGCGTCCTGGTCGATCTGCTCACCGTGGGTGCCCCAGTTTCCGTAGGCGATCTCGCTGATGTACATGCCGGAGGATCCCAGTTTGCGGTATTCCATTAGGCATCGTCCTTTCTGAAGTTCGTGAGTTGAAGCACGGCATTGGCTGTGCCGCCGGTTGAGTAGAGGGCGAGGGATGTATGAGCTGGATCCGGGAAGATCAATTCGGTCACGGAGACGAGCCCGTCATTCGCGAACACTTCCACCGAGCAGTGGTCGATAAAGATCTGCAAGGTGTAGTTACCATCCCCGCCGGCCGAAATTGGGGCGCGGCTGGTGGAGGAAAAGGCTTCGTGGAAGCCGGTATCACCGGAGTGGGTGCGGTCCACGATGAGGTCCCCGCTGAGGGGCCGGATCCCGATCCGTGTCCCGACCGTCCCGTCGGCTGACCCTCTGGCCACTAGGCCGAACTCCTCGGCGTCACCAGGGGAAAAGGTGACGTCAATAAGTTGTACTGCCGCCCCGCCCTCAACCGGTGTCAGCCCGTCTACGGTGACCCGGTGCACGGGACCGGGTTTCGACGTTGCCCTTACTTCCGGCGCAGGGTTCTGCACGAGCCGCGGTTGCCCGTTCACGGTAACGAGGGATACGTCCCGGACCAGGCTCATAGGGCTGCGCCAGGGCGAGGTGGGGATGTAGTTGGCGTACTGCCAGTTGTTCATCCAGCCAATCATCAGCCGCCGCCCGTCCGGAACGTTGCTGAACGAGACCGCGGCATAGTAGTCCCGGCCCCAGTCCAGCCACTGGTAGTCGGGCACGCGCTCCGGATCCTGCATCCCCACGGTGAGGGTTGTTTCGGAACTGAACGTGACGCCGTCGAACTCTCCCACGAAGTACTGCCCGGCGGACCCGCCGTTAGGGCCGCCGGGGTTCATGTTGACCGTCAGCACCCACTTCATTGCTGCCACGTCTTCGTCCAGGGGCAGCTCAAAGAGGTCCGGGCATTCCCAAATCCCGCCGGTGGCGTTGGCGGGACCGAAGGTGCTGAGGTATTCCCAGTTCTTGAGGTCGTTGGAGCGGTAAAGCAGGACGGTAAAGTCGTGTGCTTCCACGGCCACCATGACCCAATAGCTGCCCGCGGGGCCGTCGTAGCGGAAGACCTTGGGGTCTCGGAACTCGGATGAGTTCCGGGTGAGGACCGGGTTACCGGCGTACTTGGTCCAGGTGTAGCCGCCGTCCGTGCTCCACGCGATGGACTGGGCCTGGGTGCCCTGATGCAGGGAGCCCGGCTTGTACGCGCTGGTGTAGATAGCCACCAGCGGAGCCTTCCCGTCCGCGCCGAATCCGCTGGTGTTGTCAGCGTCCACCACGATGCTGCCGGAGTAGATTTCCTCGACGTCATCGCAGGGGATCGCTACCGGTTGTTCCTTCCAACTGACCAGGTCCGTTGAGGTTGCATGGCCCCAGGACATATTGCTGTGGACGTTTCCGAAGGGGTTGTTCTGGTAGTACAGGTGGTAAGTGCCCTCGTGGAAGACAAGCCCGTTGGGATCGTTGAGCCACGTGTCTTTGGCGGCGAAATGCATGGCCGGCCTGTAGGTATCAACGGTGGTGGTAACGCTGTTCATTGTTCTCTTTTCATGGCCGTGCGTGAGGTCCGCGGACCTGTGGTGGAAGCATGGGCTGGCGTAAGGGGAGCACCGCGATATCGAAAGGGCTGCCGTTGCAGGAGCCGGGTGCTCTCGGGTTCATCGCGTTTGGCGAACGCCTGGCTCGACCTGAAGAAAGAATCTGGTTTGTGTCATGATGAGTTATCTCTTCCTGTCTTCATCAGCAGGGTGAAGGGTGGGTTGGGTTGTGCTCTTCGACGTTGATTTCGCGGTCAGACCGAAGAGCGTTTAGTAGCGGATAGCCGATCAATTGCCGGATGGCAGTGGTCGGCTGTCCTGCTATAAAGGCGGAGGGACTCCCGGGTGCTTGTTTACCAGGACCCACGTCTGCGAGGGGGTCCTCAACCCCCACGTGTGGCAGCAGCCTCCTGGCAACGTTAGGCCTGAATGATTCGGGGCCCGGCTTAGGGAGCGTTCTCCGTCATTGATGCTCCAGAAGTCTCCGTTGAATTGGACGATTGACGCTAGTCGTGGATTGTCGTGGGATCCCCGGTAACTCGCGTTACCTTCGATCGTGATCTAAGTTACCCGCGTTACTTGATCGGTGTCAATGAGTCTCTTGATGCTTCCTGAGTCATCCACTACTTTCGGCGCTGACTCGACACGATACGCCCACAAGAGCCGCGGCCAAGACGACATCGAATCCCGCCGGTGGCCCCTGCGTGTCCACACTCTTACTTTTGGCTTGTGACACCCTGCTGAGGCTGACGGAATCACCATTGTGGGACTTTAAGCAATCCGCCTGCTAAAAGTCGGCGTGTTCCCGCTACCGCCGGTGGGTTTTCGCGCCGAGGTTCCTTGCCGAAGAGGGCTTAGCTGGAGACCAGTTCCGGCTTGCTGATCCTGCAGTGACAGGGATGAATGCTTTAGCGTTCAGGGTGAGTGCTTCTTGGGCCCCGAAGGCGCCCGGTTGCTGGTCGCCAAGCTGAGTCGATCGGTGGGGTGCCCGCCGCTAGATCCCACCCAGGCCGGTGCTTTGGCGAACAACAAGTTCCGGAGTGAATTCCACGGCCCGGTGGGTGGGGATTTGAGACTCCACCTCTTCGGACAGCAGTTCGATGGCCGTTCTGCCCAGCAGCTCCGTCGGCTGGCGGATGGAGGACAGCGGTACCACGGCGGATGCCGCGAAGTCGATGTCGTCATAGCCGATCAAAGCCACGTCTTCGGGAATCCGGAAGGTGTGGGTCATGGTGAGCGACTGCATGACGCCGAGGGCCAGGAGGTCGTTGGCGCAGAAGATACCCTCTGGCAGCTCACCACGACCCCGCTTCACCAGCACATCGCCCACGCTGCGTCCCGCCAGGACTGTGTGGCCCTCCGCCTCCAGTACCTCAAGCGTGGCATTTGATTCCTCCCTCACGGCGCGCTGGGCCCCGTGGAGGCGGTCTGTCACCTGTCGGATGGACGCATTTCCCCCAACAAAGGCGAGCCGGCGGCGGCCGGTGTCCAGCAGGTGTCGGGCGGCAAGGTACCCTCCGGCGTCGTCATCCACAGCCACTGAACTGAACTTTGATTCGTCAGCGAGCCGGTCCACCAGCACTGTGGGTACTCCACTCTCGCGGAGGTGATCCAGCCTGTCTGTGACGTCGCCCACCGGCGAGATCAGAAGGCCTTGGACGCGCTGTTCCTGGAAGAGGTCGATGTAGTTCGCTTCCCGGCCGGCGTCGTGGCCGCTGTCGCCCAGCAGGACGGCGCTTCCGCGGAGCGCTGCGGCGTCCTCGGCCGCGCGGGCCACTGACGTGAAGAAAGGATTGCCCACGTCCAGGACGATGAGGCCGATGGTGCGGCTGTGGCCAGCGCGCAGTTGGCGGGCGGCGTCATTGCGGACAAAACCAAGTTCGTCGATGGCGCGCAGGACCCGCTCCTTGGTCGGGTCCGACACTCGGGCCGGATAGTTCAGGACGTTGGAGACTGTGCCCACGGCCACACCCGCCTGGCTGGCCACGTCCTTGATGCTGGCTGTGCGGTTCATCGATTCTCCGTGCCGGTTTGCCCGCGGAGGTTCCTTCCGCGCGGGGATCAAATAGCTTCTTTTGTGGCTTGACACCTGATCGAATCCAAGAGTACTTTGAATCGAGCTAATGAAACGATTCAAAAACCACTGGTCCTTCAAGAAATTTTCAATAGGAAAGCCTGCTGCCGCAATAGCCTGCCGTGGCCGGACCGGGCTGCAGAACCAACCTGGCTCGCGCAGCGAGGCACCCGTAAACGCACAGACAGCGACTCAAACACCGGAAAGAACCCATATGAATGACGTAGCAACGGCGCTGGGCAGGCTCGAGGAGCTTGCGATCGAGGTCCCTTCGTGGGCCTATGGAAATTCCGGTACGCGCTTCAGGGTGTTCGGCACGCCCGGCACCCCGCGTACTGTCCAGGAGAAGATCGCGGATGCTGCCAAGGTCCATGAGTTGACGGGCCTGGCGCCGACTGTGGCGCTGCATATCCCGTGGGACAAGGTGGGTGACTATGCCGCTTTGAAGGATTACGCGGCGGGCCTGGGTGTGGGCCTGGGAACCATTAACTCCAACACCTTCCAGGATGATGAGTACAAGTTCGGTTCGCTGACCTCGTCCAACGAGGCCGTCCGCCGCCGTGCGGTTGAGCACCACCTGGACTGCATCGAGATCATGCACGCCACAGGGTCTAGGGACCTGAAGGTGTGGCTGGCGGACGGCACGAACTACCCGGGCCAGGATGACATGCGCGGCCGGCAGGACCGCCTGGCCGAGTCGCTGCAGGAGATCTACGCTGCCCTGGGCGATGAGCAGCGCCTGGTGCTGGAGTACAAGTTCTTTGAGCCGGCTTTCTACCACACCGATGTTCCGGACTGGGGTACTTCCTACGCCCAGACCCTGGCACTGGGTGAGAAGGCGTTCGTCTGCCTTGACACCGGCCACCACGCCCCGGGCACCAATATCGAGTTCATCGTGATGCAGCTGCTGCGCCTGGGCAAGCTGGGGTCCTTTGACTTCAACTCCCGTTTCTATGCCGACGACGACCTGATCGTGGGTGCTGCCGATCCGTTCCAGCTGTTCCGCATCATGTATGAGGTGATTCGCGGCGGCGGGTTCGGCAAGGATTCCGGCGTCGCTCTGATGTTGGACCAGTGCCACAACCTGGAGGAGAAGATCCCGGGCCAGATCCGCTCGGTCCTGAACGTGCAGGAAATGACCGCCCGCGCCCTGCTGGTGGACACCGCGGCCCTGGCCGAGGCTCAGCGTGCCGGGGATGTCCTGGCCGCGAACGGCATCTTCAGCGATGCGTTCTACACCGACGTCCGCCCGGTCCTGGCCGAGTGGCGTGAATCCCGCGGGCTGCCCGCGGACCCGATGGCTGCGTTCAAGGCCAGCGGTTACCAGAAGAAGATCAACGAGGACCGCGTGGGCGGCCAGCAAGCCGGATGGGGCGCCTGAATAGCCATGAGCATTGAGAACACAGCCAACAAGACTGTTGGAGACCTGATTTCCCGTTCCAACCGCCTGGGTGCGGACAAGCGGAACACCAACTTCGCCGGCGGCAACACCTCCGCGAAGGGCATCGAGAAAGACCCGGTCACCGGTGAGGACGTCCAGCTGCTCTGGGTCAAGGGTTCCGGCGGGGACTTGGGGACGCTGAAGGCCCAGAACCTTGCCGTGCTGCGGCTGGACCGTTTGAACGCGTTGAAGAACGTCTACCCGGGCGTGGAGCGTGAAGACGAGATGGTGGCTGCGTTCGATTACTGCCTGCACGGCAAGGGCGGCGCAGCCCCCTCGATCGACACTGCCATGCACGGTCTGGTGGACGCAGCGCACGTGGACCACCTGCACCCGGACTCCGGCATCGCCATTGCGACCGCGGTGGACGGCGAAGCGCTGACCACCAAGATCTTCGGCAACAAGGTGGTCTGGGTTCCCTGGCGCCGTCCCGGGTTCCAGCTGGGCCTGGACATCGCCGCGATCAAGGAAGCCAACCCGCAGGCCGTCGGCACCATCCTGGGCGGCCACGGCATCACCGCCTGGGGCGCCACAAGCGAAGAAGCAGAGCGGAACTCGCTATGGATCATCGACCAGGCCGAGAAGTACATCGCCGAAAACGGCAAGGCCGAGCCCTTCGGGGCCAGGCTGCCCGGCTACGGCGCCCTGCCGGAGGCCGAGCGCCGCGCGAAGGCCGCCGCCCTGGCACCGGTGATCCGCGGCCTGGCCTCTACGGACAAGCCGCAGCTGGGGCACTTCAGCGATGACGCCGTCGTCCTGGATTTCCTGGAAGCCGCCGGGCACCCGCGCCTGGGCGCGCTGGGCACCTCCTGCCCGGACCACTTCCTGCGCACCAAGGTCAAGCCGCTCATCCTGGACCTGCCCGCAGACGCGTCCGTCGAGGACTCGATCTCACGGCTCACTGAACTCCACACTGCCTACCGCGAGGACTACCAGGCCTACTACGACCGCCACAAGGACGAAGACAGTCCTGCGCTGCGCGGCGCCGACCCGGCCATCGTTCTGGTCCCCGGCGTAGGCATGTTCTCCTTCGGCGCGAACAAGCAGACCGCGCGGGTTGCCGGTGAGTTCTACATCAACGCCATCAACGTGATGCGCGGCGCCGAAGCAATCTCCACCTACGCACCGATCGAGGAATCCGAGAAGTTCCGAATCGAGTACTGGGCGCTGGAGGAAGCCAAGCTGGCCCGGATGCCCAAGCCCAAGTCCCACGCCACCCGGATCGCGCTGGTGACCGGCGCGGCGTCCGGTATCGGCAAGGCCATTGCCACCCGCCTCGCCGCGGAAGGCGCCTGCGTGGTGATCGCGGACCTGAACCTGGAGAACGCGCAGAAGGTCGCTGAGGAACTGGGCGGTGCTGATGTCGCCGTCGGTGTCCAGGCCGACGTGACGGACGAGGCCCAGGTCGCTGCAGCGATCGACGCCGCCGCGCTGGCGTTCGGTGGTGTCGACCTGGTGGTCAACAACGCCGGCCTGTCCATTTCCAAACCGCTGCTGGAAACCACCGAGAAGGACTGGGACCTGCAGCACAACGTGATGGCCAAGGGCTCGTTCCTGGTGGCCAAGGCCGCCGCGAAGGTCATGATCGCCCAGGGCCTGGGCGGGGACATCATCTACATCTCCTCCAAAAACTCCGTGTTCGCCGGCCCGAACAACATCGCCTACTCCGCCACCAAGGCGGACCAGGCCCACCAGGTCCGCCTGCTCGCCGCCGAACTGGGCGAGCACGGCATCCGCGTCAACGGCATCAACCCCGACGGCGTGGTCCGCGGCTCCGGGATCTTCGCCGGCGGCTGGGGAGCCAAGCGCGCCGCCGTCTACGGCGTGGACGAGGAGAAACTGGGCGAGTACTACGCCCAGCGCACCCTGCTCAAACGCGAAGTCCTGCCCGAGCACGTGGCCAACGCCGCGGCCGTCCTCACCAGCAACGAACTGTCCCACACCACCGGACTCCACATCCCCGTGGACGCCGGCGTGGCCGCAGCCTTCCTCCGGTGAGCACCCCGCGGGCGGGTGTCGACGGCGGCGTGCCCGCCCAGGGCGTGTTCGCCGCCGTCGACATCGGCGCCTCCTCCGGGCGCGTCATCCTCGGCCGCGTTTCCGGTGGCGGTGTACAGCTCGAGGTGGTCCACCGCTTCCCCAACGGGGTGGTGGAGATCGACGGCGGCCTCCGCTGGGACTTCGAGGGCCTCTTCGCCGAAGTGCAGAGAGGCATCACGGCGGCCGCGACGGTGGTTGCCGTGCAGGGCGAAACCATTGCCAGCATCGGCATCGACACCTGGGCCGTGGACTACGGCCTGGTCAACGCCGCCGGTGAGCTGGCGGCCCAGCCGTTCAGCTACCGCGACGACCGCAGCCGCGCCGCCGTCGAACCGGTCCACCGCAAACTGGACCCCGCACGCCTCTACGGCACCACTGGCCTGCAGTTCCTGCAGTTCAACACCATCTACCAGCTGGCCAGCGAACCGGACCTCTCGGGGGTGCAGGCACTCCTAATCCCGGACCTGATCGCATTCCGGCTCACCGGACAGCGGCGCACGGAAGCCACCAACGCCTCCACCACCGGCCTGTTCGACGCAGCGGCGGGGGAGTGGGCCACCGAGTTCTTCACTGCCCTCGGCCTGCGCAAGGACCTGTTCCCGCCATTGGTCCAGCCAGGCGAAACGGTGGGCACCCTGCTGCCGGAGATCGCCGCGGAGGTAGGACTGCCCCAGGACACCAAGGTGGTGGCCGTCGGTTCACATGACACCGCGTCCGCCGTCGCCGCCGTCCCCGCAACAGCAGACGACGGCGAGGAGAACTTCGCCTACATCTCCTCCGGCACCTGGTCCCTGGTGGGGCTGGAGCTGAAGCACCCCGTGCTCACCGAAGCCAGCCGCGAGGCAAACTTCACCAACGAGCGCGGTGTGGACGGCACCATCCGCTATCTGCGCAACATGGGCGGGCTCTGGCTGCTCAGCGAATGCCAACGGACGTGGGCGCAGGAGGGCTACCGGCCCGAGCTCGCGGCCCTGCTGGAGGCGGCCGCCGAGCTGCCGACGGGAGGGCCGCAGATCAACCCGGACGACCCCTACTTCATCGCCCCGGACAACATGCCCGACCGCATCCGGGCAGCCGTCCGGCGCACCGGCGACATCCTGCCGGACAACCCGGCGGCCACCACGCGCTGCATCATGGACAGCCTCGCTGCCGGGTACGCCCGTACCATCCGGGACGCGGAACGGCTGGCAGAACGTGCCGTCGACGTGGTCCATGTGGTGGGCGGCGGATCCCAGAACCGGTTGCTCTGCCAGCTCACCGCCAACGCAACTGGCCGTCCCGTCATCGCCGGCCCGATCGAGGCCACCGCCTTAGGCAACATACTCGTCCAGGCTCGCGCTGCCGGGGCAGCTCCCGGCGGTCTGCCGCAACTGCGTGGAATCGTGGCGGCCGGGACCAGCCTGCGCCCCTATGAACCGGTGAACGCCACCTCAAACGCCTCAAAGAATTGAACCCTTAAGAAGCGCACCTTCTGCTACCTGCATCCTGGACGCCATGCATTCACATGCAAGGTTCAGGCTGTTGGATTCGTAGTTGCGGTTGCAGCACGTGAAGTACGGGGCTGCAGGTCATGCTCGGGAACCGACTAAGGGCAGCCCCAGCCGCGGGTCTCGTCTCCCGTTCCGGGTACTCCACCCTGATGACCCGGGCGTACAGGTCCGCAGGCATCATGCCCGCGTCCGGTCCGGTCGAAGTCGTGGTCGGGTATTGCACCGGCACAGGGCTCTGTTGCCGTTGTCCTGGAACGCGCCGGCGAGGTGCCGCTCGTCGCCGCGGACATGGCCCATGGTCGTGTCCTTGAACCAGCAGGAAGGCACAAACGGCATCAAGGCGTGCCACCTGTGGCCAGGCGACATGGACACGCACTTCTTGTCGGTGCGGCCACAGGTTCCCGACTGGGCGCAGCCCTCGGAGATGCCCGCCGCCTAAGACGTCGCTCCAGCGGCCCACTTCGTGCTTGACAGCCCGCAGCACGCGCTCATCCACACGCTGGACACTCAATCTAATCGGCCAAAGAAGCCCGGGGCCGCTTTTAAGCGCCAGCCGGGGCTGCTGTCGTCTTTCGAACAACCAGGCGCGGCGGGATCAGGACGTGCCGGGACTCAGTGCGGCCCTCGATGCGTGAGAGCAAAAGCTCTGCGGCCTGGCGCCCCATCTCCACCCCGGACTGGTCCACGGTGGTCAGGCCGATGGGCGGCAGCGCCGTGGCTGGAACGTTGTCGTAGCCGACGATGGAGATGTCCTCGGGAACCCGGATCCCCGATTCGAGCAGGGCGGTGTAGGCACCGAGCGCTGCTACATCCGCGCCACCGTGGAGGGCAGTAGGGCGCTGCGATCGATTAACCAGCCGACGGCCAGCCTGTATACCGCCGTCGGTGCCCCACCGTCCCGGCAGGTGGTCAATCCGCCTTTCCAGGCCGTGCCGGATCATCGCCTGGTCGTAGCCTCGCCTGCGTACTATCTGGGGCATGCTGGGCTCGTTGTCGGGATGGTCGTGGTCCAGGAAGGCAATCCGCTCGTGGCCGAGGGCAACAAGGTGGTCCACAATGAGGCTGCTGCCGGCGATGTCGTCGCTGGCGACGGTGTCGAAGTTGTCTGCGGGGCCGTGGCGGCCAAGGACGACGACGGGAAGGGTCCGCCCCAACCGCTCCAGCTCCTCAACCGCCCCGAAAGGGGCGATCAGCAGGAGCCCGTCCATCCTCCGGTCCACCATGGCGTCGATCAGCTGGCGTTGCGAGTCAAGGCCTCGCCGGCCCTGGCCGATGAGCACCTGGTAGCCCAGATCCTCCGCAACATCGCGGACACCCTCGACAAGGACCGAGAAGAAGGTGTTCGAGAGGTCGACGAGGAAGACGCCGAGCGTGTAACTGCTGCCGCGCATTCCCCGGGCGAGGGCCAGGGGCCGATAGTTCAGAGCGGCGATGGATTCTTCGACGCGCGCCTTCATTCCTGGGCTCACTCCATAAGCGTCCCGGAGGACCTTTGAGACAGCAGCCGTCGAGACGCCCGCATGGCGCGCAACGTCGCGAATCGTAGCGCGCTTCAGCTGCTCTTGCACCCCACGCACACTTTCTCTCACGGAAGGCTCGTTCCGTCGCCTTCGACAACGCAGAGCCCACGAGGGACCCTTTTTTCATCCTAGCCCCTTGGCAAGGCGGTGCGAGGTGCCTTACAGTTGTGCCTGTAGAACGGTCTACATGTCACCAACCACTGCAACAATTCCCTCATAGGGCTGCAGGTTGTCGAAATGAAACGTTTCACCGGGATTTCCCGGCTTTACGAGGAGGTAAAGATGGTCGTATCGACCAAACGCCGCTGGGCTGCAATGGCCGGAGGCCTCACCGTCTTCGCGCTCGCGCTGACGGGCTGCACCGGAGGCGGCGGCGCGGGGACCGGCGGCGGGGGGGAGGCCAAGACCATCACATGGCTGGTCGACCACACCGAGAACAGCGTTTCGGCTGCGGAGAGCGTGATCAAGGCGTTCGAGAAAGCGAACCCGGACGTCAATGTCGAGCTCGAGACCCGCCCGGGTGGCGGCGACGGCGACAACATCGTCAAGACGCGGCTCGCAACCGGGGAGATGGCCGACGTTTTCAATTACAACTCCGGTTCGCTTTTCCAACAGATCAACCCGCAGCAGAACGTTCTGCCGGTGACGAACGAGCCCTACATGCAGAACGTTTCCGCGTCGTTCAAACCCGTCGTGACCGTCGGAAGCGACGTCTACGGAGTGCCGTTCGGCGCTGGCATGGCGGGCGCTGTGCTCTACAACAAAAGGGTCTACGACGACCTGGGCCTGTCCGTCCCCAAGACCTGGGACCAGTTCATTGAAAACAGCCGGAAGATCAAGGAGGCGGGCAAGGATGCCATCATCCAGACGTACCAGACCACCTGGACCTCCCAGCTGTTCGTGCTCGGCGACTTCGCTAACGTCGCCGCCGCGGATCCAAGCTTCGCCGAGAGCTACACAGCGAATAAAGCCAAGTACGCCACCAGCGAGGTCGCTATCAAGGGCTTCCAGCATCAGGAGGAGGCCTTCAAAGCAGGTCTCTTCAACGAGGACTTCGCCTCTGCAACCTATGCGCAGGGCCTGGAGAAGCTGACCAGCGGCGAGGGTGTGCAGTATCCTATCCTGACGTTCGCGCTGAACGAGATCAAGGTTAGTTTCCCCGAGCAGCTGAACGACATCGGACTCTTCCCGCTCCCGGGCGATGACGCCTCGAAGAACCCGCTCACCATTTGGCTTCCGGGCGGCACCTACATTGCCAAGAACACGGACGCTCCGGACGAGGCCAAGAAGTTCCAGGCCTTCGTGGCGAGCCAGGATGGCTGCAAAGCCCAGATCGGGGCCGTGGGCGCCAACGGCCCCTTCCTGGTGGAGGGTTGCGAGCTGCCTGACGACGTGCCGAACGCGGTGAAGGACATGCTGCCGTTCTTCCAGGACGAGACGAAGAACAATCCCGCTCTGGAGTTCCTCTCCCCGGTGAAGGGCCCGGCGCTGGAGCAGATCACGGTCGAGGTCGGCTCGGGCATCCGCTCCGCCCAGGACGCCGCCGCCCTGTATGACCAGGACGTCGAGAAGCAGGCCAAGCAGCTGAACCTCCCCGGCTGGGGCTGACCCGAAACACAGGACTAGGCCGTCCGGGCCGGGCACCCGGCCCGGACGGCTCCCCTTGGAGACACTCATGACAGTCAACACCGCAGCGACCGCACCGCCGGCCGCCCGCTCGCGAAACACGGTCGCTCCTAAGCGCGGCAAGGGCAAGTCCCCGTACCCGTACTGGTTCTACCTGCCGGCCGCGATCATCTACACCGTCCTCTTCCTCATCCCGACCTTCGCCTCGTTCTACTACAGCTTTACCCGCTGGAATCTGACCGAGGCCACCTGGATCGGCCTGGACAACTTCGTCCAGTTCTTCCAGGAGCCGGCCCTGGTCAAGGGCCTGACCAACACCTTCATCTACGGCGTCGTGACCTCTGGTCTCAAGGTCGTCCTCGGCATGCTCCTCGGCGTGCTGCTGACCTCCCAGATCATCGCCCGCGGCTACCTGCGCTCGGTGATATTCTTCCCCGTGCTCCTCAGCAGCATCGGCGTCGGCATCGTCTTCACCGTCCTAATGGACCCGAGCCGGGGCCTGATCAATGAGGCCCTGGCCGTCTTCGGCGTCGACGGCCCCAGATGGCTGACCGACCCGAGCCTGGCCTTGCTGTCGGTGGCGTTCGTGGACGTGTGGAAGGGCGTGGGCCTGGCCACCGTGATCTACATCGCCGGCATCGTCTCCATCCCGTCTGAGTACTTTGAGGCGGCCAAGGTGGACGGCGCCAGCTCCTTCAAGAGCTTCTGGAACATCACCCTGCCGCTGGCCCGCCCGGCCACCGCGACGGTAATCATCCTCTCCCTTATCGGCGGCCTGCGCTCCTTCGATCTGATCTGGGCCATGACCCGCGGTGGGCCCGGCTTCACTTCCGACGTCATCGCCTCGGTGATCTACAAGCAGTACCAGGCCGGGTTCTACGGCCTCTCCACCGCCGGCAACGTCGTGCTCTTTCTCATCGTCACCGCGATCGTCGTGCCGCTGTCCGTGTTCCTGAACCGCAAGGAGGTCGAACAGTGACCGCCTCCCTCAAACGCTACGGGCTGGGCATCCTCGCCATAACCCTCACCGTCGTCGTATTCATCGTCCCGTTGGTCTTCATGGTCCTCACCGCCATGAAGGACCGCCGCGAGGCCAACCGCCTGGAGTTCTCCTGGCCCACCGAGATCGCCTTCGTGGAGAATTTTCAGCAGGTCCTTTCTGCCCGGAACTTCATGCTGGTCACCGCCTTCATCAACTCCACCGTGCTGACTGTGGCGAGCGTGGCCATCATGGTCATCCTCTCCGCCATGGTCGCCTGGGTCCTCCAGCGACGGCGCAGCCGCTGGAACCCAATGATCAATTTCCTCATCCTCTCCGGTTTGATCATCCCACCGGCCGTGGTCCCCACGATCTGGGTCCTGCAGGCCATGGGCCTGTTCAAGACCCTCCCGGGCCTGATCCTGATCGAGGTCGCCTTCAGCCTCTCCTTCTGCATCCTGCTGTTCCGCGCCTTCATCTCCACCATCCCCAGGGAGCTGGACGAGGCGGCCGTCATCGACGGGTGCGGGCCGGTGCGGCTGTTCTTCCGGGTGATCTTCCCGCTGCTGCGCTCGGTCATCGTCACCGTGATCGTGGTCCAGGCCGTGCACGTGTTCAACGACTTCCAGAACCCGCTGTACTTCCTCCCCGGCGACGCCAACGCCACCGTCCAGCTGACCCTGTTCAACTTCCAGAGCCAGTTCACCACCGCCTACAACCTGCTCTTCATGAACATCCTGCTTATCACCGTCCCGCCCTTCATCATGTACCTCTTCTTCAACCGCCAGATCGTCGCCGGCATGACGGCTGGCGCGGTCAAGGGCTGACCCGAGAACCTGAGCAACTCATCGAACCTAACCGAGCCTTAAACCAGACCGAGCGAGAAACGAGAGAACCGCATGCCTGAAGCACGCGTTGACGGTGCTGTCCGCGTCGAGCACGACGCCGGGGTCCCCGGCCTGGGGGCGGCGGCCCCCCGCCTATCCTGGTCCATCCTGAGCGAGGACCCGGAGTGGGCCCAGGAGACTTATGAGGTCGAGCTCACCGACGACCGCGGGGAGGTGCACACCCAGCGGGTGGACTCCGCCGAGCAGGTGCTGGTCCCGTGGCCCTTCGAGGCCCTGCAATCCCGCGCCAGGGCCAGCGTCCGGGTCCGGCTCTCCTCGGCCGGCAGCTGGACCGAGTTCAGCGAACCCGCCGCCGTCGAGATCGGCCTGCTCGACCCCTCCGACTGGACCGCCCGCTTCATCACGCCCCGAACCTTCGGCGGGCTCGACGCCCCCGCTCCACTGCTCTTCAGCCAGGCGCAGGTCGGCCCCGACCTGGCCTCAGCACGGCTCTACGTCACGGCCAAGGGCAGCTACATGTTCTCGATCAACGGGCAGCGGGTCGGCGACGAGGTCCTCGCGCCCGGCTGGACCAGCTACCACCATCGGCTTCGCTACCAGACGCACGACGTCACGCAGCTGCTCCGCGAGGGCGGCAACGCCCTGCAGGCCGTGCTGGGCAATGGCTGGTACCGCGGGAACCTGATGTGGGACATGAAGCGGGACAGCTACGGCAGCCGCCTGGCCCTGCTCGCCCAGCTGGAGTTGCGCTACGAGGACGGCAGCACCGAGGTGATCGGCACCGATGCCTCGTGGCAGGTCGCGGAGAGCAACATCCTGAGCGACGACATCTACAACGGCCAGCGCACCGACCTGCGGATCGGCAACGACGCCCCAGGCAACGACGGCAGGGACTGCGAGCCGGTGGACGTGCTCGACGACGACCTTTCCGTCCTCGTCGCCCCGGACGGGCCGCCGGTGAGGGTCACCGGCGAGCAGCCGGCGACGAACGTCTTCCGCTCTCCGTCCGGGAAGCTCCTGGTGGACTTCGGCCAGAACCTCGTGGGCTGGGTCCGCCTCACCGTCCGCGGCCAGGCGCCCGGCCACGAGGTGACGGTCAGGCACGCCGAGGTCCTCGAGCACGGCGAGCTGGGCCTGAGACCATTACGCCACGCCAAGGCCACCGACAGCTACCTCCTCGCGGGGACCCCCGAAGAGATCATGGAGCCTCAGTTCACCTTCCACGGCTTCCGCTACGCGCAAGTCGACGGACTGAACGACCTTTCCCCTGACGACGTCACGGCGGTCGTCATCGGCTCGGACCTCAAGCGGACCGGCTGGTTCGAATGCTCCAACCCGAACCTGAACCAACTGCACGAGAACGTCATTTGGGGCATGCGCGGTAACTTCCTCGACGTCCCCACCGACTGCCCCCAGCGCGATGAGCGCTTAGGCTGGACCGGGGACATCCAGGTCTTCTCGCCCACCGCGAGCTTCCTGTTCGACACCAGCGGCTTCCTCTCCTCCTGGCTGAAGGACCTCGCCGTCGACCAGTACGCGGACGGCACCGTCCCTTTTGTCATCCCCGACATCATGCGCAGTCCCGATCTACCGGCCACGACGGCATGGGGCGACGCGGCGACCCTCGTCCCCTGGGTGCTCCACGAGCGCTTCGGAGACGTCGAGGTGCTGCGCCAGCAGTACCCCTCGGCGAAGGCGTGGGTAGACCGGATCGTGGAGCTCGCCGGTGAGAACCACCTCTGGGAGGGCGGCTTCCAGTTCGGCGACTGGCTCGACCCCACCGCTCCACCGGACGATCCGGCAGCGGCTCAGGCTGACCCGGACGTCGTCGCCACGGCCTACCTGGTCCGCTCGGCCCAGGTGCTCTCCAAGACCGCCGCGCTGCTGCGCTACGACAGCGACGCCAAGCACTATCAGGACTTGGCGGATGCGAGCCTACAGGCGTTCCGGCACGAGTACGTCACGGGCGCCGGGCGCGTGCTCAGCGACTGCCAGACGGTCTACGCCCTCGCCCTCGTCTGGGACCTGCTGGACCGGGAGCAGCAGAGTCGGCACGCCGGGAAGCGCCTGGCCGACCTGGTCCGCACCGCCGGCTTCAGGGTGAGCACCGGCTTCGTCGGCACGCCACTGATCCTGGACGCTCTAACCGTCGCAGGCTTCCCGCAGCTGGCCTACCGGATGCTGCTGGAGAAGGGTAACCCCTCCTGGCTCTACCCCGTAACCATGGGCGCCACGACGATCTGGGAGCGCTGGGACAGCATGCTGCCCGACGGCACCATCAACCCCGGGCAGATGACCTCGTTCAACCACTACGCGCTCGGCGCCGTCGCCGACTGGATGCACCGCACCATCGCCGGCCTGGCACCCGCCGCCCCCGGCTACCGGCGGGTGCGCATCCAGCCCCTGCCAGGCGGCAACCTCAGCTCGGCGTCCGCAACGCACCTCTCGCCCTACGGAAAGATCAGCGTCTCCTGGACCGAGCAGGGCGGGACGTTCTCCCTCCACGCCGAGATCCCGGTGGGCGTTGAGGCCCAGGTCTGGCTCCCCGGGGCCGACGAGGCCACCGTCGTCCGCCACGGGCGCCACAGCTGGAGTGTGCCCTTTGAGCCGCCGGCCATCCGCAACCACGCCGAGGAGCTGACCCTCGCCGAGCTGATGCGCGAGGACACCCTGTTCAAGCCCATCGCTGCAATCCTCAAGGAGCGCAAGCTCGTCAAGGACCAGTGGCACCTAAAGGAGAAGCTCGTTCCGCACAAGGAAGAGCACGCGTCCCGACTGCTCGACGTCCTGGATGTCCCCGAGGCCCGGCGCGCCGAGGCCGAGGCCCTCATCGAGGACGTCCTCACCTCCTGACCGCACGTTCCTCGTCCTGTCTCTGCTCTATCCTGCCGCGCTGACGCGGCCCCTACCTACCTAGGAGCTTCAGCCATGCCTGCCACCGTTCATCCGGCAACCTTCGAACACCTGCCGCAGCCCCTCGGCGTCGGCACCGCCACCCCTCGCGTCTCCTGGAAGACCAGCGCCGAGCCGGGCTGGACCCAGACGGCCTACCAGATCACCGTGACCACGGCCGCGGGCACCCAGACCAGCGAGCGAATTGACTCTGAGGAGTCAGTGCTGGTGCCGTGGCCGGCCGCTCCGCTCGGCTCCGGCCAGCGCGCCGAGGTCAGCGTCCGCGTCTGGGGCACCGGCTCCGAGGGGCCGAGCGAGTGGAGCCCCGCCTCGGCCGTCGAGACCGGGCTGCTGGACCCCTCCGACTGGACCGCCGCCGCCGTCGCACCCACCTGGGACGAGGACCCCGAGGCGGAGCGCCGGCCTCCGCTGCTGCGCAAGGGCTTCTCCCTCTCCCGTCCAGTGGCCACCGCCCGCCTGTACGTCACCGCCCACGGCCTCTACGAGGTGGAGATCAACGGCCAACGGGTCGGCGACGACACCCTCTCCCCGGGCTGGACCGTCTACAACAAGCGGCTGCGCTACTACACCTACGACGTCACCGAGCACCTCGCGAACGGCGAAAACGCAATCGGCGCATGGCTCGCCGACGGCTGGTACCGCGGCCGCATCGGCTTCCACGGCGGCTACCCCAACCTTTACGGGGACCAGGCCGCCCTGCTGGCCCAGCTGCACATCACGCACGACGACGGCTCCACCACCGTCGTCGGAACCGACGAGAGCTGGAAGGCGTCCTTCGGCCCGATCCTCGAGGCGAGCCTGTACAAGGGCGAGAAATACGACGCGCGGGAGTTCCCTGCGGGCTGGAGCAGCGCTGGGTTCTACGACGGCGGCTGGCAGTCCGTCGTAGCCGTCGAGCGCGACCCCGCAACCCTGGTGGCGCCGGAAGGGCCGCCGGTGCGCTGCACCGGTGAGGTCCGCCCGGTCAGCGTCTGGATCTCGCCCTCCGGAAAGACGCTGATCGACTTCGGACAGAATCTCGTCGGCCGGCTCCGGATCACCGTGCAGGGCGAGGCCGGCTCCTCGGTTACCCTCCGCCACGCCGAGGTGCTGCAGGAAGGCGAACTCTACACCCGACCACTGCGCGGGGCAGATGCGACGGACGTCTACACCCTCGCCGGGGGAGGGGAGGAAACCTGGGAGCCGCGCTTCACGGTCCACGGCTTCCGCTACGCCGAGATCGACGGCTGGACCGGCGGCGACGTCGCCCAGAATGTTGTGGCCCGCGTGTACCACACGGACATGGAGCGCACTGGCTGGTTCGAGTGCTCCAACCCGGACCTGAACCGTCTCCACGACAACGTGCTGTGGAGCATGAAGGGCAACTTCGTGGACATCCCCACGGACTGTCCGCAGCGCGACGAGCGCCTCGGGTGGACCGGGGACATCCAAGTCTTCGCGCCCACCGCGAGCTTCCTCTATGACTGCTCCGGCATGCTCTCCTCCTGGCTGAAGGACGTCGCCGCCGAGCAGCTGCCGGACGGCACGGTGCCTTGGTACGTGCCGGTGATCCCGGGCGGCAGCCACTGGACTCCTATCCGCCCCGGCGCGGTCTGGGGCGACGTCGCGGTGCTCACGCCGTGGACCTTGCACGAGCGGTTCAACGACCCAAAGATCCTGGCCGACCAGTATGAGAGCGCCAAGGCCTGGGTGGACCTTCTCGACCGGCTCGCCGGCGAGAGCCGCCTCTGGAACGGCAGCTACCAGCTCGGCGACTGGCTGGACCCGACGGCCCCGCCGGAGGACCCGACCCAAGCGATGACCGACCCGCACCTGGTGGCTACTGCCTACTTCGCCTGGTCCGCCCGGCACCTGGCGAAGGCCGCCGCCGTGCTGGGTAAGTCCGATGAAGAACTGCATTATCTCGAGCTCTCCCGGACCGTCGCCGATGCCTTCGCCCGCGAGTACATCAAAGCCGACGGGACCATGGAAAGCGATGCCCAGACCGCCTATGCACTGGCCATCGTCTTCGGGCTGTTCCCCGACGACGAGACCCAGCGGAAGGGCGGGGACCGGCTCGCCGAGCTGGTGCGGGAGAACGGGAACAGGATCGGCACCGGCTTCGCCGGTACGCCCGTCGTCTCGGACGCGCTCACCCTGGCTGGCGAGGTGGACGCCGCCTACGCCCTGCTGCTCGAGAAGGAATGCCCCTCCTGGCTCTACGCGGTGGAGCAGGGCGGCACGACCATCTGGGAGCGCTGGGACTCGATGCTGCCGGACGGCACCGTCAACCCGGGCGAGATGACCTCCTTCAACCACTACGCCCTCGGCGCCGTGGCCGACTGGATGCATCGTGTTGTTGCGGGCTTGGCCCCACTTGAGCCCGGCTACCGGAAGATCCTT
The DNA here is from genome assembly GCF_006151685.1 of Arthrobacter sp. BB-1. Classification (NCBI taxonomy): domain Bacteria; kingdom Bacillati; phylum Actinomycetota; class Actinomycetes; order Micrococcales; family Micrococcaceae; genus Arthrobacter; species Arthrobacter sp. BB-1. Next base: position 138,328 of record NZ_VDEV01000015.1, read on the forward strand.
GTCCGCCCGGAGCCCGGCGGTGGCCTCACCTGGGCCTCGGCACGTCACGAGACCCCATACGGGATGGCGTCGGTGGAGTGGCGGAACGCAGACGGCGGGGGACTAACCGTCGTCGTCGAGGTTCCCACCGGGACGACGGCCCGGATTGAGCTTCCGGGCCAGGAGCCGAAGGAGGTCGGCTCCGGCCGACACGAGTTCGCCGTGCAGCACGCGGCATAGCCGGACGGGAAGGACCGGAGTATGCGGACGCAGGGCGAGGGGACCGCGCAGGACCCGCCCGAGGCCGGGCGCCTGTCGGAGGTGGCGGAGCAATTAACTGAAGCACCGGCCCAAGAGCCGTTGAACGAGGCCGTTATCACTGCCTCGGATTACCGACCGGGGCTGATCAAGCACATTCTGCTCTTCCAGTACCGGGAGGCGACAACCCCGGCCCAGCGTCAGGAGGTCGAAGACCGGTTTCATGCCCTGCGGACATCCACCAGACAAGGGAAGGAGTACATCCTCAGCATCGAGTCCGGTCCCCAGAACAGCCCGGAAGGCCTTCACCGCGACCTCGAGCACGGCTTCATCGTCACCTTCAGCTCCGAAGGAGACAGAAACTACTACCTGGGCGAGCCGCTGGTCATGGATCCTGACTTCTACGACCCCGCGCACCACGAATTCAAGCAGTTCGTGGGCCCACACCTGAAGTCAAACGGCGTTCTCGTCTTCGATTTTCCGGTACAGCAGGGGTGACCGGGGTGGATACTTCAACGACTCGTGGGATCGAGACTCAGTTAAGGAGGTGACTGCCCCGGTTTCGCTGGCACCTGGTGCTCCGGTAGTCTTCCAGCCCTCCCGAAAGGGGTGTGGACAATGTCCACACTTTTTGTCTCGGACTGTGCCAAACAGCCTCCGGACTGGCCCGGATTCCGTATGATTTCGCGGGTTCCCAGCGTTCGCAAGGACTGGAATGTAGTTCGAGTCCCACCTCGGGCACAGCATATTCCCTCGTCAGAGGCGATTTTGCTTTGACGTGTTGACAAAGCTTGTGGTCGCGTCGCTCTGACGGCTGGTTCGCGGGCTGTGGCCTGGCCGCCGCGGAGCTATTCAGGTGTGTGGCGTGGCGGGTTCAAGTCCCTGGCTGGGGGCCTTCCGCCTGCTGTGGGTGGGGTTATGCAGTTCCTCGTTCCGGTTCTGTCGAGTAGGCCGGTAGTGGCTTACACCTATTCATGGTCCGGGGGAGCGGGGACAACATGACTCCGGCGATGTCGCTACAGGACGCCCTCTGGAAGGCGGCCTTAGGCTTGCCCGCGAGAGTCCCGCCCCGCACTTTGTCCTGCCAAAGAGGGTGTGGACAGTGTCCACACTTACATCTCCTTTGTTGGCGGCAGTGCGGGCGTGAGTCCTGATGTCAGGTCGGGACATAAAACCTTTTGATCATGTGCCTGCTCAATCTGGCTGCGATGGAGTGATTTACTGCCATGAATGGCGGCACTTCAGCGCCCCAACATCTTCACCTTCGGAGGCCCCCTCTGCAGGTGTAAGAGGCAGTCAGGCCAGCTTCGCTGCTGCCCGGTTGTCTCGAAACGCTAGCGTTTTGAGGCACAGAGGTTTCGAGACACTCCAGCTGGACTTGTGGGCGGGGTCGGTATCCCTAAGGGGATGGTTAGATGGGACTCATGGGGACCATGTCGGTGGTTGAGGAGCTGCGCGAGCACTACGTTGCCGTGGTCGGCTCCGAACCGGAGCACCACGAGATGCGTACCCGTTCTGGGGAGTCGGTGGGCGTCTTCGAGTGGCCCAAAGGTGCGAGCCGGATGGGCGTCCACCTCTATGCGTCGGCTGGCGCCACCCGTCATGGCCCGGGAGCAGGGAAGCACGCCGTTGAGCTCTTCCTGGGAGTGAATACTGGTTCGGACGCGGTAAAAGAGGGGTTCGCTAACATGATTTTGAGCGTCCTCAAAAGCAACACAGTGCCTCAACACGGCGTCTTTGTCGCGGGCAATTGGAAAGTGATAAAGGGACGGCAATTTACGGGATGGGTGCTGACCGAACGTCCCGATGACCTGATTCCGGAACTCCAGCTAGCGGGTGGCCGGCACGTTGTGTTCCTCGACGCCTTACCGGTCTTTCCCGAGGAAGCCAGGTATAGGCACGGCAATCGATCCGACGAACTCTTCGAAATCTGGGAAGAGATCGGCCTTAAATCCTGGGACTTGGACAGGGACTTACCATCGCTGATCAAGCGAGGCCCAATCCTTCGCTGGCCCTCGTGGGCACAGCGAAATAGAGGACTTTGATCCGTTTGTGATCCGGCTCCGTTAGGGCATCCCTCACCGGAGCTGTACTGGTGAGATACCTAGCCCATTACCGCTCTATTGATTTCGGCAAGCCGATGCAGCGAGATTCCCGTCGATTGTTCTCTAACCAAAGGGTGGTTCATAGACGGGTCAAGGTCTATGTAGGGAACCACTCCTGGCTCCCTGTTATGTACGTGCGTGGCAAGTGAGGTCGTCGACATGTCATAGGGAAGCTCGTTGCAGAGCCAACCGAACACCGGGGGCATCGAGGCTCGTGCTGGGTCATCCCAGCCGTCCGCAATCTTTTGCATACTTTCGTGGCTGAGGGAGACCCAGGCAGACCAACTAAAGACCTCACCGGGGGCGTCAATCAGAGGGATTTCAATGTGCCCCCTAAGGAAGTAATGCCGTTCCCCTCCGACTTCAAGCACGCACATATCGTCGGTTAGTTCGCCGGCCTCGCGTTCGGTTGCGGTCGCATGAACCCAAACATCCGGCGCTTGAGCCCCGAAAACCCTCGCAAGCCCCTGATGCCGCTGTCCGCACGTCCCGCATTTCCATCCGAATCGGCTCCGGCCAAGCATTGATTCCCCCATGTTCGTGATTACTCAGGCTTCCCGAAGCCTACCCGCGAACGATGCCCTTCTTCACTCACGTCCACTGGGGGATCCCCCGACGCTGCGTGCAGCCCGAGTCAAACGTGACTCGTAACCCAGGACCTCGAATCTCTAGAGTTTCGAGGCAGCAAGGTTTCGAGACACTGCGTTTGGATGGGAACCCTCTTCGGACAATGAGTGTTAGCTGAGGACCACTTGTACTGGCTTGAATCTGAAAGGCCCACCACACTCGCGTCCGAAGGGGTATTCGCCGGTGGATTCCGTTTCTATTGGCAGGGCACTCGTTAGGCGATTTCCGGAGGTAGTGCTGGCGTCCACATATATCGAGGTAACGCTGACCGGCGGAGTCAGGTAGGGCGGGGATTGCGGCACTAGCCATTTACCGTCCGCGCTTTTCGTCACCTGCTCAGGAGTGCAGCCCTCGCCAAAACAAGCTGACACCGATTCCGGCGGGGTGGAGAAGGATAGTTCTACATCACCCACGAACGCCCAGCCCATTGCTGGACATGCTCGGTCTGCGCCTGCCATGCTGCCGACCACGAGGGCACATCCCGCCACGGCGGCACCCGCGGTTACTGCAAGCAGAAGTACTCCCCGAGGCTTCATAGTGGGAGCCTACGCCGTCGATCAGTCACAGTCTTGCTCTTGGACTCTTTCGAAAACCGGCCGGGACCTTCGATTGTGCCCGCCTTATAGCTCGACTTCGGCTCGATCTCTTCGAACGCGGCTGGTCTGGGGGACAGTTCCTGTCTGCCGCCAACGCAACTGGTCGTTTTGCTTCCACTCTTCACTGATCGTTTGCCTCCACCCCGTGAGCGGACCCTCGCCAAAATAATCCAACGTCACCGTGTCGACTCCCTCTAGGGAATCGTCAAAAGGATCAGCGAGGGAGAAACTCGCAATCCCTTCCGGAGTGTGGAACATACCCACAGATGGAGACGTTCGACCGCGAACTTCACCAACGGGAAGCGCCCCTGTCGTGCCGTCACGGAGCAACCAAGAGAGTGTCCCGCTGCGTAGAGGGTGGACCGCCAGATTCTCAACGCTGACCTTCACCGCTGAATACCCAGTCTCGTTGTCGGCGGTGATGGTCATCGCGATCACCGGCTGAGGCTTGGTCGCGAAGGCAAGGGCTCGAGTCGAATCCTTTGCGGTACGTCGACTTTCGAGCGCCGCTCCGAAGGCGGCAAAGGCCGCCAGTGCACTAGCGACTGCTGCCACCGAATCGACGTCAAGCTTAAGGCTCCGGATCAGCCAGTACCCGCCGAACAAAAGGATTGCCACGGCAATGACCCACGCCGTCTTCGATGCATTGTGCATCAGACGGCGAATCTTTGCCCATCGGCTCCTAACAAAACCCATCTCTGCACACCCCGCATCTGTTCGAACAACCAGTACAGGGTCACCAGTCGGTTAAGCCGAACCTTCTACGGTTCTTGCCTGACGAGTTCGAGGACATGGGCATAATTCTGTTCGAGGGTGGGAAGCGGGGTAGCCAGGCGCCGTAACGCGACCCGGACGACGTCGACGGCAGTCTTCCTGGTGATACGAACCAGAGGATATCCCTCCACGACTACTTCCCAGTGGGCGCGGGGAACAGTGTGCGTGAGGAGACCTCCGTAGAACATGCCGATGGGGCGGGCAAGCTCCGCCGGCAAACCATCATTGATGGCTTGATCAAGAGTGGCGAGGCTTTCTGCTTTGCGTGGCAGTGTTTGACCTCGCTCTTGGAAATATCTGAGGAGCTCCTCGTATCCGCATACGTTAGTTGGTCGGGGTACCAGGGCATCCGAAGTTACTGGTTTATATTCTGCGTACCTTCTCGGCATTCCCGCTGGCAGTTTCTGCAGAGGTCGTCGGGATCTTCGGGGATGCTCATGTGGTCATCCTAAGCACGCTTATTTGGCGTCGGTCCGATTACGGGGAGCCGAACCTTGAGCGAAACAGAACATATTCACGCTCTCGGCCCTGTCGCGTTGGCTAGTCCGTTTTTGAGAGCTCCATAAGGAAGTCGAGGGTAGTCCGGCCAGCGAGTACAGCCGAAACATGCGCTTCACCTAAGCCTGCCTCAGCCGCAATCGCGAGTGGAGGTATGCCTGACTCACCCATGGCTCGCAGAGCTTCATCTAGCTTGCGGGCATGATCTTGCGCGGCCAGGAGGAGGGCTTGCAGAGTGACACCGTTTTCTCTGGCGACCGCAATCAATTCGGCATCAGGAGCCTCCCAGGAGGGGTCGTCGGAAGAGTACTTGGACTCGAAAGGCTGATCACTCATGGAACCATTGTTCAACGCGGTTAGGCCCAGCTCTCATCGACAGCAATCATTAGCCATCACAGAAGGCTTAGAATCTTTCCTCATGCCGGGAAGACTTCTCTACCCGCTTGGACTTGTTAGTGAATCGAACAACGAAAAGTACAAGTGCCACGGCAATGATGACGCATACGATGAGGAACACCAGCCCTAGCACCCAAGGTCCTTCAAAGAACCTGCCCACTCTATTCCCCCCTAAATTTGCCTTTCAGAAGGTGGGCCAAGGCTACATTCATCGCGCTACTCGTCCTAGTGCAGAAACATGGATTCATACACCCAGGACAATGAAAAGAAGCCCCTGCTCCCGGTGGTCTGTTCGGAAGAGGCCCGCCCGCAAGTCGTCCCGTTAGCCGGTCGATGGAAGGGCGTAACCCCTCGGATTCTCGCCTCGGTGAGGGCTGGTGTCGGGAAGCCCGTATGACCTGCCCGATTTATCACTTAGTGAAGGTCCCCCGATTGGAGCCAGTAAACCGTCTCGTAACCCTTGGGATTCTAGGCGCTGAGGTTGTGAGACCGGGGTTCAGCTGTCTCGGAAGGATCGATAACAGAGACCGGCGCGCGAACCCCGCGCCAGGTCAACGAATCGACGTTCTGGTATCCCATTCCCCCAGCACTATTCGCTTTGAACGAACGTCGCTCGCTTCAGAAACCCAGGGTTCACCTGCGGAGTAAATTGCCCGTAGTGCTTTCACCGCGACGTCTACGGCATGTTCCGTGGCTTTCTGCCGATCTGTGTCCTTTACCTTCTGGCCATGGACGAGATGACTCCGCACCGAGTATGTACTCCCAAGAGACGTCATCATCTTCGACCTAAGTTCAACGTTCTCTTCGAGAAGGATGGCGAGCGAAGAAGTTACTCGATTCACTGTTTCGAGCTTCGTTCCGACCAAGCTTTCCCAGCAGATCACCGCGTCGACCAAGCGATCGTCCGGGTCATATCTCTCGTTAATGGCCGAGACCAGGCGACGAGCTGCGATATCAAGGCTGGGATTGTGGTTCGCGTCAAGGACATTCGCCCAGTGCACAATCCCTTCAATGTCAGGCTCGCGGATCTCGATAGCCTCCTTGGGAATCCCAAACGGGCTGCCGCTCGAACCCCATCCCCCAAGGAACGGCACGATGCGGGTGGAGAATGTCAGACTCGGAGCACGCACACGGCCGTCCTCGGAAGCCAACGCAAATGCCAACGGCAGCAGGTGCCGAACCTGATGTTCATGGGCGTGAAACTCGTCCTGCAGGATTAGTTCGCTTTGATCGCCATGCCCCATTAATACGGTTGTCTTGAGCTCTCCCACCAACACTGCGGTGGTTGGGTTGATTCGGCCTCGTCTGGCTCCTTGGGCGGCTCCCACTGGAACCCCACGAATGACGCCCCATGGCGTGGCAATTTGCAATCCTTCTGGAACAGCTAGTCCTGCCAGGCCGTGAACTAGGTAAATCGTCACTGATTCACCGCGAATTGCACATTTCATCTCGGCAAGGTTTTCTAAGACCCATGTGCAAAACTCGTCTTCAGTGGAAGGTGCCACAATGTTTGCTCGGCGAAGGGCCGGAATAATAAGGCTAGATGGCAACGTCTCTCGTTGAACAATAGAGCCACCTCCTGGATACCGGAAAAAGGTTCCGAAGTCAGTACCTGCTGACCACATCCGTTCAAAATCGCTATCGGAGTTCAACGCGTCGACAGCAGCCTTATGCTGCGGCGAGTTCAGGAGTACCGAAGTTACTCCTGAACTGACGTTGAGCAGTGGCTCATCCTCTGGGTCGGTCAGGTCCCAATAGGTCTGTGGAGGGTTTTGCATTGTTGCGTAGGCCACACGTGCCAACTCGCGAAGCGCAAGCTCAGAGGCCCGATTACGCATCGAGGATCCAGCATCCATATTGAGTCCCCCCCAAGATCTTCGGCGCAACGCTCTCAATCGTGTTGTCAACTGCACCTTAGCTTGTTGTTTACTCGGATGTACCTGCGCGCTTGAGTTCGGTGGCCAGCTGCGGCGCTCTTCCAAGCTGCCCTCGGCGGGAAGTTCTTGGGATCCCGTATGACGCGCCCGCAAAACCTTTCTGGTGGAGGTGTCTAAAATGCGACGCGCCACTGTCTCAAAACCCTTGGGAAACGAGACGTCACAACGAGCGACTACTCGTCTGGCCTGCACAGACACAGGTCTTCTACGGAATCTTGGGCACGCGATGGCAAGCGCGATTCTCGTAACTATGTTTCATAACCTTCTGGCGAAAATCGAGTACTCATCGTTAGTTATGAGACAGGTGCCAGTGTCTTGCAAAACAACAGCTTTTCAAGACACTGACCCGGCGCTCGGTGGGGCCTGCGGTGGCCGGGCGAGTGGGCAGAATAGCCCGTCTCGTAAAGGCGTCTCGCAGTAAATCGTCTCGCGGCAGCTACATCGGGGCTTTTAGAGTCAGAGTTGCTTTGTGAGGCCACTGGGTTACACCCGCGTCAGTACTTCCGGCTGCAGCTGAATGAACTGGTCGCGACGGGTCTGCAGTAGCGCGATGTCTTCGCGGTTGTGACTTCCGGTAGCAAGGCGGTGGCCGATAAAAGGACCCTCGAGTACGCCGAGGAAGGCGACATAGTAGTTGTGTGCGGGTCGACAAGCTGGCCCGGACACTGATGGACGTCCTGAACACGCTGGCCCCACTGCGCGGTGGGGGTATCCATGTCCGGTCCACTAGTCAGGTGAGGGTACCGGTTTGGTACCATGACCGTATGGCTATGAATCTTCGTGTTCCTGAAGACCTCGATCGGCGGCTGGAGAAGTTGGCTGCCGAGGAACATACGTCCAAGTCCGCGCTTCTGTTGCAGGGAGCCGAGTTGGTTCTGCAGCGCCACGCGCGCCGACGTGAAATCAGCGCAGGTCTTGATTTTGTTATGAGTCATGACGCTGATCTGCTGAAGCGCCTTGAAGACGCGTGACAGCGTACCTGGACATCGAGGATGCACTTCAGATAGTTGATCGATACGGCTTCCATATCCGCGACGTCGGATTGCTGGCCTCAGCATTGGCCAGGCCGGCGACCACTGTAATGGGCGCGGAAGCTTATCCGAAGCTCGCGGTGAAGGCGGCAGCCTTGTTGGAGTCGGTCGCCCGGTTCCATCCACTCATCGATGGCAACAAACGGACGGCGTGGACGCTCATGGTGCTGCTGTTGTGGATCAATGGTTCCCGGCATGACTTCACCACGGATGAAGGCTTCGACCTCGTCGTCGGTGTCTCCGCGGGCAGTATCGACTTGCTGGACGCTGCCGCCGAGATTTCCAGGCATTTGGTGCCCCGGTAGTAGTCGCCCAGCGCCACGAAAGGGGGTGTGGACAATGTTCACAGATTTCGCCTCGTACTGGGCCAGATGGCCTTCGAACCGCTCCGGATTCCGCATGTTTTCGCGACTTCCCAGAGTTTGCGCGGGTGGGAATGTAGTTCGAGTCCCACCTCGGGCACGACAGATTCCCTCGTCAGGGGCGATTTTGCTTTGACGTGTTGACAAAGCTTGTGGTCGCGTCATCTGACGAGTTGGTCGCGGGCTGTGGCTTGGCTGCCGCGGTGGCCTGTTCAGGTGTGTCGGGTGGCGGGTTCAAGACCTGGCTGGTGGGCCTCCGCCTGCTGTTGAGGGGTTCTAGCGGCCTCCTCGTTCCGGTTTTGTTAGGTGGGCCTTGGGTGGCCTACACCTGTTCATGGATCCGGGCTGGGGTTACAACATGACTTCCCTATTTTGGTGCGGACCCGCACCTGAACCCTGCCTCCCTGCCCACACGGGAGCTGGGGTGCGCTGTTTGTCCTGCCAAAGGGGGTGTGGACACTGTCCACACTTATGTCTGCTTTAAGGGACTCCGTGCTGGCTAGGAGCAGGAGGGGAAATTGAAAATTCCGGGGGAGTGCGGGACCATGACGGACACGAGCGGATCCCCTGCTGACACTCTGAATGCTTTGACACCAGCAGTTACTCGCAGCGCGGCCTCCCGGCAACCCGACTCAGTTGGCCCTGAAGTACGCTGCCACTTCGTGCCCAGCCGGAAGTGTTGGAACTCAATCCAAGGGATTTTCCGAAGACAACGTCAGGTTAGGGTGTGCTCTAACTAAGCTGGTTATCGCCCTTGCACTGTCCACAAGAGTTCCTTTGGGAATCAGTTAGTTGCACACGGCGGCCAATCTGCACGCAAAGGAGAGCATGTGTGGTCGGTGCCGCAGACGGCCTGCAACTCATGCAAGGGCGGCTTGGGTCTGCGCGAGACTCATCCGGTAGTGACCCTGTACGGTCTTCGGTGGGCCCAGTAGACAGATCCCCCTCGCGCTACGGAGGGCAAGGAGAGCGATCCTGTCAACGAGTGAGGAGCCAAAGGCGCCACTGCGAGTTCTGTGAGGCTATAGCAGCAGTCCTTGAAGGTCTTCAGCGGAGGTGCGAAGCATTTCTCCGAGTTCGGCTCGCAACTGGTCGGACATTCGGTGGGCGGGCACCGAAACGTTTATTCCGTAAAGCGTGCCACTCGGCCCCGCAATCGCTACGGCGACCGAAGTGACGCCGTCTTCGCTTTCTTCCCTGCTTGTCGCGTAACCAATGCGTCGGATTTCGCTGAGTTCGGTTTCAAGGTCAACCCGCGACGTGATTGAATTTGCGGTCAACCGTGGGAGTTCCTTATTCGGGTACAGGGCCCGTAACTGATCCTGGGTGAGCCTGCTCAGCATTGCTTTTCCTGTGGCAGTGCAGTTGGCCGGCAATGTGACGCCCTGCCGGGACCCCACTCGCACGGCCCTTGAGCTTTCGATGGCATCGATGAATTGGGTGTCTGTTCGCTCGAGCCTGGCGAAGTGGACTGTCTCCCGTGTTTTTTGGAAGAGCTGTTCGAGTACGGGACGAGCCAGGGTCCTGATGTCCACTTGGCGTCTGATGGCGAAGGCGATCGAACTGAGCGCCTGGCCTGGTTCATAGGCGCGGGTGGCCGGGTTTTGCCGCACGAAGCCTCGGTAGAGCAACATTCCCATAAGCCGGTGCGCCGTTGAGGATGCGACGCCGAGATAGTTACTTGCATCTGTCAACCGGATACTGGGCTGTGTCTCGAATAACAGGAGAAGGCGCAAGGCATTGTCAACAGATTCGATACGGTACTGCGGGGGTGGACCGTACTTGGACTCGGTGTCCGTATCTGTAGACTGCATGCCTGATATCGTACTCAGCAACGCTGTGGGTGTCTGTTTTCCCGTGCTGGATAGCTTCACCCCGTGGCCTTCAGTCGCGCGATTTCGTGTCTCCAGGCCGTCTGGGTGTTGAACGATCCACCAAGGTCCGGAAGTTCAGCCATGTCCGAGTCGGGAAGGTCCTGGAGCCCTCCCCCGGCTGCCGTTACTTGCAGTGATAACCCTGCAAGCGTGTCTACGCTGATCGCCTGGAGCACTGCTTGCTCCACACTCCCGGCGGCGCTGGTCAGCCCATGGCCGCGAAGCAGCACTACAGGACGGTCACCCATGGCGGTGAGCATTTCCGCCGCCAGCTGGCGGTTCCTGACCAGTACTCCTCGCGGGTATACGGGTACCCCGCCTGCTGCCAGGCGGGTGCCGGGAATATCGAAGGCTCCGACAATCGGACGGACGCCAAGCCCTGCAAGGTCCGCAGCGACAACCCGCGGCGGGTGCGCGTGGACGACCGCGTTAATGTCACTGCGTTGTCGTAACAGTTCGGTGTGAAGCGGAAGTTCGTTCGGGACGGCGTAGCCTCCCTCCAGCTCGCCCTCAGCTGCGGGGTTGCCGTCGAGGTCCACCAACCGGATGTCGCTGGCCTCGGTGAATGCCAGTCCTCGCTCCTGGGGACCCCTGCATCTCACCAGCAGGCTGTTCTCGCTCATTCGAAGGCTGATATGGCCAAGGATTCCGTCTGCCAGGCCGCGGTGCGCCAGCACGCGGCAGGCCAATGCCAAGGCTTCCCTTTCCGCTGCGTGTGCCACGGGCGGCTGAGTTTGTCCCATCATGATGCCGCCAGTGGCTGGGGGTCCAGCATCGGTTCTAGTTTTTCCCGTAGTTCTTGAACCGTTATTCCTGTGCCCATGCCGCGCCGACATGCCAAAAGGGCCTTAGGCCAGTTAACGATTGCTGCACCGCTCAAGTTGATACCGTCGATCGTGTAGAGTGCTGCAAATCGGCCGTGAACTTCCGGATGCCCGATGATCACGTGTTCAGCGTTTCCACCCACCCGGCCTACTACTTGAATCTTCCAATCGTGTTGGTCGCTCCAGACGTATTCGACCGGGGTGTAGGCGCGGGGGTTCTCCGGATGGGTGATGTTGTAAGCTACGCAGGCGGCCTGCTCGACGGCGTTCGTCCAGTGCTCGATCCGGATATCTGCTCCGTGTTTTTGGTGCCGCCACCGTGCAACGTCCCCGACTCCGTAAATATGGGGGGCGTCGACCGTACGGCAGTATTCGTCGAGCACCAATCCGTTGTCCACGAGGAGACCCGAAGAACTGAGCCAGGCGTCGTTGGGAACAGCGCCAATTCCGACCAGGACTGTGGCCGCTTGCAGATTCTGTCCGTTGGTGAGCCGCAGGGTGAAGGAGCCTTGTTCGCCGTCGATGGCCTCGACCCCGGTACCAAAGATCGTCGTCACGCCGTTGCTGCGGTGAAGGTCTCCGAACCATTGGCCGACTTCAGCATTGAAGATCCGGCTCATGGGGACGGGGAGGGGGTCAATGACCGTTACTTCCAGACCGAGCCCTCGTGCTGTCGCCGCGGCTTCTGCACCGATGAAGCCCGCGCCGATGACGGCCAGCTGTCCGCCCTTTGCAAGATCTGCGCGAAGGCTGCGGGCGTCGTCGAGGGTACGAAGAACATGGATTCCGGGCCGGTGTCCCCAGGGGGAGGGCCGGGCAAAGGCGCCTGTGGCTATGACCAGGTTATCGAAGCGCAGAGCTTCACCCCCCTGCAGTTGGAGCAGGTTTCCTGCGACGTCGATCCCGGCAGCGGCATGTCCAAGCTCGAGCTCTATTCCCAGTTCTTGCGCCTGGTCGCGGTTCAGCAAGCAGGCGGAGGCTTCGGTCGCTGTACCCGCCAGGACGGCCTTGGACAAGGGTGGTTTGTCGTAGGGCAGTTCTGTTTCTTCACCGACTAGGACGATGCGTCCTTCATATCCCTCCAGGCGTAGGGACTGTGCCGTGCGCACGCCCCCGATGGAGGAACCGACGATGACAGTTGCTGTATCCAATTAGTCCTCCACTATCAGTGCGGAAACGGGGCAGCTGCGGGCTGCCTCGACGACGCGGGCTCGGTCAGTCTCGGGCACTTCAGTCTTGAGAAGGACTACGATCCCGTCATCATCCAGGTCAAAGTAGTCGGTCGCCCCGACAACGCAGTTGGCGTACCCTTGGCAGGCTTCTAAGTCTGCTTTTACGACGGGCATGATCAAGCTCCTTTGCCTAAGTGTTGTTCTTCTTGAGTTGGGCTGGCTGTTCATCTTCGGTGATGAGCGGACCAAAGGGGTTTCCAATCATGGCGGAGAACGTTGCCGGCGCCTGCCAGGTCAGCGCTTCCAGTTCCAAGGGGCACAAAGAGACCCACTGGCCGGAGCGCGGGGAGGCGATCATCAACCGGGAACCATTGCGTGTCTCCACCCTGCTGATGTGCACTTCGGAAAACTCATTGGCAATGACGATCGGACTTCCGGTGATGTGCGCTTCCAGCCGGACACGTTCCTCTGCCGCGCGAATGGCGGCAAGGCGGTCTTCTTCCTCGCCTTCCCATCCGATTTTCATAGGAATATAGCCAGATTCTGCATCCGGATAACCGACTCGTCCACCATGATCGTCCGGCGGGCGAGTTCCCATCCTGTTCCGGTACGACGCAGAAGGTCTTCCCGGCCGGCGGACACCGTGGCGGCTTCACGCACATCCCCCCGGCTCCGGAAGAGCAGCACTGCCGAATCCACGATGATTTCGTCCGGATTGTCCGTGCGGAACGTTCGAACGTTCGTGACGTAGTGCCGTAATCGTGAGGGAGGGTCTTCTGTCCAGGCATGCTCGGTCGCGAAACGCGCTACCCGGCGGCTGAGCGAGTATCTGTTCTCATCGAGATGGGCCATCCCGGGGGACGTGCTGTAACCGGCCCCGAGCGCGGTAGTGACCCGGACGGGCATGAGATAGTGCACGTCTTCAGCGATTCGTGACATCCAAGCGTCATAGTCCTGGGCGTCCAGGAGATAAGCTTCATCAACCAGCCAGCGGTGCGCCTGAAGGTGGAGGGCATCATCGAACGGAAGGGATTCGCCTGTTCTTTGTGTGCGGGGGGCGTGACCGCCCAGGACGGATTGCTCGGAAAGGGTCTTGCCGTTGCGGTCAGCTTCAATACTCATGGCTAGGCCTCCTTTGACATGATCTTGGCAGCTGGGATGGCGGTACTTCCGGTCGAAGCCCGTGAGGGGTCCGCTCCGCCAGCGGAGGGTGACTGAATCGGATCGGTGCCGACGTGGAGCTGGGCCGCTTTCTCCATCGGCCGTTCAAGGTGGTCAGCCCACCGCCGCAGCAGTTCACGCTGGTTGTATTCGCTGTACCCGATCCGGGTGGAACCTGGCCCTGAATACTGGTCGGCCGTCAAAGGTTCAACCACGTTCTGCCCGTTCTCCAGCATGCCCATGCGGCTGTTGAGCAACAGTCGCCGCGCCATTGGACCGCCCGCAGTGCTGGTCAGAGAGACCCAGTTTTCAACGTCATCCTGTTCGAACATGCCGCCGCTACCGAAGCACATCAGGTATGCCTTGTACGAAAGCGCCTTGAATTCCTCAGACGCATTCTTGTCCACCGCGAACCATGAAACGATTTCGGTCTCGTCTTCGCTGATGGGTTGCCATTGGCGGATGGAGATGAACGGCAGAACTTCGTCGGAGTCTTCTTCTACGCGGGGCCAGTTATGGACGAAACTCATGTTTGGGAAGACCGATGCGGCTGACACCATGAATCCGTCCTTGCCCACTACATCGAGCTGTTCCTGGCTCCACTGCTCCTTCATGCGCGCGATCATGTCGTCGGGGTAACCGACATATCGGAGCCGTTCCTCCAGTGTCCCCTCGGGGAGCTTGTAGGTGGTTCCACCGCCGTTGCCGGCCCAGTACGTTGTTCCGTCCTTGCGCTTCTCGGCCTTCGGCTCGCGGAAGAGGCCAATTTCAACCACCGACGTGTGCGTCTGGGGTGTGTGGTACATATCGCCGGCGAAGTTTTCGGCGCCGATCTTCCAGTTCGCTTTGACCCGCCACCGCTGCGGGCCGCGGAGTTCAATGCCGTCAGCGCTTTGCTTGGTGTAGTAGTCCATGTAGAACTTGAAATCACCCAGGAAGTCCTCGAGAGACTCCGCGTTGGGGTCAAGACTTACGAAAATGAGACCGTTGTATATGCCCAAAGACGGAGCGGGAAGCAGGCTCTGCCCTTTTTTCTTAAAGCCCTCTTCGCCACCGTAGGCCTCCTTATGGAACGGAAGGCCAACAATGCGTCCATCGTTGCGGTAGGACCAGCCGTGGTAAGGGCAACGGAAGTGTGAGGCGTTTCCCATCTCGGCCCTGCAGACCTGCATTCCGCGGTGGAGACACATATTAAAGAGGGCGCGGATTTCACCCTTTTCATCGCGGGAAATGATGAACGAGTCCTCCAGCACCCGGCGCACCACGTAGTCGCCAGCTTCTGGCACCTCCGACTCGTGGGCAACGAAGAGCCAGCTTCTTCCAAAGAGACGCTCTTTTTCGAGCTCGAAGATCTCCTTGTCGTTGTAGATGTGTGCAGGGATCATGCCCCGCTGCACGTCCTGAATGACGCTGGTCTGGTCTGTCATGAAAGGTCTCCTTCATTGGGCCTTCAGCCGAGTTTCTCTGCATCGCAGAGAGTCTTTCTGTAAACAAGAGAGTGACGCAAAATGTGAGGTTCGTCAACCCCTCTCTTTCAAAAGAGAAGGGCACCGCGGAATCAATGGCCGTTTTCGGGGGAGTCAGAGTCCCGCGCGGCCGCCTCGCCCCTGTCCAACCGCCGGATCGCAGTCATTTCGTCGGCGCTGAGCGAGAAGTCGAAGACGGACAGGTTTTCCTTGAGCCACAGGGGGTCGGACGCTTGCGGGATCGGCACGAGGTCCTGTTGGACATGCCACCGCAGCAGGACTTGGGCTGGAGACTTGGCCAAGCGTTGAGCGATCTGGACGATCAGTGGGTCCGCCCGCAGACCGGAGGACCGGCCGATGGGACTCCACGCTTCGGTGACTATTCCCAATAACCTATGGACAGCGCGCGGCTCCGTCCGCGCCAGGTCTGGGCTGAGCTGGATTTGGTTTACGTCCGGTACTACTCCCGTGGCGTCCGTTATTTCCTTCAGGTGGGCAGGTTTGAAGTTGGAAACGCCGATGGCTTTTACACGGCCTTCCTCCAATAACTTCACGAGGCCCTTCCACGCGTCCACGTACTTGCCCAGGGCCGGAACTGGCCAGTGGCACATGAACATGTCCAAATAGTCAAGGCCAAGCTTTCGAAGGCTCTCGTCGTAGGCCCGCTGCACTCCATCTATGCTGTGGGACTCCTTGTTAAACTTGCTGGAAATGAACAATTCGGATCGGGGGACGTCTGCGGTACGGATGCCCCGGCCGACTGCTTCTTCGTTTCTGTACTGGAACGCTGTGTCGACCAGCCGGTAACCGCTTTGCAAGGCCAAACGCACCGCAGCTTCACACTCGTCCTCCAACAACGGCCAAGTTCCCAGACCAAGCCGTGGAATTGCGTGTCCGTGCAGCAATTTCAGCCGGGAAATCTCAGCAGCGCTGGTGTCAATCGTTTCGGTTGTCATCGGGCACCTTTTTCTCGCGAGCTTCAAGCTGATTTTTTCGGAGGGTCCTGCAGGGACCTGATTCTGTTGGTTCCGCGTGGCTGGGAAGGTCTTTTCTGCGAATACCTCCAGCCGCCGGAAGGGTCACGAGGACGCCTGCCGTCACCAGCGCTCCGGCAACAGGGACCACACTCACCAGCAGGGCCATCACAAACGGTGTAAGGAAGAGCGCTGACGCCCTCACCGTGCCAGTCAGGGCGAGAGCATCCCCGCGTTCCTCCGGGTGCACTTCATCTGCAGCTATCGCCGGCCCGACGGTCTGGAGGATCCCCGTACCAATGCCGGAAACCACAAGGGCGACGGCGGCGGCAACTGCGGCGCCGGCCAGTGGCCCCGCCGCGGCCAGGCCCGCCCCCGTGGCCAGGAGGCCTGTGAGGAGGGACATCCTGTTTCCCCGCCTGCGCAGCCAGCTCGCCGATGCACTTCCGACCAGAACGGCAGCATTGGGTATGGCTACCAGGATGCCGATGACGGCGACGGGTTGTCCGGCAAGAGAGAGCACTATGGGAACGTAGGAGTCCAAGAGGCTCTTCCAGGCGCCCGCTCCAGCGTTCATCCAGCAGGCGGCACCGACACCGGGCCGCCGCCAGAGGCCTCGCGCCATTATTCCGCCTGTGGCACGCTCGGGAGCAAACACAGGAAGCTTGGTCAGAAGGGCTGTAGGGATTACGGCCGCCGATCCAGCCACTGCACCCACGATCAGCGGCAACGGTGCTGAAAGTTCCCACAGATAACCTGCAAGCGCAGGCCCCAGCAGTGCCCCCACCCCTGCGGCGAGATTCACGTCAGTCAATCCCTTAACAGAGGAGGTCGACATGCGGACGGCGTGCGTCTGGCTGCTGGTCCAGAACAAGGCTCGAGCCGAGCCCTGGACCAGCTGGGATAGTACGAAAATTGCCAATGCGTCTGAGACAGCGATCAGAGCGCACGAGACGGCAATCATGAGCGCTGCTCCCACGAGGAGAGCTTTGTCGGGAACCCTGCGCATCAGTGCGCCCAGGAAGAGCCGGGTCGCCAACTGCGAGACTGCTGCGAGTGCAACCATCATTCCGACTTCGACCACGCTGTAGCCCACAGCAATGGCCAATATTGGCACCACCACTGTCAGGATTCCGAGGGCGAACGAGAACAATACCGTCGCGACAATGCTCAGGATTCTGTCAGCGCCTGCGAGGCCCACAGTCTGGCCTTTGCATGATGATGGCGCGCCGCCCTTGGGCCGGAGTCCGGTTAGAGACCACGCACGGCGACTTTTGCGCCGTGCTGGGCTTACCCTCGGACATGTTCGAGATAGGTGTTTGCTTCAGCCAGCCCAACAACATCGCCGTATTTGTTGTCAATATCGAAAAGGCTCGCGAGATGCGGCAGCTCAGCCCGGTCTCCGACGCCCTCCTCAACAACAATGGTGTGAAATCCGTAGGAACATGAATCCACGGCGGTAGCTCGGATGCATCCGCTGGTGGTGCACCCGACGAGGATCAGCGTATCGATACCCTTGGACACCAGCCGGGCGGCAAGATCGGTGCCAAAAAAGCAGGATGCATACTTTTTCACCAGCAACATTTCATTGTTTTGACGCTCGAACCTGTCGTCGAGTTCCACCCATTCGCTTCCCTCAACCAGCCAGCTGTTGGACGGAATTTTCTGGATCCACTTACCGGCTTCCTGCAGGTCGGTGTCGTACGCGACAGTTGAAAAGATGATCGGAACGCCAGCACCCCGCGCCCTTCCAAGAAGTTCCTGGGTTGCCTTTAGTTGTTCGTCGAGGTCTCCGGCCAGGGGCGATCTTGCATCCGTGAATCCCCGGATCATGTCAACCACGAGAAGCGCTGGCCGTCTCCCAAACCCGATCCTTCCGCCCAGTCCTTTTTCCTTGAACTGGGACCTTAACCTCTGGTATTCCTCTCGGGCAGCAGTCGCAGACATGCTTTCCCCTTTCTTAGACGGTTCAGTGGTCAGACACCGTGAGCGTGCAGGCTTCCTAGGCCGAGGGCTAGAGTTTGTTGCCCAGCCGCCGTTCGACTGCCCACAGGGCGAGGTTCCCGGCCAGTGCGATTGCCGCGAGGAGCACGATGATGCCGTACATGGTTGGCAGGTCAAGCATTCCGTAGGCCCGCAGCGCCAAGAGCCCAAGTCCGGCACGCGCAGCGAAGAATTCGGCGATGATCACATTGATGAACGCGATGCTGAAGCCGATACGGATACCCACCATGAGCGACGGTGCCATGGCCGGAACGTATATTTTGGTCACGGTCTGCAGCGGAGATAGGCTCAGCGAGCGTGCCAGCTTTGGCAGAAGCGGGTTGATGGCGCGGACGCCAGCGGTCGTTGAGACCATGATGGGGAATACCGCTGCCAACGCGGCCATTGCCGACTGAGCTCCCACACCCACTCCGAAAATCTGGAGAAGAATGGGAAAGAAGATTACGCGCGGGATGGCGAAGGCGCCTGCGACGATGGGGTCGAAGACAGCACCTAGAAACTTACTCCGCCCAATGGCATAGCCCAGCGGAAAGCCTATTGCAGCGGCGATGAGGAACCCAATGGCTACCGCCTGCAGGGTCGCGTTGAGATGCCGGTAAATGGAGCCATCAGCAAACCGTTCCGCCAGCGCGTTAAGCGAGTCCGTGGGCGAAGCGACGAGGTCACTCATGGAAGACAGCAACGCCCACAGGAGCACCAAGGCTAACAGCACGGCGGCACGCCACACGTTGTCCCGGATGACGCTGGATCTGTTCGCACTCTGCTGAGTGGTGATTCTCGGGACCGAAGGAATCGTTACATCGGTACTCACAGCATGTCCCTTCTAATGCGTTTCTCCAGCCAGGTAAGCACGCTGTTGACCAACACGCTGAGAACGATGACAACAGCGATATAGGCCCACATGTCTGCGGTATTCAGTTCCCGATAGTAGAAGCCGGCCCGGAAGCCAACTCCTTGGGACGCGAGGATAAACTCCATGGCAACGGTGCCGATCACGGCGTAAATAAATCCGAGCTTCACACCAGGGAAAATAAGCGGTGTCGCCGCCGGAAATAGCACCTTCAAGTAGTACTGCCGCGGAGAAGCGCTGACAGAATTAGCGAGCTTGTGAAGGATAGGCTTGATGGCATTCAGGGCAACCATCGTTGTCAGGGCAATTGGAATCAGGGACATCGACGCGGCAATAACAATGATCGGTCCCGCGTTGAGTCCCATCAAGGCCAACAGAACCGGGTAGAACAACAGGGTGGGCATCGCGTAGCCGGTGACGATGAAAGGCTCCAGGATGCGCCCTGCGGCCGGTACTCGCCACAAATAAACACCGAGCGGGATTCCCAGCACGAGTCCGATGCTGAACGCCACCAGAATGGTAGTAAGGGTACGGGCGGCGTCTTGCCCAAATTGCTCCGTTGGGACAATCGAGGCCAACCGGGTAAGAATCTCAGATGGTGGCACCATAAGGGACTGGCTGATCATCCCCGTCCGCGTGGTGAACTCAAGGACGGCAACAAGCGCGAAAATAATAACCCAACGGACAAGGGCGGCACGCGGAACGAGCGGGGTCCTTTGCTGGCTCTGGACGGATGAGGTTTTCTCCTGAACCGTCACGCCAGCCGCGCTCCTGGTCCCAACGTTTTCTCCGCCTCAACCTTTACCAGCGCCCAAAGGTGGTCTTCCAACTCACGGAACCTTGGCAGCGCGTGAGTTCCCTCCGGCCGGGGCCGTGGCAGGTCGATGGTTACAACCTCTTTGACGACGGAGGGCCTGGCTGACATGACCCAGACCTCGTCGGAGAGATAAACGGCTTCCTGAATGTCATGGGTAATGAACAGCACGCGATTGCGCGTTTTTTCCCAGATACGGAGCAGTTCCCGGCCGATGAATTGCCGGGTCTGCTGATCCAGAGCGCCGAAAGGCTCGTCCATGAGTAGGACGCGCGGCTCCATGGCCAAGGCCCTGGCGATCGCGACGCGCTGCTTCATTCCACCGGAAAGCTGACCGGGGCGGTGGTCCTCGAAACCGGTGAGCCCGACAAGTTCGATCATTCGGCGGGCGCGTTCGTGGCGCTCCGCTTTCGGAAGGCCTTTGACCTCGAGGCCGAAAGCGACATTGTCCAGGACAGTGCGCCAGTGCAGGGTGGAGTCTTCTTGGAATACCATGGCAGTATCCCGCCGAGGACCCGTCACGCTTTCGCCGTTTATGCTGACCGAACCTTGAGTGGGCTTCAGCAGGCCACCGACCATGTCAAGCAAAGTGCTTTTTCCACAGCCGCTGGGACCGATAACGGAAACGAATTTGCCTTCCGGTATCGCTCCCGAAACGTTAGCAACTGCGTGGGTGACTCCTGTCGCGGTCCCGAAAGTCATTCCGATATTGTCGAAAACGACGTCGCTGTCGTGTTCTACCGAATCGATTGGGGATACCTGGCTCATGAGAGAAAGTTCCTCATGACGATGGCATCCATGTCGGGTTCTTTGGTGATCTGGCCTTGTTCTTTACCGGCGGCGACGACGGCAGCCAGTTGGGCATCCGTAAAGTCCAGACTGTAGAAGTTCTGGGAATTCTTAAGCGCCTCAAGAGCCACCGCGGGCTCGTATTTAATAGCGGTTCCGTAGACGTCGGCGGCCTTTTCGAGGTCGTTGGTGATCAGGTCCATCGCTTTCTTGAGCGCACGGCCCCAGCCCTTCAACGCCTCGGTATTTTCGTCTATGAACGATCCTGTCGCGACGAGGCAGGTGTCCGACCAGTCCGTTACATAGTCGCGGGAACGCCAGATAACCTTCGCTCCGCTCTCGGAGGCGATTTTCTCGGAGAGTGGCGAGGCCGTCCACGCGACGTCAACAACCTTCTGGGAGACGGCGGTCCAGGAGTCGCTCGCCGAGCCGACGCTGATGAGTTCGACGTCCTTGCCCGGAATAATGCCGGCTTCCCGGAGAGTACGGTCTGCGAAATACGAGGAGTTTGACCCGGGCGTGCTGACTGCGACCTTCTTGCCCCTGATGTCCTCGATGGAAGTGACTGGCGAGTCTGGCAGTGCAATGAAGTCGACTGAGGCCGCTGTGTAAACATTGCCGAAGATTTTTACGTCCATGCCCTTCTCGGCCGCAATGAAGACGGGAATAGTGGACGAGGTACCGAAGCCAATTCCCGACTCGATTCCTCGGACGGTGTCAAGCCCGCCCGGGAACTGAATATGCTCGAGGGTCAGTCCCTCTTCCTCGTAGTAGCCCTCCGACTGGGCGATGAAGAAGGGAGCCGAGTGGATGAGGCTGGCCAGACCGGTGATTGCTACGTCTCCGGAATAGCCCTTCTGACCTCCACCGCCACTGCTGGCGCCACTGCTCTGGCCGCAGGCCGTAAGCCCTCCCAGAAATAGTGTCCCGCCGGCTGCGGCCGTGACTTTAATAAATCCGCGACGGCCCATTGCTTCAAAACTCATTCGGTTCTCCCTCGTCTTTGTGTCAGATCCGTGGTTGTTCAAGTGAAACACATCACTTTACTGCTGTACAGATAAAAGTTCTGTACAGCAGAGCTACTGCCGGTCTTTTCACTGCCGCCCCGAACGTCGTTGTAATGGCTCCGATGGCTCCCTCTGCGGGTTACGACAAGAAGACGGGTCTCTGAACGAAGGGTCACGGGCCGGGGCGGCCGGTGATGGAGTTTGTCATTGCCTTCCGCCCCCGCTCGTCCCCAGCCCCTGTATAAATGCCCCCGCTTCGTTCGGGTGGCTAGTCCAGTGCGCTCTGAATTCCACGTCGCTGACGCTACCCATGTCGGCACCCTGGCACCGCGGATGCTCGGCATCGATGAAAAGGGGACCGGTCCGTCGGTGTCCTGCCCCGGCCCCAGTCGTTCTCCCTGGGGAGCCCGAGAAGGCCGACGGCATAGGCGGACAGCGCTAGTAAGCACTTTTGGGTTTATACGGCCCGTCGGATCCCAGGCCGCCACTGACTAGCCGAAAAAGACCGACTATGTCCTGCGGTGAGCGCCTCATCCCATCGATGCGCTATTTGAAACCTCGTAACCTCATGAGAGGTTGTGGGCCAATAGCACCGTAAGCTTTCAATATGACGTATGTCACTGCTATATCGCGACTAGTGAGCGCCTTCGTAATCTACCCACATCCACCGCCGTCGTGATCATGGGCTCCCTCAGACGTATCGCCCAATATTTTGCCGTAGCGATGAGGATGTACGACGAGTCAGCCCACCCGGACGTGCAGGTCACCTCCATGGAGTGGCGGGCTCGAGTTGAAGAAAAGAGTCCTTGGCCTAGCCCCATCGATTCCCGAAACAACCCGTGAGGATCCCCCGTTTCAACATCGACCGGCACTAGCGTTTAATGTTTCGTGGATTGGGCCCGTCCGGTCAAGAATGTCAGACAGCCGCGTAGTCTCTTTTGGCCCGGCAGCGGGACTGTCTGAATAACGGTGTTTGGGGTCCGGCCTGATCCGGAAGGAGACGGCCGTGTCAGAGTCCACGACCGAGATGGCAGGGGTGATGATCGATCCTGTGACGGGAGAGATCATCGATCAGAAGGAGCTTGCGGAGCGGTTGCTCGGGCAGGCCAGGGAGCAGGGCGTGAGCCTGGTGGGCCCGGGCGGGCTGCTGAACCAGCTCACGAGAAATGTGCTTGAGACCGCGCTGGAAGCGGAGCTGACTGAGCACCTCGGGCACGAGCATGGCCAGACTCCGATCGCAGCTAACATGCGCAACGGCACGAGCTCGGAGACTGTGCTGACCGAGATTGGCCCGGTCGAGATTGAGGTGCCCCGGGATCGGGACGGGTCGTTCGAGCCGGTGATCGTGCCCAAGCGGAAACGGCCTCTGGACGGGATCGATCAGATCGTGCTCTCCCTCTCTGCCCGGGGGCTGACCACGGGGGAAGTCGCCGCGCACTTCGAGGAGGTCTACGGGGCCAGGGTCTCTAAGGACACCATCAGCCCCATCACGGAGAAAGTCGCCGGGGAACTGGCCGAATGGTCAGCCCGGCCTTTGGATCCGATCTATCCGGTGCTATTCGTTGATGCGGTCGTCGGTCTTGGTCCGTGACGGGCAGGTGCGCAACACCCCGTACTACGTCGTCATGGGCGTCACCACCAATGGGGAGCGGGAGATTTTGGGCATCTGGGCCGGCGACGGTGGCGAGGGTGCCCGGTTCTGGCTGCAGGTTTTCTCGGAGCTGAAGAACCGGGGCGTGGAAGATGTGTTGATCGCCGTCTGCGACGGGCTCAAGGGTCTGCCGGAGGCGATCACGCGACGGCATCGTCAAGGCGCTCAAGCCCGTCTACACGTCCCCGTCCGAGCAAGCGGCGAAGGACCGGTTCGCCGAATTCACGGCCGAATGGGGCCAGCGGTATCCGGCGATCGTGCTGCTTTGGGAATCCTCCTGGGCGGAGTTCCTGCCCTTCCTGGAGTACGACGTGGAGATCCGACGGGTCATCTGCACGACGAACGCGATCGAGTCGATCAACGCACGCTACCGAAGGGCGGTGAGGGCCCCGCGGGCACTTTCCGAACGAGACCGCTGCCCTGAAATGCCTATACCTGGTCACCAGATCTCTTGATTCAACCGGCGGTGGCCGTGCACGCTGGTGATGAGGTGGAAGCCCGCGCTAAACGCGTTCGCTATCACCTTCGCCGGCCGGTTCGAAGGAACCACTCACCAATGAAACCGGCCGGGCCCCACACACCGTTTATCGGACAGTCCCGGCGGCGGCGGCCGCGAGAAGCGGTTGCCCGGGGGTGAATGCTGCTATCGCGACGGCTGGCGATAGGCCGTCGTTGTTGTTGGGGTTCGCCAGGGGTTGTAGAACACTTCGAATATATGGTCATGTTCGTCGCATCGCATGTCTGACCTGCGGAAACGGCCACTTCCTTCAAGCGTGGGGAGTTCTCGCAGCTACTCCGTCAACCTGACTGAACTGGGACAGAAGTGCTCTAGGGCATGTTGAAGGGCCGTGTTTTGTAGGCGGTGTCTTTGTTCATGTTCCAGCCGGCGACGATTCCGGAGCCGATCATCTGGTCGCTGAGGCGGGCGAGGCGGTAGGCGGGGTCGGTGTCGAGGGCGAGTTGGAGGAATTGGTGGGCTTTGCTGCCTCTGCCTTCCCACCAGTTGATGTAGCCAATGGTTGTGAGGACCGGGGCAGCATGTTCGGGACTGGTGCGGGTGTAGGCGTGGAGGAGCAGTTGTTGTGCCCATTCGATGCGTGACCACTTGGGGGCTTCCTCTGTTTGGGCGAAGAGGACCTGCTGCACTGGTTCGTCCACTCCGGGGATGTCGGCGATGAGCCGGTCGCGGATCGCCGGGAACTGCAGGTTGGTGACGAGGGCGTGGCAGTCGTCGTCGCTTGCGAAGGTTTTGGAGTTGAGCATGTCTGCCCAGAGTTTCCGGCCGTGCTGGAGCGCGGTGTCGGTTGGTTGGGAGGCGATGGTGTCCATGTGGTGTTCGACGGCGGTGGCTTTGGCTGCTTCCTGACCGGTAGTTGGCAGCGTGATCTCATTGGTGGGTTGTACGGCGCTTCCGCGGTAGATGAATTCGGCGTTGATCGCACTGGTCTGGGTTGAGCTGACCGGCAGAGCGAGGCTAGTGCCTGGTTCGCCGTCGTAGGGGGAGAAGGTATCGTCGCCGACGAAGAGTCCGTCGCGGATGGTGATGCCTTGTTCGGCGAGGACCCCCTGTGAGAGCTGCGATGGTCCCGGCAAGTGCGCGAGCAGGCCACGGCATACGCAGCGAAGACAGGCGCCGCGGGATGAGTCCGCCGGTTGATAGTCCATGTTGCCCTTGTGGGCGGGGGAGCGACAGATTGATCCGGTCGAGGAATCAGCTGCTAAAGCTAAGAAAGGAGTGTGGACATTGTCCACACTCCGGGCTTCGTACCGGCCCGTATAGCCCTCGAACTGTCTTGGATTCCGTATGTTTTCGCGGGTTCCCAGTATATTCAGGGCCGGGAATGCAGTTCGAGTCCCACCTCGGGCACAGTGTTTCCGCAGGTCAGTAGCTTTTTGACTTTCAAGTGTTGACAAAGCTTGACATTCTCATTTTCCATTGATGGGTTGGGCTCTCGCTGAATCCGAATCCTATGGACAAACTTTGCTGGTACAGCGACCTGCATCCCGAGGATCTCGCCTGAGACTTTGCTAAAGTCCGAGGGTGACGACTGACTTCACTGCCGAAGCGGAAAAGCTGACCGAAGTATGCTGGGAAATCTTCAAATGAGGCCCAGTGGATCGCAGCCGATGGCTCCCCCACAGTTCGGCGCTCTGCATCATCGACTCGCAAAGATCGAGGGGAGCTGAACATGGACGCTGAAGCGTCAACGGGTAGTGGGGCGTCTGAGGTTGCTCTTCGCGAGTTGGCACGGACCGCCTTCGTGACAATGCAGAATCCTCCACATGCCCCTTGGGACCTGAACGACCCAGAGGATGAGCCACTGCTCAAGGTCAGTTCAGGAGTAACTTCGGTGCTTCTGAACTCACCGCAGCATCAGACGGCTGTCGACGCGTTGAACGCCGATAGCGACTTTGAACGGATGTGGTCGGCAGGTACTGAATTCGGAACCTTTTTCCAGTATCCAGGGGGTGGCTCTATTGTTCAACGCGAGACACTCTCATCTAGCCTTATTATTCCAGCACTCCGGCGGGCGAACATTGAGGCACCCTCCACTGAAGACGAGTTTTGCGCATTAGTCTTAGAAAATCTTGCCGAAATGAAACGTGCAATTCGCGGCGAACCAGTGACGATCCAGCTTGTCCACGGCTTGGCAGGACTATCTGTTCCAGACGGCTTGCAGATCGCCACGCCATGGGGTGTCATTCGTGGGATTCCAGCGGGAACCGCCCAAGCAGCCAGACGAGCTCGACTCAACCCAACAACCGCAGTATTGGTGGGAGAACACGAAACGACCCCATTGATGGGTCGTGGCGATCTAAGCGAGCCAATGCTACAAGATGAGTTTCAAACTCATGAAAATCAGGTCCGGCACCTGCTGCCGTTGGCATTTGCATTGGCTTCCGAGGACGGCCGTGTGCGTGCTCCGAGCCTGACATTCTCCACCCGCATCGTGCCCTTCCTTGGGGGATGGGGTTCGAGCGGCAGCCCGTTCGGTATTCCCAAGGAGGCTATTGAGATCCGGGAACCTGACATTGAGAGGATTGTGCACTGGGCCAATGTCCTTGATGCGAACCACAATCAAAGCCTTGATATCGCGGCTCGTCGGCTGGTCTCGGCCGTCAACGAGAGATACGACCCGGACGATCGCTTGGTCGACGCTGTCATCTGCTGGGAAAGCTTGGTCGGAACGAAAATCGAGACTGTGAACCGAGTAACTTCTTCGCTTGCGATCCTTCTCGAAGAGAACATTGCACTTAGGTCGAAGATGATGACGTCCCTCGGGAATACATACTCGGTGCGGAGTCAACTCGTCCACGGGCAGAAGGTGAAGGACGGAGATCGCCAGAAAGCCACCGAACAGGCTGTAGACGTCGCGGTGCAAGCACTACGGGCGATTTACTCCGCAGGCGAACCGTGGGTCTCGGAAGCGAGTGACGTTCGTTCAAAGCGGATCGTGCTTGGGGAGTGGGATAACAGAACGTCGATTCGTTAACTTGGCGCACGATTCGCGGGCCGTTCTCCGTTAATATCTGGGCCGGTACCACCCAGCGCCGCACGCCCTCGCGGTGGAGGGTTATTGGGTAGGCGCCTCAGCTTCCATCTCGCGCGTAAGGGCGGAGACAGCGGGACGAGGATGCAACAGCCTCGGTGTTGACACTGTCAACACCGCCGGGGGCGGATTGGGTGGGACTGCCCCGGCTTTTGTTGACGGACTTGGTTGCGAAGCACCTCCGCACGGAGACGATCGACATCCGAAGGAGTTGCAGGGCGCTGCGGCGCTCCCGGACCGCGTGCGCGGGTGATGCGCAGCACGCGCAGAGCTTCGACGGCGCCGTCCTTGCTTTTTGGGATGCTGGTGCGTCGGCCATGCAGAGCGGCGCGGGCTGCATTGATTGCGTCCAGATCGTCGTCCTTGCCTTTACGGAGGCGGTCAGACCGGTCGGGCCGGTCGACCTCAAGGATCATGACACCGGGTTTGGCAAGGTGTCGGGTTAGGCCCGCACCATAGGATCCGGCGCCCTCGACGCCGATCCGGGCCAGATCACCGAAATCGCCGATCCAGGCGAGCATTGACCGGTAGCCGGTGCGTGTTGTCGGGAAGCTCTTAGTGCCCAGCACTGTCTCGCCGGCATCAATGACGGCGGCGACGTGCAGTTCTTTGTGCGTGTCGACGCCAGCGAAGACGGGCGTCGGTGCCTGGTCCGGGTCGCTGGTTTCGGCGTTTTGGTCATGTCGTTTTCCTCCGTTCCATCCGATGTGCAAGGGGCACGGCCCCGGGCATCGACCACCGGCGGACAAGACAGTGATGAGCACACTGGCGCAGAACCCTGGGCGCACCCGGCACCAGCATCCTGTCGCATCCATCACCCTGCGAGTCAAGGATCCTCTAGGAATACCGGTTCAGACAGTCTCACTGTCCGAGTGAACCACGGTCCCTTCCGGGCGCGTACCCGCACCGCGTTCTCCAGCCCAGCGACGGCCAGCGAGGACTTCATCCGCGAATCCATCGAGTACCCGACGATCCTGCCGGAATAGACATCTGAAGTCCCGCTCCACGAGGTCGTCGTGAACCGGTGGCCCCGGCTTCCGGTTCAGGCCCCGCTTCTTCGAGAACACCGACCAGATGCCGTGGTCCCTGCACAGGCGCTGGACCCTGTTCTCACCCGCCACGATGCCCATCTCCGGGAGCTCATCGGCGATGAACCGGTACCCGAAGGCCGGGTCGTCGGCGTGGATGTCCCGCGCGGCGTTGACTAGGTGCGCATCAACCAAGTCCCGTTCCGTCACCGGGTTGGCCCTCCACCGGTAATAGCCTTGCTTGCTGAATCCCAACACCCTGCACGTCACCGCCACGGGAACACCGTCGGCGGCAAGATCCGTGACCAGCGGGTAGATCATTTTGGGTTGATGTCCTTGGCCAGATAGGCAGCAGCACGGCGCAGAACCTCGTTCTGCTGCTCCAACAACCGGTTCCGCTTCTTCAGCTCCCGCATCTCAGCCGACTCCGCAGCCGCCGGGCCAGCATCGGATTCCTTGCGTTCGGCAATGGCGATCCAGCGTTTGAGCGTCGTGACCGAAAGCCCGAAATCCTTCGCGATCTGCGCCAGGGGCGCTTCACCCTTGCGGGCTACATCAATAACATCCTGGCGGAACTCCGCCCCATACGGCGTGGGCATGGTCAACATCCTTCCACGAGCACAAGCTCGTTAGGTCAAGGAGTCAACAAAACCGGGGGCAGTCCCTTCATGTTTGTTCGTCCTTCCGCTGGTTTTTCGCATCCACCAGTTCTTGATGGCTAAGGCCGCGCGCAACATGACTTGCTGACTATTCTTTGGATGGACTTGGGTTTGCGGCGGGCCAGGAGTTTCCGCCCTGATACCTGTTCATGCAGGCAAGCGCAGGGAGCGGCATGACATGACAACCGATCCGGTTCTGATCATAAACTCGCCGAGCCTGGCCACTGACGAGCCGGGGCCGGCATCGAGGGCGAGTTGTAAGAATTGGTGGGCCTTGCTGCCTCTGCCCTCCCACCAATTTATGAAGGCGATGTCGGTGAGGATTGGGGCGGAGTGTCCGGTGCTGATGCAAGTGTGTGCTGGGATAAAGCGCCCGGCCCGCACCGCCATCGGGCCGGCCTTGGCTCGTCCGGCCGCCGCATTCTGGACCCCGGATGGTCCGACGACGAGTTGGTACCATTGCCGCCGACACGATAGCGGCCAGCGCCCACCTCGACGTTGTAGCGGTTCCTCAGAGAAGGACCCAAAGGGGATTGCAGCGGCAGCGGACGACGGCGGGAAGTTCCGCCGTCGTCCGCTCACTGCTGCCGCGAAAGCTGCTCGTATGCTGTATGTTCAGGGACCCAGTGCGGGTACCCATTGGACGCTGCGGTGCAGCTGTCCGCTTCTCACGTGATCCAACGCTGTTCTTTGAGAAACGGACAGTCCCTTTAACGCTCCGCAAAGGTCAAACCCTGGTTTGCTCCTGAACAGCCTCCTCTGCGGCCGGACTGGCCCTGAGTCCGCGGCGGGACTTGATGAAGCCGCGGACCGGGGGAACCGCGAGCGCTAGTACAGCAACGGTGAGAAGGACTACTGCGATGGGGCTGCTGTAGACCGTGGCCCATCCATCGATGACGAGGGCTCGGCGCAGGTTCGACTCCGCAAGCGGCCCAAGGATAAGTCCAAGAACGGCTGGGCCGGGAGGGAATCCGAAACGGACCATGAAGAGTCCGACTAGGCCGAAGACCATCATCATGATGACGTCGAAGATACTGCTTTGGACCGAGTAGGTTCCGCCCAGACAGAAGAGGAGAACGATAACCCAGAGGTAGTGCTTGGGCAGTTGCAGGAGTTTCGCAACCCCCCGCATCCGGACGAGGCTGAGGATCAAGGTCACGATGGACGCGATAACCATAATTCCGACAATCGAGGTGACTAGGTCGGGCTGCTCGGAGAACAGTGCGGGGCCGGGAGTGATGCCCCAGACGAGCATTGAACCGATCATGACGGCCATAACGGAGTCACCGGGGACACCCAAAGCCAGGGTGGTCGTGAGGCTTCCGCCGAGGGTTGCGGCGGAGGAGGTGTCACCGGCCGTGAGTCCTTCGAGTGATCCCTTGCCGAATTCTTCGGGATGCTTTGAGGCTTTGCGGGCGTTTTCCCATGCCACGATGCCGGCGATGTCGCCGCCGACGGCGGGAATGAGGCCAATGACCCCGCCGGTGGTGACGCCGATGGCCATGGGTTTGCGCAACCGCTTCATGACCTGCCTGCTGGGCCACCATTCTCCAAGTTGGGTAACGGGCTTAGCCGTCGGGCCCTTCCGGTGGACGATGATCTGGTTCATGATTTCGGCCAGGCCGAACAGGCCGATGATCACTGGAATGAAGGGGATTCCTCCATTGAGTTCGTTGATGCCGAAGGTGAACCGCTGGTCACCGGTGATGGGGTCCCGTCCCACTGTGGCAAGCAGCAGGCCGAATGCGCCGGCTGCGAGGCCCTTCCAGAGGCGGCCGGCGGAGGCCCCGACCATCATGGTGATGCCTACTACGACCAGAGCGAAGAGTTCTGCGGGCCCGAACTGGAGGGCGAACGCCGCCAGTGGAACGCCTGCGACGGCGAGGACCGCCACGCCGGTGAGCAGTCCGACCGCGGTGCCGATAGCGGAGGTCGTCAGCGCCAGGCCTGCTTTGCCTTGCTTCGCCAGGGGATAGCCGTCAAAGGTTGAGGATATGGAAGCTGGTGTTCCTGGAGTGTTCAGAAGGATTGCCGGGAGGCGGTCTCCGAAGGTGGCGCCGACGTAGATGGTGATAAGTATGGCAAGGCCCTGCAGTGGCTCCAGTGTGAGAGTGAATCCGCTGGCCAGCGCCACCCCCATGGTGGAGGTGATTCCGGGGAAGGCACCGACGAGCATGCCTACGAGGAGTCCAACGACGATCCACATGAGGACTGCCGGGTCCAGGACCGCGAGCAGTCCGTCAATTATTGGGTTGCCGTTCATTGGATCGGGACTTTCAGTAGGACGATGAAGAAGAGGTGGAAGAGGATGCCAAGTCCTGCGGGGAAGTACAGCCAGGACGTGAGGTTTCGGCCGCCGAACAGGTAGGTCATGACGCCTGTGACAACCGCCGTGGACAGGGCAAACTGAATGGTGCCCCAGGACGCCACGTATGCGGCCAGGAGGACGATGGCGGCGGTGAGCCGCAGCATCCCGGGGACTGAGATTTGTTCCTGGTCAGACACGGCAGGCGTTTTCTTGAAAAACGCGACCAAGGCTATGGCGGTGCCGGTGACGATCAGGGCGGTGGCGAGCATCGTGGGCCAGAAACGCCCGTTGAGGGCGCTCGGTCCGCTGCCGCGGTCCGTGATGGCGTCCATTTGGAGGAGAACGATCCCGGCAATCAGGAGACATGCTGCTGTGCAGACGACGTCCCGGAAGCGCGACACCGGGCGGGTGTGTCCTGAATGTTCGGTGATTAGGAGAGTGACGTCGTCCTGCGCCTCAAATGGAGGGTGCTGCTGGACGTCGTGTCCCGTCCTGGTGTGCTCTCCGGAGCTCATCACTAATGCCTTCTGCCGGTTCAAGGATCTACTTCTCAGTCAGCCAGGCACGGTACAGCTCGGTCTGCTCATCGACGTAGCCCGCCAGGGACTGAGCATCCTTGTAGGCAACCTCTTGGTTGGTCTTCTTGGCGTGTTCGATAAACCGCGGGTCATTCACCGCCTTCTTGAAGGCATCGGAGAGTGTTTTGAGCACTTCACTGGATGTCGACTTCGGCGCGGCAACACCGTTCCATGAAGCATTTACCAGGTCAACGCCGGCCTCCTTCGCAGTGGGCACATCCGGCAGGGCCGGCAAACGCTCGTCGGCGAATACTGCGAGGTACCGCAGGGCACCGGACTTCACCTTCGGGTCGATGTTGGCAAGGTTGTCGATTACGAGGTCGACCTGCCCGCCGACGGCCGCGGTCACGGCCGGGGCTGAGCCATCGAAGGGGACAGACGACAGCGTGATCCCGGCCTCCTGCTGGAAGCCGTTTCCGGTAGCCTCGAAAATGGAACCGGGGCCCGGGTTGGAGTAGGAGAGACTGCCCGGCGCAGCCTTAGCGGCTGAGACGAGGTCTGCCAGGGTCTTGAATTCGCTATTCGCGGGAACAGCAAGGGCTGCTTGAACGCTGACAATTTGCGCAACAGCAGCGAGGCTCTCTGGTTTCACTTCGTAGCCAATGTGCTGCAGTGATGCCAGTTCAGCGCCGACAAAACCGATAGTGTGGCCGTCGGGGTTCTGGTCTGCCAGCCACTCCATGCCTACCGAACCGCTCGCTCCCGGCCGGTTCTCCACGATGACACTCACTCCCAGGATCTCCTCCAGAATGGGGGCCAAGGTCCGTGCGTTCAAGTCGCCGCCGCCGCCGGCGCCCCAGGGCACGCTGAGGTGGACGTCCTTGGACGGGAATTTCCCCGCCTCGGCTGAGCTCTTTGCGACGCAGCCGGTAGCGGAAAGGCCGACGAGAGCCACCAAGCCCATTGCGGTAAAGGCACGAAGATTCACGGAATACTCCTTTGTATTGTGATCCCGGCGTCACTTCGCACACTTAACGGAGTCGGAAGCGCCGAACCGGGGACAGGGGGTAAGCATCGACCCTTGGGAGGGTGCTGTGACGAGTTTCACCAACAATTTCTTCCTTAGGTAGCGAGTGTTCCACCCACCGAAACGACTGATGGCAGGGGTTGGTCCGGACCAGATGGGGCGCCATCTGTCCCTCGGTCCGGACAAGATTGCGGCCGCCGTCCGTTGGCTGTAGCTCCGCCGTGTCCCGTTGAGCGAGACGGAATGCACCTTTTCGCTGTGAAGCCTGTCACTATCACTTACGGTGCATGCAGGCCGACGGCAGATGGAAGGGAGTCGCAAGGATGCGATCAAGGAAACACGGACTCGGGCGGGATACCGCCACCTCGGTACCTAGTTCACACGTTGGCAGCGAGCAGGTTGCCGATGTGTGCTGAACTTCTGGTCGGTGGGAGAACGGGCGAGGCGACGGGAAGTCATACCCGTCAGGACCAACACCCCGGCGATCTGCGTAAGCCGGCATATCTGATCGGCCTGATCGGTGACGGCGTTCTTCCGTCCCTCAGCCCAGGGATGCATGAGCGCGAAGCCGAATTCCACGGTGTGCGTTTGGTCTACCGGCCGATTGACATGCCCACGCTGACTCTTGGCCAGGGCGATCTCGCACAGCTGCTCCGCCATGCCCGGTTCCTGGGCTTCGATGGACTGAACATTACCCATCCTTACAAGCGATCAGTGCTTGGATTGCTCGATGAAATCAGCGACGACGCCCGGATCCTCGGCGCCGTGAACACGGTTGTCTTCCGGGACGGCCGTATGCTCGGCCACAACACCGACCACGTGGGGTTTCAGAAAGGTTTTCAGGAGGGACTTCCGGGCGCGGAGTTGAACAACGTAGTGCAGATCGGTATTGGCGGGGCAGGGGCCGCGGTGTCACTGGCGCTGCTCCGCCTTGGCGTGCAGCAACTGACGGTCAGCGATCTCTTCCCAGAACGTGCACGACAGCTCGCCATGACGCTCAACAAGGCAGCGGGACGCGAAGCGGTGCAGGTCGCAGATCCAGGGGAGCTGATCGCGTCCATCCGTTCAGCCGACGGGGTGGTCAATGCCACCCCGGTCGGTATGGCCGGCCACCCTGGCACCTCCTTCGACACCGGGCTCCTTAATAAAGGCCAGTGGGTCAGTGACGTGGTCTACCGCCCGATCCACACTGAACTGCTGGCCAGGGCCGAAGCGCTCGGCTGCCGCACGCTCGACGGCGGACGCATGTGCGTGCACCAGGGCGTCGAGGCGTTCAGGCTCTTTACCGGCCTTGAGCCAGCGCCGCAGCGCATGCGTCAAATCTTCCTTTCCCTGATCGAATCCGAAACCCAGAATTGAGCTCGAACATGACAATCTCCGTTAGCGGTCCGGCACCGGCGCCCGGCCACGCACCTACTCCGGTGAAGGCTGCCGTCGCAGCATTCCTTGGTTCCATGGTGGAGTACTACGACTTTTTCATCTATGGCGTGATGGCAACGCTGGTCCTGAACAAGGTCTTCTTCACCGACACCGACCCGGCGACAGGGACCCTGCTCGCGTTGGCCACCTTCGGCGTGGCCTATGTTGCACGCCCCGTCGGTGCCTTCTTCCTGGGCCACTACGGGGACAAGATCGGCCGCAAGAAGGTCATGGTCTTCTGTTTGCTTCTCATGGGCATGTCCACGTTCCTCATCGGCGTCCTGCCGGACTACAACACCATCGGCCTCTGGGCGCCGGCCCTGCTGGTCTTCCTCCGGCTGTGTCAGGGACTTTCCGCCGCGGGCGAGCAGAGCGGCGCGAGCTCACTGACGATTGAGCATGCCCCCTTGGGCAGGCGGGCGTTCTTCGCCAGCTGGACCCTGAATGGCACCCAGGCCGGACTGATCCTGGCCAACCTCGTCTTTATCCCCTTCGCGACCTTGCCTCCAGAACACCTCTACACCTGGGGCTGGCGCGTTCCCTTCCTGTTCAGCGCGGTGCTTGTGGTCATCGCCTTTGTCGTCCGCCGTACCCTGGACGATGCTCCCGTCTTCACCGACCTTGAAGAGGAACACCAGGTCGAGGACATGCCTATCAAGGCGTTGTTCCGCGACCAGTGGCGTGACATCATCCGCGTTGTCGGCTGCACCAGCATCGGTGTCGTCAGCTCCGTTACAGCCACCTTCGGAGTGGCCTACGCTTCGAAGCCGGAATACGGGCACGCCAACTTGGTCTCTTCCAGCACGATGCTCTGGGTGGTTATTGGGGCGAATATCGGTGCCCTGATCGTGCAGCCGCTCGTAGCCATGCTCTCGGACAGGATCGGCCGCAAGCCTGTTCTCATCACAGCAGCGGTGGGATCCGCGCTCTCCTCCTTCTTCTATCTGAGCACCCTCACTTCAGGCAACGGCTGGCTAATCTTTCTCGGTCAGTTCACGCTCACGTCCCTCTTCTATAGCTGCTACAACGCCATCTGGCCGTCCTTCTACCCGGAGCAGTTCGCCGCGAAGGTCCGCTACTCGGGTGTTGCTGTCTCCACCCAGCTGGGCGTGGTCCTGACGGGCTTCGCCCCGTCCATCGCCGCGGCGATCGTCCTCAAGGGAGAAATGGGATGGCTGCCGATCGCGATATTCGTCTGCATCGCGGCCACCATGACGGTCGTGGCCGTGCTGTTCAGCCGCGAAACCTATAACGTTCCACTGGAGGACCTCGGCAAGAAGAATCCGCGCCGGATGGACGTGAAGGCCATACATGCGGAGCGGGTCAAAGAGACTGTTTAATCCTGCGATTGGTCGGATGGCTGCGTTCGCAGCGTAAGCCTGCAAGTCCCAACAGGAGTGGCCCCGTCCCGAACGCCAGTTCGGCACGGGGCCACATTGCTTTAGCGGCAGGAAGGCTGGAATCGGCACGCTCAAATTTTGTTCAGCAGCGTGTTGTTCCTGATCAGCCGGTTGAGTCCCATGGTGGCCGCTTGGACGGCAGGACCCACCCTTTCAAGCTGTACGACGCCGAGGGGCCCGGACACGCTGAGTGCCGCCAACGGCTCGCCGTTCTCGCGCCGGATGGCCGCTGCGGCGCAACACACTCCCGCGGCGGACTCCTCCTGCTCATAGGCCACTCCGTGGGTGCGCACCGACTCCAGCTCCACCCGCAGATCACGTGCAGAAGTAAAGGTCCGTGGGCCGATTTGCTCAAGAGGATCCGCCAGAATTTCCTCCACAACGCTTGCCTCGGCAAAGGCGAGCAGGGCTTTCCCCACCCCGGTAGCGTGGGCAGGCATTCGTCCCCCTACCCGTGACGGCAGCTGCACGCTGTCCCGGCCGCGGAGGATCTCAATATAGACGACTTCCCGGCCTTCACGGACGGCCAGATGCACCGTATGGCCGGTGGCCTGGCGGAGATCGGCCATGGTGGCTAGCGCCAGTCGGCGAAGATCCTTGGGCCGCCGGCTGACCGACCCCAGCTCGAAGACCCGCAGACCCAGCCGAACTGAAGTGCCGCGCTTTTCTAGGAAGTCATAGTCGATCAGCTCGCGAATGATCCTGGAGACCGTGGCCTTCGCAATGCCCGTCCTGCGGGCAATCTCTGAAATACCGAGGTCCTCATCTTCGGGACCAAAGGACCCCAGGATCAATGAGACGCGGCCGATCATGGACTCAGGAACGTCTCGTTCAGTGGGACACATGCTTGGAGTATGGCCTAGAGACGGGCAGTATTCCAAGTGTTCGTTCCATTCACTGGCCGTTATGGGCCGGACCACACCGACGGAGACAGGCATGACCACCAGCACCCGCGACAACGACGCCGCGCAAGCACTTCTTGAGGCCTACCGGACACGCCAGACCGTTGCGCCCCTCACCGAAAACATTCCGGACCTCGACGTCGAAGGTGCCTACGGGATCCAGCTGGCGCAGGTTCAGGCGTGGAAGGTCGAAGGCCGCGCCGTCAAGGGACACAAGGTCGGTCTCACTTCACGTGCCATGCAGGTGCAACTGGGCG
The DNA here is from genome assembly GCF_006151685.1 of Arthrobacter sp. BB-1. Lineage (NCBI taxonomy): Bacteria > Bacillati > Actinomycetota > Actinomycetes > Micrococcales > Micrococcaceae > Arthrobacter > Arthrobacter sp. BB-1. The sequence continues at coordinate 174,546 of NZ_VDEV01000015.1, forward strand.
TGGACCAGCCGGACTTCGGCCACCTGATGGACGACATGTTCTTCGCCGACACGGATCCAATCAAGGCCGGCCGTTTCATCAGCCCCAAGGTGGAACCGGAGTTCGCCTTCGTCCTCGGGAAGTCCCTGACCGGCCCGGGCGTCACCGCCGCCGAAACGCTCAGCGCCATCGACTACGTCGTGGGGGCCTTGGAGATCATCGATTCACGGATCACCGACTGGAAGATCAAGCTGGCGGACACTATCGCTGACAACGCCTCCTCCGGCGGGGTCGTACTCGGTTCACGGCCCGTAAAACCGGCGGATTTAGACCTGCGGACCACCGGCGTGAACCTTTCCAAGAACGGCGAGCTCGTTGCCAGCGGCGCCGGCGGCGCGGTGCTCGGCTCGCCCCTGAACGCAGTCGTCTGGCTCGCGAACACCCTGGGTTCCCTCGGCGTCACCCTCGAGGCAGGCTCCATCATTCTTCCCGGCTCCATGACGGCCGCTGTAGCCGCCAGACCGGGCGACACCATCTCGGCCAGCTTCGCCAGGGGACTGGGCACCGTCACCGCGAACTTCGCCAACTAGCAAACCTCTAACAAGGCACAGGAGTAACTTCATGGACCACCGTCCACGTCCCATCGCGGCCATTGTCGGCCCGGGAAACATCGGCACCGACCTGCTCGTCAAACTCCAGCGCAGCGGAGCCCTCGATGTCCGCTACATGATCGGCGTCGACCCCGCCTCCGACGGGCTGCGCAGGGCACAGGAGCTCGGGGTCGAAGCCAGCGCCGAGGGAGTCGACTGGCTCCTCGACCAGACGATCCTGCCCGATGTCGTCTTCGAAGCCACCAGCGCCAAGGCCCACGAGGCGAACGCTCCGCGATACAGGGCAGCCGGCATCGCCGCCGTCGACCTCACTCCGGCTGCGGTCGGTCCCTTCGTCTGCCCGGCAGTCAACTTGGAGGATCACCTGGCCGCGGAAGACGGTACCGCCCCGAACATTAACATGATTACCTGCGGCGGCCAAGCCACCATCCCCATCGTTGCGGCCATCTCGAGGGTCTCCCCGGTGCCGTACGCTGAAATCGTCGCGTCCATATCCTCACGCTCCGCGGGACCCGGAACCCGGGCGAACATTGACGAATTCACCGAAACCACTTCCCACGCCATCCAGGCCGTGGGAGGCGCCACCCGGGGCAAGGCGATCATCATCCTCAACCCGGTGGAACCCCCCATGGTCATGCGGGACACTATCTTCGCCGCCATCGGACCTGACGCCGACCGCGGCCCCATCACTGAATCGATCCACCGCATGGTCGCGGAGGTCCAGCGGTACGTCCCGGGCTACAAACTCAAGTCCGAGCCCCAGTTTGAGGATCCCCGCATGGATTGGAACGGTAACGGACGAGTGGCCATCTTCCTCGAAGTCACCGGCAACGGCGACTACCTGCCCCCTTGGGCGGGAAACCTCGACATCATGACGGCAGCCGCAGCACGCGCTGGCGAAAGGCTGGCCCTCGCCTGGAACCTCAGAAGACCGGCAGCCACCAACCAGAAAGAGCAGGTGGCAGCAAAATGACGACCCCCGAGAACAACCACGCCGCAAACCCGCCCGTGCGAATCATCGACACGACCCTGCGCGACGGCAGCCATGCCGTCAGCCACAGCTTCACCATCCAGCAGGTCACTGACATCTCCCGGGCACTGGACAGCGCCGGCGTACCGGTCATCGAGGTCACCCACGGCGACGGCCTCGCCGGCTCCTCCTTCAACTACGGCTTTTCCAGCGTCCGTGACATAGATCTGGTGGCCGCAGCCGCCGAAGAGGTCACCAACGCCAAAATCGCTGTTCTGTTGCTGCCCGGGCTGGGCACGGTGGAGGATCTTCGCGAAGCCCACGCCGCCGGGGCCGGGATGGTGCGCGTTGCCACCCACTCCACCGAAGCTGACGTCAGCATCCAGCATTTCCGGGCCGCCCGGGACCTCGGCATGGAAACCGCCGGCTTCCTTATGCTCTCGCACCGCACCGAACCCGTCCAGCTGGCCAAGCAGGCCCGCATCATGGCCGACGCCGGCTGCCAGTGCGTCTATGTCGTGGACTCCGCCGGGGCACTTCTTCCCGACGGCGTCCGGACCCGCGTCGACGCCCTCGTCCAGGAACTCGGCGAAGACGCCATGGTGGGCTTTCACGGTCACCAGAACCTGTCCATGGGCGTGGCGAACTCGGTGGAGGCCTACCGCGCTGGCGCCCGCAGCATCGACGGCACCCTCCGTGCCCTCGGAGCCGGCGCAGGCAACACACCCACAGAAGTCCTCGTCGCCATCTTCGACGCCCTGGACATCCCCACAGGCGTCAACGTTGAAGCTGCCCTCGCTGCCGCCGAAGAAGTCTTGGCCCCGACCGTGACGCGCATGCCGCTCATGGACCGTGCCTCTATCGTCCAGGGACGTTACGGTGTTTACAACTCATTCCTGCTCCACGCGGAACGCGCCGCGGAACGCTACGGCGTTCCGGCGTACCAGATCCTCCGCCGGGTCGGCGAAGCCGGCTACGTCGGAGGCCAGGAAGACATGATCATCGACGTCGCCATCGAACTGGCGGGCCTGCAGCGCCAGGCCGCCGAACACAACGAAAGAGTCCCCGCATGAGCAATGAAGCCACCACGCCCACGTCGGCCCAGGGGGGCGACTGGACCGAAGACCGCGTCGCGGACGTCCTGTACAAACGTGAATTGGACCGGACCGACGGCGGAAAGATCACCGACGAATATCCCGAGTTGGATCTTGAGGCCGCCTACCGAGTCCAACGGAAGCTCATCGACCTCAAGGTTGCCGGCGGAGAGCGCGTCATCGGCGTCAAGCTCGGCCTGACCGCCCGTGCCAAGCAGCAGCAGATGGGCATCGATTCGCCCCTCACCGCCGTCATCACCGACAAGATGGTCCTCGAAGCCGGTGTTCCGATTCCGATGGATGAACTCATCCATCCGAAGATCGAACCGGAAATCGTCTTCGTCATGAAGGAACGCCTCGCCGGACCCGGAGTGACAGCGGCGACGGCCATGACCGCCGTCGGCAGCGTCCACGCAGGCTTCGAAGTCATCGACAGTCGCTTCACCGACTTCAAATTCACGCTTCCCGATGTCGTGGCAGACAACGCCTCATCCTCTCGCCTCTTCATCGGCGCCTCAGGCACCGATCCGGCAGGCCTGGACCTCGCCCTTGAAGCCGTCATCCTGTCCGTGAACGGCACCGTGGTTGCCACCGCCACCGGTGCAGCCGTTCAGGGGCACCCCGGGGAGGCTCTGGCCCTGGCCGCCAACGCCCTCGCGGAGCGCGGGGAGTCCATCGAAGCCGGAGCAGTTGTGCTGACCGGCAGCCTGACCGACGCCGTATTCGTCCGCCCCGGCGAACAGATCACTGCCGAGTTCACCAATCTGGGAACACTGACGGTCAGCGGCGCCTGACCCGCCCCTCGCACTACCGGAAGCCAATTACGAAAGAAGGGACGGTCATGACCGCCACCGAAGGCCAGAACTGGCAGATCGACGAATTCCTGGACACCTACCGCGAACTGATGGGTTTCGTGCCCCCGCGCATCCAGGCCCGCTTCGACCAACTCCGGGACACCAACCCTGAGTTGCTGCTCGCCGAAGAACGCGTCCGGAACCTGATCTGCTACACGGACAAGCTCGACCAGAAAACCGTTCAGCTGATCCTGTTCGCGGTCCTGGCCGTCAACGTGCGTGATGCCGCCAAGCTGCACGGCCTCGCAGCCCGCCGCGCCGGGGCCAGCTGGGAGGAACTGCAGGCCACGGTCGACCTCGCCTATCTGTTCGGCGGGCTGTCCGTGGCCAACCACGCTCCCGCGATCCTGGACGGCATCGCCGAGCTGGAACAGAAGAACGAAGTGGGCCTTGGCGCCACTGCCGCGCCGCGCTGACCTTACCTGCATTTCAGATTTACCTGGACCACACGTTTCGTGCAAAGGAGCACCATGGTTGACATTTCCCACCACGCCGAACGGCTCACAGATCCACGGGAAGACACGTACAAGGAGCCCATTTATGACGTCGCTCAGCTGGGCCACGTGGAAATCCTCAGCCCGGACCTTCAGGCCACGGCGGATTTCTTTACTCGTGTCTATGGCCTCTACATGGTGGAGGAAACCGCTGATTCGGTCTATCTGCGGGCCTGGAACGACGACGTGCTGACGTCGTTGAAGGTGACGGCCGCGGCCCAGCCCGGCCCCGGCCACGTCGCGTGGCGCTGCACCAGTCCGCAGGCTCTGGGCCGCAGGGTCGCCGCGCTGGAGGCCAAAGGAATCCAGGGACAGTGGGTAGACGGGGACGTCGGGCACGGCCGCGCCTACCAGTACCGCGGCCCCGGCGGGCACCTGCAGGAGATCTACTTCGAGACCGAAAAGTTCGTCGCCCCGGATGGGCAGAGGCCCTACCTGCCGAACCAGCCGCAAAAGTATGATCCGCACGGCGTCGCGGCAGCGCACCTGGATCACATCAACCTCCTGGTGCCCGACGTCGCCCTGGCCAGCACATTCGCCCAGGAATCCCTCGGTTTCAAGTTGCGGGAACGGCTGGTCCCCGCCGGTGGTGACCAGGAGGTCGGGGCGTGGCTTTCGGTCATGACGAAGGCCCACGACCTTGCCTTGACCCAGGAGCCGTACCCCACCGAAGGCCGGCTGCACCACTTGGCGTATGCCGTGGGAAGCCGCGAGGACGTGCTCCGCGCCGCTGACATCTTTATGGAAAACGGTGTGCCGATCGATTTCGGCCCGGCCAAGCACTCCCGCACCCAGGGGTTTTTCCTTTACGTCATCGAACCCGGTGGAAACCGGATCGAGGTGTTCTCCGGCGGGATCCACATCTTCTCCCCGGACTGGGAACCGGTCACTTGGGACACGGAGACTGGCGGGCGCAGCACGGCCTGGGGCCTTGCCACTCCGCCGAGCTTTAAGGAATATGCCACCCCGCGTTATGTTCCCGCCGCAGCGCCGGTGGGCTGAGGCGTGGAGAATTTGCTGGAGGAAAGCGACGGCGACGCCGGCTCCTATGTGGCAAGCTTCTTCACCCTGTCCGGCAGTGGCTTCGGACAACCGCCAAGGCACCCGTTCTCCGACCGGGTCAGCGCCGCTAAAAAAGCTGGCTATGACGGCATCGGCCTGCACCTGAACGAGCTCACCGACCCTGCGTGGAACGAGCTGAACACCGCCGACCCGTCGAGGGTGCTGGACCACATGGCCCGCATTCTGGACGGGACCGGGCTGGACGTCGTCGAAATCGAATTCGTGGGCGGCTGGTGTGACGGGCCCGGCAACCCCGCTGTGGCCAAGGCCGCTGAACTCGTTGGCGAGGTCGCCGGGCACCTGGCCACCGACACTGTTGGGGGGCATCACGTAAGCGTGGGGGAGTTCATGGCCGGACCCGCCGCCGACCCGCAGCTCGCGGGCCGGGGACTGGCAGAATTCGCCGAGGCCCTGTCCGGCACCGGTTACGTCCCCGCGATTGAGGCCTTCGCCTGGTCGAAGATTCCGGACTACGTTCTGGTCCGGGACATTCAGGCGGTCACAGGCGTCGGCGGCGCCCTGGCAGATACGTGGCACGCCTTCAACACCGGAAGCACTACCGACGGGATCACCGGGGGAGAGATGGGCCTGATCGCAGCCGTGCAGCTCAACGGTGGCTACCGCGTCCACGACGATTTTCTGGCCAACGCTCGCTCAACCCGACGGCTGCCCGGGGACGGCGACCTCGACGGTGAAGGCTTCATCCGCGCGGTCCGCGCCGCCGGCTTCACCGGGCCATGGTGCGTCGAAGTCAATTATCCCGAATTCCGCGAGCTCGACGCCGCTGCAGCCGCCGGCAGGAGCATATCCGCCGCCCGCACCCTCGTGTCCGTGGCTCTGTCGGCCTCCCGGAAGCATCAAACGCTTTAGCGCCCAGCCCCGCCCGCCCACACCATCAGAAAGCAGCCCATGTCAAACCGTGTCCTGGTCCTGAACGGACCCAACCTCAACATGCTCGGAACCCGCGAACCTGAAATCTACGGGAGCGACTCCATTGCCGACGTCGAACGCTTGGTCCGGGACCGGGCAGCCAAGCACGGACTGGAAGTGGACTTCCTGCAAAGCAACCACGAAGGCGACCTCATCGACGCCCTGCACCGGGGACGCAGCGAAAACATCGGCTGCGTGGTCAACCCCGCCGGGCTGACCCACACCTCCGTGGCGCTGCATGACGCCATCAAGGCCTCCGAACTGGACGTCGTAGAAGTCCACATCAGCAACCCCCACACGCGCGAAGCTTTCCGCCACCACTCCTTTGTCTCGCCCGTGGCCAAGGCAGTGATAGCCGGTGCCGGGGTCAGCGGGTACGCCTTCGGCCTGGATATCATCGCCGCCCGACACGCCGCACGATGCGCTTCAGAAAGCACGACCGCACAGGAAGGCTGACATGTCACAGTGAAAACTCCGTGCCGGCATCATCGATCCTGGGGGCCTTTGGTGGAAGAAGTGGGGACGCGGACAGCGTCCACACTTCGGGTTCCGGACTCGGTCATACCGTTGCCGGACTGGGTTCGGATTCCGTACCTTTGCGCGCGAGGCTAGTGTCTGCAAGCGCTGGAATGTAGTTCGAGTCCCACCTCGGGCACGACGTTTTCCCTCGTCAGAGGCGATTTTGCTTTGACGTGTGTACAAAGCTTGATTCTCGTCGCTCTGCGGGTTGGTTCGCGGGCTTTGGCCTGGCTGCCGTGAAGCCTATTCAGGTGTGGTGTGGGCGGGTTCAAGTCCCTGGCTGGTGGGCCTTCCGCCTGCTGTTGCCTGGTTACGGTTCCTCGTTCCGGTTCTATCGGGTATTTCGTAGGTTGCGTACACCTACTCATGCCGCGGGGGAGCGGGGACAACATGACTTGTCCGCACCTGCTCTCCTGCGCTGCCGCAGGCCGGTCTGGAGGATCGGTGGAAAGGATGCCTGCATGCCTTTGTCCTGTCGAGCGGAGTGCGTACAGTGTCCACACTTATTTTCGGGACCAAGTTATTGAGCTTGTGCCATCCCTGACAGTTCTGATCACTGCACAAGCCGTCCACCTTATAAACAGCAATGACCCTCAGTTCCCAGATCCTTCGATCATTTGCGAACCCAGCCAGAGGACCTGCGGGAACTCAGGGTGGTCCTTCTCGGCGACCTATTGGGTATGTCGATTTCAGAAGCTAACTGCACAACTCCGGCTGAATTCCGCGGTTTGTGCAGACGGGTTGTGATCGGTTGTTGATCGCTACTCCCGTGCACAAGTGCGCGTGTGCCCTATACCTCGTGTTCACAATTCGCGACATCGATCAGCTCGTACTTAGGCCCAGCACGACGGATGGTCTGCCACTGTGCTCCGGCTTGGTGAAGGGTCCCCCTTGGATGCGGGGAAGGGCATCTGTCGCGGGTAGGCTTCGGGGAGCCAAAGCGGACCATGAAATGGGGGAAATTAATGGATGACCAGCGCGTGAACGGATGGCAGTGCGGGTCCTGCGGACAGCAACACCAAGGACTCGCTACGGTTTTCGGAGCCCAAGCTCCGGATGTGTGGATGCATGCCACCCTAGCCGAACGGGAAGCAGGCGAACTGACCGGCGACATGTGCGTACTTGAAGTCGGAGGAGAACGGCATTACTTCCTTAGAGGACATATTGATATCCCTCTGCTTGATTCCCCCGGCGAGGTCTTTAGCTGGTCTGTCTGGGTCTCACTCAGCCAAGAGAGTGCCCAAAAGATCGCGGACCACTGGGATGACCCGGCACGAGCCTCTATGCCCCCGGTGTTCGGTTGGTTATGCAACGAGCTTCCCTACGACCTGCCCACGACCTCAATTGCGACGCACGTGCATAACAGGGAGCCAGGAGCGGTTCCCTACATCGAGCTCGACCCGTCCGTTGACCATCCCTTGGTGAGAGAACAAGCGACGGGAATCCCGCTTCACCGGCTGGCCGAAATCAACAAAGCGGTAATGGGCTAAGTTCAACAACGGTACATTATCAGTCCTGACTTCCAAGGAGTTCGGCCGCGTTCCGCAAGGCCGACCGCCACCTCAAGGTTCAGATAGCGGTACCGAATGACCCTCCGGCTGATCCGTATGCGTACGTGGTTCACGCCATGCGGGATGCCGTGGACGCAGCCGAAGCCTGGTCCGTGCGTCGGCGCGGCGACTTCGACGCCGAGCCATTCCGGTTCCTGCTCGCCATACTGAAGGAGGATCTGTGAAGGACTTGAAAATCGATGGTCATTGATCTGGGCATACGGACTAGCCGAGTGGAGAGCTGACGAGCGAACCAAAGGGCAAGTCCTCCGAGACGCCCTTAAGTACCTTCAAGTAGTCGAATACGAAGACCGGGACGCCGAGGAGGCCTGGCCCCTTTGGTATCTGTGGGACGAGCTCGGCAGCACCTACGACCCGCCTAGGACCGATGCTGAGACTTGGGCCGATGTAGACAGCTACCTCAAGAGCTTCGATTGACCTATTGCTCAACCGCGGTGTCTCCAAACGCTAGGAATTTGAGCCGCGAGGTTTCGAGACACGAGCTGGAAGAGTCCAGGCGACGTCCTCGTCTCCGAGAAGGCTGATAAGTCGGGCGCCGTCTTAGTTCGTGAGACCGTCTGTATATGACAGCACCAATATTCATATCCTGCCTCGGTAGCTGTTGACGTGGGAATGAGAAGCCTCAAGGCACGAAGGATGCCATATGAAGGCCGGGTCCTGTGGCGGGACGGCCAGACTGAGCGTGCTAGGAGAGTCGCGCTTTGTGCACTGGATCCGCTGCCCCGAGCTGCGAGCGAGCGCCTCGCAGGTCTGCGTGACGATCCCGCCTCAAATCTTCGTCTGTCTTCTTCTTGGGGTTTTGCTTGGAGGCCGTCAAGGGTTGTGCGGTGCTTTCCCGCGCCGGGGAGGAGGGGAGGGGCTTACGGTTCGTTTTGGCGTGGCTCCTGTACGTTTCGGCTTTGTGCGTGTTGGTGTGTGCGCATTTGGAGCAGTGCGGCGTCGAGCAGGGGGGTTGGGACGTGGAGGGTCTTGGCGCGGGCGGCCAGGGCTCCGAGGATGTGTTCGGATTCGACTGGGTCACCGTGTTGGAGGTCGCGGTATAGCGAGGATGTGAACGATGAGTCCGGTTCGGTGAGCATCTTGATGCTTTAGGCGTGGCTGCTTGCCGTGACGGGGTGACCTGAAGCGCGTGCAACATCTTCGGCCTCTGCTATGGCTTGCAGGATGTGGTGTTCCCCACCGGCGGCGAGGATATCCCCGATAGCGCCGCGGAAGAGGCAGGTGATCACTCCTGCAGCGGCGATGAAGGCCCACTTTTCCCACAGGCGCGTCAGCATATCTCCGTCGACGGTGAGTGCGATGCCTGGAACGCTGAGTGTTTCCCTGAGGTCGGCGTTCAGGGGTGTCCCGTCGAGGGTGCCCACAGTCATGGTGCTCAAAGAGGTCTTCTGGAGCACCGCTCCTGACCCGTCAAGGGTGGCAACGATTTTCACGAGGCCGCCGAGAACGTGGCCAGGGTATGCCGCCTGCAGTGTGTCCAGGTGGTCCATGCCGTTGAGTATGGGCAGAATCATTGTTTCTGGCCCGATGGCAGGTGCTGCTGTTTTGAGCACCTGTTCCAGGGCTGGTGCTTTCACGGCAGCGATCACCAGGTCGTAGTGGTCATCGGGCTGAATTGAGGTGACTGCCCGCACCTTCAGTGTACGGCGGCCGTCCGGAGCGTCCAAGGTCAGCCCTGCGCGTTGCAGGGCGTCGGCTCTCTTCGGACGGGCAAGGAAAGTCACGTCTCGTCCCGCCTCGATAAGGCGGCAACCGTACGCGCCTCCGGTGGCTCCGGCTCCGGTGATCAGGATTCTCATTGTGGCTCCTCAAGTGTTTGAACCATGACGGCGGGTCATAAGGACCATTGTTTCGCGAGGGCCTGCCGGCTGTGGAGGCGGCTGGGCTACTGGGGTAGGTCGCGCAGTGCGGAGGACTCGCACAAGATCGGCGGCTTTGTCTCTGCCGCGTCCGGCTGCAGGTCGGCGGGGTCGGCATTAAACTGCCTCCGCCCTTCTTAGACCCACCAGAACAGCAGGGCCCACCAGACGGTATTGCTCCAGGAGTCCTTGGTGCCGGGCTTGGTGCGGTTTTCTGTGCCGTCACCGGCGGTTTTTGCCGTCTTCGCACCCGGCGCCGGCTTAGTGAACACGTTTTTGGTAGCGAGGTAGAGTCCGGTCGCCATGGAGGCGAAACCCAGGAGACCGATGATGAGGTTGGTTGCGGGGTCCGGCAGTGCCAGCCCGGCGAGGAGGACCGCGATGCCGGCAACTGTCAGTAGAACGCCGCCTATGACGAGTCGGCTGTTTGAAGGCCGGTCCGGTTGGGACTCCATGGCCTGGGCAAACTGGGGGTCGTCGGCTTTGAATTGCTTCTCCAGTTCCTCCAGCTGTTGCTGTTCGCGCTCGGTGAGGGCCATCAGGGCGTCCTGCCCGTGTGTTGTGCATGGATGAGGGGTGGGTGTTTACGTGCGCTGCGCAGGGCGGGGGACGGCGCGCTTGTGCTGTGTCTGCTGGGTTGGCGGGTAGCCATGGGTTTTCTCTCTTGCTTGTTCGTTGGTGCGGGCAATTGATGGGGGAGCGTGATGGCCAGCCGAGGCGCAGGAGCGGTGCCCGCGGTTACCGCGAGTACCGCTCCTGGCCCCGGCCGGTGAAGAGCGCCCGGAGGGCCTACTGCTGCTGTGGTAGCTGTTCTTGCGGTGGGCGGCCGTAAGTCTCGAGGAGGCGGAGCCATATCTCGCTGACGGTTGGGTAAGCAGGGACTGCGTGCCAGAGCCGGTCAAGGGGGACTTCGGAGACGACGGCGATGGTGGCTGCCTGCAGCAGGTCGCTGACGTCCGGTCCGGCGAAGGTCACGCCGAGGATGACTTTGCGTGCCTCGTCGACGACCATCCGTGCCGTGCCCTTGTAGCCTTCGGCGTGCAGGCCGGCCCCGGCAACGTGTCCGATTTCGTAGTCCACTACCCGGGTGTTGTACCCGGCGGTGGCGGCGGCTTCGGCGGTCAGACCGACGGAAGCGATCTCAGGGTCGGTGAACGTGACCTGGGGGACCGCGGTGTGGTCTGCCGTTGCCACGTGCCGCCCCCATGGGGCGTCGAAAACCGCTGCGCCGGTAGCCCGCGCCGCGATCACGTCTCCGGCCGCGCGTGCCTGGTACTTTCCTTGGTGGGTCAGCAGGGCACGGTTGGTCACGTCTCCGGCGGCGTAGAGCCAGTCAAAGCCCGGGACGCGCATGGTGTCGTCGGTTTCTATCCAGTCCCCGGGGGTGAGTCCTACTGTGTCCAGGCCTGCATCCCGGGTGTGAGGTGTGCGGCCGGTGGCGATGAGGACTTCCTGAGCGGTGATGGTGGTGCCGTCGCCGGTTTCGATGGTCACGAGGCCGTCGGCGCGGTGGACGCTGGTGGTTTTGGTGTCCAGGAGCAGGGTGACGCCCTGCTCCCGCAGGGACTCCGCGACCAACTCCCCGGCGAAGGGCTCCATCGTGCTGAGCAGGCCGCTGCGGGAGATGAGGGTCACGGTGGTGCCGAACCCGGCAAACGCTGTTGCGATTTCGGTGGCGACGACACCGCCGCCGATGATGGCCAGGCTTTCCGGGACTGTCTTGATGCTGGTGGCTTCCCGGCTGGTCCAGGGACGGGCGTCCGCCAGTCCTTCGATATCGGGTATGAGCGCTCCGGAGCCTGTGGCCACGGCGACGGCGTGCCTGGCGGTGAGTTCCGTCGTCGAGCCGTCCGCCGCGGTGACGGTGACGCGCTTTGTCCCGCTGATTCGCCCGTGACCCCGGATCAGGTCGATGCCGGCGCTATTGAGCCATTGGACCTGCCCGGCGTCGGACCAGTTGCTGGTGTAGTAGTCCCGGCGTGCCAGGACAGCTTGGACGTCAAGGTCCCCGGTGACGGCCTCGGCGGCGCCGGGCAGTTGTCGGGCTGCCCGAAGTGCCTGGGCGGAACGGAGCAGGACCTTGGAGGGCATGCAGGCCCAGTAGGAGCACTCTCCGCCGACGAGTTCGTGTTCGACGATGACGGTGGTGAGGCCGCCCTGGACGGCGCGGTCTGCGATGTTCTCACCGACGGCACCACCGCCCAGGATGATCAGGTCATATTCCGTCGTACTGGACCCGCTCATCGTCCGGGCGCCCGGGTGAGGACTTCCTGCAGGAACCAGCCGTTGCCGTCCGGGTCACTGAAGGAGGCAAAGGAGCCGTAGTCTGCCCTGTCGGGGGAGGGTCCGCTGACCCGGTTCCGCCCGCCCGGGCGGTGGAAGAGCCCGTCGGCGTCGTGCCAGACTTCGCTGATGTCGATCCCGCGGTTGTGCAAGTCCGCCTGCGCTTCGATGATGTCCTTGACGATCAGGTGCAGGTTCTGGACCGACCCTGGCTCGGACTCCGTGACGCCGGTGCCGAAGATGATCGACATTTCCGAGCCCGGAGGGGTGAGCTGGATGATGCGCAGTTCTTCGCTGATGTTGAAGTCGGCGTCGAGGCGGAAGCCGGCCTTCTGGTAGAAGTCTTTTGCTCGGTCGACATCCGAGACGGGCAGGACAAGGACTTCCAGCTTCAACTCAACAACCGGCTGTTTCTCGGCCGCTTTCTGACTTGTGTTAAGGCTGTAGCCGGCGTCGGAGAGGGTCTTGGCCATGTGGTCCGCGTACCAGGCTGGCCATTCGGCGTCGTGGACGCCTCCCAGGGTGTCGGCTTCGTAGACTCCGTGGTCGGTGGCGGCCTGGTCCAGGGCGTTCTTCAGGATTTCGGTGGTGGGGGTAGACATGGTGGTGCTCCTAATGGGTGGGGTGTTTGTTGTAGTGGCGGTGGCGGGGGATGTCAGTTCAGGGGGCGGAGGTCAGTCAGGTCCAGGAGGATGGCGGCGAAGGTGTGGATTCCGTTGTTGTCCTTGTCCCGGAGCAGGACCCGGCGGCGGGTGGGGGCGGCAAGTCCCTGGAAGTCTTTGTGCTCGGAGGTGTAGTGGGCCACTTCAGCCCAGCCGTTGACTTCGACGTCATAGTCCATCCGCCGCTGCAGCCCTGTCTCGGCGTCGAAATAATAGGTTTGGACCTCGCTGTGGCTGTGGATGGACTCGGGGAAGGTCACCTCGAGCCGGCGCCAGGTTTCGCCGTCTTCGTCCCAAGGATCGATTTCACGGGTTTGGACACCGGGGAGTGTGAAGAGCAGCGGTTCTGCCAGGTAGGTCCAGGTGGCGTAGGAAATGAAGTAGCCCATCTGGGTCGGGGACCACCGGGTGTCGCCCAAGTAGCCGGCCATGCTCAGCCGGGGGGCGCTGAGGCTGTCAACGACCGCACCTGTTGCGTCGGTAATGGTGACAAGGTCCTGGGCGGCGTCAAAGGTTAGGGTCTGCCCCTCACCGAACGGGGTCATGCTGATCCGCTGGCGGGTGAGGTCAGCCGTCACCGTGACGTCTCCAAGGAGATCCGGCTGGCCCTTGAAGGGCCAGAACACTCCGTGAACACGGAGTTTGGCCGAGACCGCCCGTGCGGTTTCCCATGACGGATTGCTGCCGTGTTTGGTCTGGACTAATTCAACGAGGTCGTTCATGGTCTTCTTCTTTCGTGGGTTACTGCGTGTGTTTTTTGCATGGGGTGCTGCGGGGAGGAGCGTCTTTTGGTGGGGCAGCCGGTTCGGGAGCTTGCCCCCGCCGGTTACGGCAGGTCTATGGGGTTTCGATCTTGGAGAACAGGCCGGTGAAGGTGCCGCCTGCGGCGGTGAGTGCTTCGAAGAACGCTCCCGCTTCGGGCGTGGCCACGGCCCTGGCTGCGGATGCGTAGTCGGTGAAGTACAGGTCCAGCGTCCGGTACGCCGGTGTTGGCGTTCCGTCCTCCTTGGGCCAGACCTGGGCCGACTCAATCCGGAGCAGTTCGGGGAGGCCCTTGGCCAGGGCAAGGAGTGCGGGGGCTTGTTGCTCGAACGCTTCCGGAGTTGCCGGGTTGTCGATGATGAGAGTGAGTTTCGTCTGCATGGTTTGTCCTGGTGGTTGGGGGAGCGGTGGGGCTGTTGGGGTTAGTTCCGGGTGAGGAATGCCAAAACTTCGGCGGCGAATTCGTGCGGGTACTGGAAGAGGAATCCGTGGTTGGCGTTCGGGTAGATGATCAATTCGGCGTTCGGGATCGTGCCGGCAAGAAGGTAGGAATTGGCGGTGGGAACCATGATGTCGTTATCGCCGTTGGCCACCAGGGTGGGGGCCTTGATCGCGGCCAAACGGGACAGTTTCGCCGGATCCGGAACTCCCCATGCAATGTTCGCTGCGGCCTGGGCATCGCGGGCGGTCAGTGAAACGTCGGCGTCACGGCCCTCGGTGCGGGTGAAGATGCGGCCGATGAATTCATCACCCCTGCGCTTGCTCTCCGCGGTGGTGTTGAAGAAGAGGTAATGGATGTCCCCGCCGTTCTGGACGTCCTTCATGGCGTGTGCCCGGGGCTCATCGGCCCAGCCGTTCATGTCACGACCGCCCTCGGGCCCCGTGCCGGCCAGGATGATGCGGCGGACCAGGTGCGGGCGCTGCAGCGCAACTTCCTGGGCTACGAAGCCGCCGATGGAAAAGCCGAACAGGTCCGCCTCTTCCAAACCGATGGCATCGATGAACGCCAGGGCATCGCGGCCGAAGTCCTTGAAGGTGGCGGGCACCTGTCCGGTCGAACCCGCCACCCCACTGGCATCAAAGAGGATAACTTCCCGGTCCGCGGCGATTGTGTCGACAAGGGCCGGGTCCCAACTGTCGAGGTTCCCCCGGAAATGCTGGAAAAAGACGAGGGGTGTGCTGCCGGTCCTGCCGAACCGGCGGTAGGCGTAGGTGGTGCCGTTGCTTCCCGTGACGCTGAGGTTCGGGGCGCTGTACTGGGACATTGCAAAGCCTTTCATTGGAGAGTTAGTAGACCGGTCGTCTACAAGTGAGCAGTCGGAGGTAGGTGCCTTATGGGACCAGAGCTCAGGCCAGGACGTCCGAGTAGACGGTTTCCAGAAAGCCGTCGAGAGGCGCCCGTGAACGTGTTACTTTCGAGCGGGCGACCGCGCCTTCGAAACTTGCGATGATGAAGCCGGCGAGCCGCCGCGGATCGCTGCGGTTGGAGATCTCCTCCTCGGCTTGCGCCTCTGCAATGGCCGCCGCAAGCTTGTCTGTCCACAGGGTGAGGGATTGTTCAACAACGGCTGTCACCACAGCGCTCTGGGAGGGCATTTCGTTGGAAAAGTTCCCCAGCAGGCATCCCCGCTGAAAGTGCTCCGCCTCCGCCATTTTCGTGATGTGGGCCAGGTGCTCGCGAATCCGCTCCAAGGGAGACTGAGAGGATTTCTCGAGAAGCTCGTACCTGACTACGCCCTGGTACTGCTTCACTGTTTCAACCGCGAGGGCTTCCTTGCTCTGGAAAAAGTGATAAAAGGAGCCCTTGGGAACGCCGGCCGCCCGGGTGATGTCCAGCACGCCTGTCGCAGAGTAGCCGTTCGCATGGAAGAGTTCGAGGGCGGTGCTAAGGATGCGATCCCTGGTGTCGGTGCTCATATCGGTGCCGTTCTGTGAGGGCGATGACCTAAGACTAGACCGGTCGTCTAGTAAAGGCAAGAGTTATTTTTTATGAGTACGGATAAATTCCATCAGTGACTCCCCGTCTGCCGGAAGTACCGAGGGGTCCGGGGCGGAGTCAAGAGAGACGAACACTCGTCCCGTGGCTACGATTCACAAACCGGCATGGGTGGAAACCAGTGAACATTGCCCGTAAAAACGTTCCATTGCCTATGGGGTTGGAGCTCTCCCAGTCACCTCTACTGCCGGTATTTAAGAGCCGGTAATGGTGATTCCGTAAAGGCGCATAGCGCCTCGACGATCCATAGCTCTGTGCCCGACGGCGGGGGACTCAGTCCACGGCGGCGACCCCGAGGTCCGCGGCGTGGCCGCTGATGGTGCGGGCCAGGTCGATGTCGCGGCTGGTGATCCCGCCGACATCGTGGCTCGAGAGCGTGACGCCGACCTCGGGGTAAGTGAGCGTGAGGTCGGGGTGGTGGTTGGCCTCCTCGGCGGAGGCGCCGATGCGGTTCACGAGTTCCAGCCCGGTTGAGAACTTCCGGGTCCTGAAGGTGGCGGTGAGGGCCTCGCCGGTCAGGCGCCAGCCGGTGAGCCCGGCTTCGGCGAGCTCGGCGCTGGACAGCTTTCGCTGGGGATCAGTCATAGTGCCATCATGGCTCCGGAGGGTTGCCGTTAGCTACCCCTGGAAGGCATCACGCCTCCCAGCGTCCTGGCCCGCTGGCAACTTCGGTAAAACTCCGCACTGTGCGGGGATCCGCCTGCCGTGACTGGGTTGCTGCGGTACCTCGTTCCGGTTTTATCGGGTGGGCTGCTGGTGGCCTACACCTATTCATGGCAGGGGGAGCGGGAACAACATGACTTCAGCGATCCCGCTATGTGACCCGCCCGGGAGGCGGTCTTATGCGCAAAGGCGTGTCCTGCGCCGCGCTTTGTTCTCACAAAGAGGGTGTGGATGGTGTCCACACTTATGTCGGGTTTATTCGATGACAGTGGGAGCGGCTTTCCCCAGTTCGGTTTGGGCCTCGGTGTCCCTTCCGGATTGCATTACATCCGTTTCGAGCTCTCCGGCTCCGGGTCGCCGCTGGCCTGGAACGGCGAACGTCCCGACGAGCTCTGGATTGGGCACCGCAACCGCCGCAACGAACTTCTCCTGCGCGACCCGGCGCTCCTGTCTCGGCCGCCGCGCAGATGTCCCGGATTCCGGGAGGCCATGCCGAGGGCCACCGACTGTGGGACGCCCGCCATCCGGGGAGGCCGCCCATCCTCCTTGTATGGGCGGCTCGCTGTATCCTGCAGCCTTCGATGATTGGTCTGGGATCAGTGCGCAGTCTCTAGTCTTGCTGCAGGAGCTGGGGAAATGCATGCACAAGCTCTAGGGCCAGGAGTGTGGTCATAGGGTTTTCGTTGATGGGCCGCCCGAGAAGCTCGACGGCCCGGCCCGTTTGACGCGGTATGCCACGGTATTCGTTGCCAGATGAAGGGCTTGTGCTGCGGCGATCCGGCTCCTGCCAGCCAGCAGGAAGTGCCGCAGGGTGTCGCGGATGTCGGTCACTCTTTGGTCCGGACCCAGCAGCCCGGCAAGCTGTACCTGCACAAATCTCGCGGCGCCCTGCGGGTCAGCGATGAGCAGCGCAAGCGTAGCGGCGTCGTCGTAATCCCAGAATTTCTGCCTCGGCGATAGCTTGGCGACCCGGGCCGCCTGCTGCGCCTCAAAGTGGCTTTCCCGCAAGCCCGCAAGCCCGCCAGCCCGGAGCCGGGCCGTCCGGCCGCAAGCCGGATCCAGTCGGGGCGCGGCACCCGCGACAACGCCCAGCCTGCTTGAATTCGCGGACCCGGCCAAGATCGTATACGGAAGCGATAGCCCCTTCGCGCCCAGCCCAGCCGTCGAGTTCATGACGTCCTCTCTCGACCAGTTCAAGATGAGCAACTCACAACAAGTGGCAATCAACCGAGGGAACGCTCACGCACTCTTCCCAAGACTCCAACCATCCGCGGGCCGGTGAAGACTCGGAGAAATGACACCCTCGGAGTTGCCGTCTGCCCTTCGGACTGAGGATGTTCTCTAGAGCCGTCGCGCCTGGCAGCTCAAAGTGCTGAATTTGCCTAGCCCACTGTAAGTGAGCAGGAAAGCCCCTCGACTGACGTGGACAGCCGAGGGGCTTTCCCATTTTCGCTGGGGCTTATCTAAATCCCCGTGGGGGCGGCCGTGATGCCTTCCGGCCGCCGGACCCGCCACTGTCAGGCCCCGCGTGCCGCGGCCTCGGCTCTCGACGATAGCGAGCGGGTCCGGGCTTTTCCGTGCAGTCACGCAGCCTGTGCGCCTGACTCGATTCGCGGGCTGCGCTCTGGCCGGTCTTCCGCCCCTACCTCGACGTGCTCGACGAGGCCGCAGCGGTTAACCGTGAGGTGCGCAACTTGGTCGAGGTATGGCATGAGGAGGTTATCTCGGACATCGTCCGCGGCCTGCATCTGGCCAGCCGCTTCCGCGCGGAAACGCACCACATCCGCGGACGCTGGCCTTTTACGCAACTCGACTACGTCGCTACTCTCCGGACCCGCCGCAGGCTCGAGCCGAACCGCGATCACGCGCTGGAGGTGCTCGCCGACAGCTGTACCACCTGCTCTGCGACGAAGGCTGAACCCGCCCGACACACAGATCCGTTGGGAGGCGGACCTACCGGGTCCGTCCCGCGAACGGCGGTGAGGGTGTTGCCGTCCAGGTCGTGGTGTAGTTGGCGACGACGGCGGTGCCGTTCTTGACCTGGGTGACCCGCCCGTCGGCGTCGTAGGTGTAGCCGGTGACGGCCCCCGTCGGGGCTCGTCAGGCCGGTCAACCGGGAGGCGGCGTCGTAGGCGAGCGTGAAGGTACGCCCGGCCCCGGGTGACGGCGGTGAGCCGGTCCAGGGAGTCGTAGGCGTAGGTGGTGGTCCCGTTGGGGTCGACCATGGAGGACGGTTGCCGCTGGCTTCATAGGTATAAGTCGTGCCTGTCCGTGCCCGGCAGATCCGCCTTGGTCTGCCTGCCCGCGGCGTCGTACTTATAGGACGTGACGGCGTTTTGCGGGTCATTGACGGTCGCGATTTGGTTCCGTCTGGTGTAGGTCAGGCGGGATTGCCCCGGCTCTTGTTGACTCGCCGTCTTAGCGAGGGAGGTGAGCAGCCTCGTGCTGACTCCGAGGCGGGCCAGGCCGAAGGCGACATAGCCCGGTGATCCGCCTGGGTGCTCGTTGGTGCCCCACGGTGTAATGACGATGTCGGTGAGGGATTCCCCGATCACGACGGCGTCCGACGCTTGCCGTGGAGGGCAGGGCCTGGCGCGGTTGTGCATGTCTGTCTCTCCTGGCTTGGGGATTCCCTATGCGATCTGCGTGACGTGAAGGTTGTTGATCGTTGCTGTACCGCCGACGGCGAAGACCCCGAGGTGGGTGCTGTTCTCGGCCGGGAAAATCAGTTCTGTCATGGTGACCTGGCCGCCTTGGGCAAACACTTCAACGGAGCAGCGGTCAACGACGATGCTGAGGTCGTAGGAACCGGAGGTTGACCGGACGGGCGCGGTGTCGAGGGAGGGAAAGGACTCGTGGAAGTTAGTCTCCCCGGACTCCCGCCGGTCGATGAACAGTTGGCCTTCGTCCGGGCGGATGCCCACACGGGTCCCTTTGGCACCGTCGCCCCGCAGGACAAGTCCGAATTCTTTTGCACTTCCGGGAGCGAGGCTGACGTCGATGCGCTGGACCGTGCCTGCCGCGCCCGGCAGCACCTGTTCGCCGTCGTTGATAGTGGTTTCCGCAAGTGAGAACGGCTCTTGGGCGGCCAATGCGGTCCAGTCGCCTGCTGGTTGCTGAACCAGTGAGGGATGTCCGTCGATGGTTTGGAGGGAGACTTCGCGGGCCAGGGTCATGGGGCTACGCCAGGGGGTGGTGGGGATGTGGTTGGCGTACTCCCAGTTGTTCATCCAGCCGATCATGAGGCGGCGGTTGTCCGGGGCGTCGTTGAAGGAGACGGCCGCATAGTAGTCCCGGCCCCAGTCGAGCCATTGGTAGTCGCCCCGTAGGTCAGCGCCGTTAAGGCCTGAGGTCATCGTGCTCCTGGAAATGAAAGAGGTTCCGTCGAAGTCACCGACGAAGTATTGGCCGGCAGAACCGCGGTTGGGGCCGCCGGGGTTGAGGTTGACGGTCAGCACCCACTTGGCGTTTTCCGGGTCGCCGTCCACTGGCAGTGGGAAAAGGTCGGGGCATTCCCAAATGCCGCCGGTGGCGTTCGCGGGGCCGAAGGTACTCAGGAATTCCCAGATCTTAAGGTCTTCGGACTTGTAGAGCACCACCTTGAAGTCTTTGGCTTCAACGGCGACCATCACCCAGTAACTGCCCTCGCTGCCGTCGTACCGTATGACTTTAGGGTCGCGGAAGTCGGCTGACCCGCGGTCAAGTACAGGGTTGTCGGCGTGCTTTGTCCAGGTGTAGCCCCCGTCCAGGCTGTATGCCAAGGACTGGGCCTGGATCCCCTCGTGCTGCGAGCCCGCTTTGAAGGCGCTGGTGTAAATGGCCACGAGCGGGGCAACGGAACCGGCGCCAAAGCCGCTGGTGTTGTCCCGGTCATAGACCATGCTCCCGGAGAAGATGTCTTCGTTCTCGTCGCAGGGGATAGCGACGGGATGTTCTGTCCAGGTCAGCAGGTCCGTGGATGTCGCGTGTCCCCAGGACATGTTTCCCCAGACGTTGCCCAGCGGGTTGTTCTGGTAATAGAGGTGGTAGACGCCCCCATGGAAAATGAGGCCGTTGGGGTCATTGAGCCAAGTGTCTCGGGCTGTGTAATGCAGGGCAGGCCTGTAAATGTCGGTCGCTGCTGCTTTGTTCGTCGCGAGGGTTTCCATGAGTTCCTTTCGAAAGCAGTTATTTACTGGCGCCGGCGGTGAGGCCTTCTCGCAGGGTTCGCTGGCCGAAGATAAAGACGACCAGTGCCGGCAGCATGGACAGGATCACGCCGGCGAGGACCACGGAGATGCTGCCGGTGCCGAGGTTGCCTTGGAGCGTGACCAGGCCGAGGGGAAGGGTGAAGTTCTGTTCGCTGATGGTGAGGATCAGTGGCCGGAAGAACTCGTTCCAGTGAAAGTTGAAGGCAAGGATCCCGACGATAGCCATGCCGGGGACCGCCAGGGGGACGTAGACCGAACGGAAGATCCGCCACGGTCCGGCGCCGTCCAGGGCGGCGGCTTCGGCGAAGTCGTTTGGCAGGCCAAGGAAGTACTGGCGCATCAGGAAGGTGCCGAACGCTGTGGGAATGGCCGGCAGGATCAGGGCCAGCAGGGTGTCGGACAGGCCCATGCCCCGGATCAGCATGAACACCGGCACGATGGTGACCTGCACCGGGACCATCATGGTGGCCAGCACCAGCGAGAAGATGGCGTTCTTGCCGCGGAAGTCCAGGCGGGCGAAGGCGTACCCGGCCAGGGTGGCGGACGCCATCTGGCCAAGCGCGATCAGCCCGGTCACCAAGGCGCTGTTCAGGACCAGGAGACCGACGTTGATCTGCTTGAACACCTCCTGGTAGGCGGTGAAGTCAGGGTTGATGGGCAGGAACGACGGCGGCAGGTTGAACGATTCCGACGGCGTCCGCAGCGAGGTGGACAAGGTCCACAGGACAGGGCCGAGGGTCAGCGCCGCCGCCAGGGCCAACGCCGCGTATCTGCCGACGGTGCCGGCTGCGGGCAGGCGGCGTGTGCGGGAGGGCCTACGGGTGGCGGGCGGTTCGGCGGTGGAACCGGAATGCTTGCCGGTCCCGGTCTGCAGAGTCTGGCTGGACATGGGGGACCTCACTGGTAGAAGACGAAGCGGCGGCTAAGGCGGAATTGCAGGGCAGTGACGGCAAGGATCAGCACGGTGAGGACCAGGCCAATGGCGGAGGCTTTGCCGAACTCAAGCTGCTGGAAGGCGGATTCAAAGATCACCATGACGGCGGTCCGGGTGGAATCGCCGGGACCGCCGTTGGTCAGGACGTACGGCTGGTCGAAGACCTGCAGGGCACTGATGATGGCCATGACGGAAGCCACGAGCACCGTGGGGCTGATCAGCGGAAGAGTCACATTGCTGAACTGTTTCCAGCCCGTGGCGCCATCCAGGTTGGCTGCTTCGTGCAGTTCTTTCGGGATGTTGGTGAGGGCGCCGAGGAAGAGCAGGAAGGAGAACCCGAAGTTTTGCCAGACGTAGACCAGGACAACGACGGCCGCGGACGCCGCGGGACTGGTCAGCCAGGGCACAGCAGGGATCCCGACGAGCGAGAGGAGCCAGTTCACGACGCCGAACTGTTCGTTGAACATGTAGCGCATGAAGATGGACACCGACGCGGCGGACAGGACCAGGGGGAAGAAGAAGGTGGAGCGGAGGAATACCCTCAGCCAGGACGGCATCCTTGCCTGCAGCATGGAGGCCAGGCCAAGGGCGATGCCCAGTTGAAGGATTACCGCGATGACTACGAACCCAATGGTGTTCAGGAAGGACACGCGGACGGTGGGGTCCTGTGCCAGTGAGGCGAAGTTGGCGAAGCCGACGAACTGCGGCGCGGAAATGATGTCCCAGCGGAAGAACGCAAGGACCAGTGAAGCGATGATCGGCAGGAAGGTGAACAGGGCCATGCCGAGCACTGTGGGTGCCAGGAAGATCCGTGCCAGCCATCGCTCAACAAAGGAGCGGCGCACGGCCGGTGGTTTCACTGTTTGCCGTGGGGCGGTGGAAGTGGTGGTCATGAGCTCCTCCTCAGAGCCAGTTCAAGGTCGCGCTGCAGGTTGCCCATCGCTGTCCGTACATCGGCGGAGCTGCCGCTGACGGCGGTGGAGACGTTTTTCATCAGGGCAGTTTCGACGGCGGCCTGCTGTGGCGGGGCGGGGATCGGGCCGGAGGTGGGGAACCTGTCCAGGGTGTCGTAGAAGACTTTCCAGTGCCGCGGCCCGGTGGCGGCGTAGAAGGACTCGTTGACCATCGAGCGGCGGGTGGGTGTGGTGTTCGGCTTGGGAATGGCCAGTTGCATGGCTTCGCGGCTGGAGCAGAACTTCACCCATTCCCATGCCGCGTCCTTGTCTTTCGCGGTGCGCATGATCGCGTAGCCGGCGGCCCCGAACTGATGCCGCTGGGTCCGCCAGCGGGGGAAGAACTGCACGTCGAATTGATCGGCGGTCATCCCGGCCTCGTGCAGGCCCTGCGCCCAGTAGCCGCCTGCGGGCGTGGTGCCGATGCGGTTGTTGCCGAAGAGACCGACCAGGGCGTTGCCGCCCCCGGATTCGGGACGCACGCCGAGTCCTTCGGCTACCAGTTCGCGCAGGTAATCGAAGGTCTCGAGAACCCGCCCGTCCTCGGCGTTGGGAGCCAGCCATTGATATCCGCCGCCGCGGGTGCCGCGGGCTGGATCGTTGGGGTAGAAGCGGTCCCAAAGCCAGTCCCCGCCGGGAGCCTTCGTTTCGGACAGGAAGCTGGTGTCGTTGGCGTAAAGCCAGGGCACAACCCCGCCGAAAAGCCGGTTGGTCCAGTAGTACGGGGTGAAATCAGCCGGGCGGGCCTTGCGGAGGGCGCGCAGGGTGGCGCTGAAGTCGTCCTTCGTCCAGTCGTCCTTTGGCCGGTCAAGCCCGGCTTGAGCGAAGGTGGTGGTGTTCAGGTACATGTTCGCCGCGTTCCAGTCCAGGGGAAGCTGGTACAGGCTTCCCTGGTACATGAAGGCTTCCAGCAGGCTGGGATGAACGTCGTCAAAGTAATCGATCATCGCTGCCGCGTCCCGGCGGACATAACCGTCCAGGGGCTCAGCGAGCTTGTCGGCAAACAGCTGGGCGCCTTCGGTGGCGACATAGACGACATCCGGCGGCGTTCCCGCGGCCACCATGGTGAGGATCTTGGAAAAGAAGTCTTTCCAGTCCGCCCCCTGGATGGCTTGCAGCTGCACCGGGATATCGGGGTGGGCGGCGGTGAAGGCCTGGATCAGGCCCTGGCGTCCCGCGGCGTCCGCTGCCGTCCCCAGGATGGCGATGTTCAATGCCTTGCTGCCGCGGCCCGGGATGTCGGTTCCGGTCAGTCGGGGCCAGGCCCCCACGGTGGCTCCTGCCACGGCGAGCCCGGTCAGGCCCAGCATGGAACGGCGGGTGAGTTGTGAGAGTTTGCTGCTGGACCGCAGCGGATGCGAAGGGGCTGGTTGCCCCGGTGTCTTTTCAGACGTCATTGTCGGCTCCTCCTAACACGTGTTAAGTAGGTTAGGAGACGCACCTAACACGTGTCAAGAACTATTTCGAGCGGTCACTGCCGGCGACGCAGACGGAAGGAAATCAGGGCAACAGCCTTACCTGGGGACTGCGGAGACAGATCGAACGTCCCGCCGAAGCGGGGTACCGGGCATCGGCCGCGACGCTTGGGAAATGCAGCGGATCAGGAAGCCGGGGGAGCGCCGGTGGATGCCCGGTGGATGACCTGGCAAGGTACCAGCACGGTTTCGCCGCGAGGCATCTCTGCAGCGGGCGTTTTTCCTTCAACCTCGTCCAAAAGCATGGTCATCGCCGTAGCCCCGATTTCGGCGTGCGGAAGTGCCACGGTGGTGAGGGCGGGAACGAGGTTGGCGGCCACGTTCTGCTGATCGTCGTATCCCACCACGGACAGATCCTGCGGTACCCGCAGTCCTGCCGCGGCGGCGTACAACAAGACGCCGGTGGCCACCCTGTCGTTGGAGCATATGATCGCCGTCGGCCGGTCTCCGCCGCCCAGCACAGCGGACGCGGCCCGGTAGCCGTCATCGATGTCCCAGCCGGCGAGGTGGACATCTTGTTGCTCGCGGCCTAGTCCCGCTTCTTCCATGGCCTCGCGGTAACCCTGTTCGCGCTGCGGGGCGGCGGGGGAGCTGAGAGTCCCGGTCAACAGGGTGATGCGTCGGTGGCCGAGGTCGATCAACAGTTGGGCGGCTGCACGCCCGCCGTCGACCTCTGCGGGTATGACCGAGCCGAACGGGGAGGCGGCATCGGTGCAATTGGCAAGTATCGCCGGCAAGGTGCGCATCGTGGCCGGGGTGGTCACTTCGCGCAGGCTGCCGGTGGCGTACATGATGCCGTCCACTTGCCGGTGCGCGAGTTGCTGCGCCGCAGTGCTTTCGCGCGACACGTCATGCTCTGAATCAACAACAAGAACCATGTACCCACGGGCCAGGGCCGTGCGTGAAGCGCCGCTGATCAGCCGGCCGGCGAAGGGGCTGGTGACGATATCGTCTGTGATGACTCCAATAGTTGACGTCTGTTGATTTCGCAGACTCAAGGCAACCGAATTGGGCGTGTAATCCAGTTCCGCGGCAGCGCGGAGGACGCGCTGCTGTCGTTCCAGGGTGACGTTGCCATCGGCCCTGCCGTTAAGCACCAGCGATACAGCGCTACGGGACACTCCTGCCCGTCGTGCGACATCCAGTGCCGTAGCTTTACGTTTGATCATGCCGGTCCCCCTTGCTTTCCCAATAGCATAGCTAACTCGTGTGAGGTTGGGGGTCTGCGCCGTTACCCCACGAGTAGCTTCCCTGCCCAAAACCAGCCACTATGGCCGCTAGAACGTGTTCTCGGCTCTAAACGACCCACAGCCGGATCGGCCAGAATCCTCGGGACGAAACCCGGAACGGCACCAGTCGCTGTCATCCCCAAAATCCTGGAACGTGCAGGAAACCTGAAGCTTCGGCGGTCAGTGCAGCAAATCCGGGTAGCTTCAACGTGATCGAAGTCGAAGGAACTGGCGGCTATTGACTACCTCGAGAAGTTCAAACGCGTGGCTCCGCCGCCGTGGGATCTAGCCCTAAGCACCCCTGCCGCGGCCGCTCCCGAAACGCCGATAATAGTGACTCCGTCGACCTGATCAGGCTCGGACAAGCGGGCGGTGGCGACTCTATTCTGTCACCAGTTGGGGTCAATTCGGGTTATCCAAGGCTGAAGGTCGGGAGCCGCTGGGGAGCTCCTATAGCAGCAGCGGCGGATAACTCATAGGAATTGTCCCCGTGTGGGTACGGCGGCAGGACTCAGCCTCTCACCGGACCCAGATCTAAGTCCACTATTCTGTGTCCAAGCCAAGACGCCCTGTGTCAGTTTTGGGTGTAGCTTTGCCGCCTATCAGGCGCCGCCGACGGTTAGTTACCCGTCGGCCCGCCTTGGTTTTTG
Organism: Arthrobacter sp. BB-1; assembly: GCF_006151685.1. Taxonomy (NCBI): domain Bacteria; kingdom Bacillati; phylum Actinomycetota; class Actinomycetes; order Micrococcales; family Micrococcaceae; genus Arthrobacter; species Arthrobacter sp. BB-1. The sequence continues at coordinate 200,286 of NZ_VDEV01000015.1, forward strand.
TTCGGCGTCCTGACCAAGTCACGTTGGGCCCCGGGAAATCATGTCAAGCTGCCCGCCTGGGTTGTTTCGTGGAATCATTTGGTTTTGCCCGGATGGCGGGTTGGGGTTTGGTGCCCTGCTTCGCGGTGGTCAGGGTCAGTAGCTCCGTGAAGAGGGCCTGGATTTGGCGTTGGATGCGGCCGGGTTAGAGACTTGTTTTCGCGTTTCAGACGGGTTTTGAGGGTCTTGATGATGGTGCCGGTGTTGGCCAGGACGCGCTGGTACGGGGTCGCGGGCTTATCGTAGGTCTTGGTGATCTTCGCGCCGTTCCGGACTTTCGCGAGGAGTTTTTGCTTGGGTCCGAAATGGTTGGTCAGCAGCCGCTGAAGCGCCCAGTTCCGGTTGAGCAGCTCCAGCTCGCCGGGTGTGTCGTAGCGGTGATAGCCGACAGTCTGGCGAACGATGTGCCAGTTCTTCTGCTCGACATGGGCGCCGTCGTTCTTGTTCCCGGACCGGGACCTGGTGAAGGTCAGTTTCTCCTGCTCGCACCAGCGGAAGAGCTCCCGGTTGATGAACTCAGAACCGTTGTCCGAACCGATCCCGAGGATAGGGAACGGGAACGCGGCAGTGGGCGTCTTTGATCCGCCGCGAAAACCCATTTTTGGGCCTTGTTTCCGCACCGAGCGGGTTTCCGTCCAGCCGGTCGCAATGTCGGTGATATCAAGGGTGAACAGAACTCACCCTGGTTATTGCCGCCCTCGTGGCCGACCAGATCGATCTCCACGAACCCGGGCACCCCGTCGTTCCACTCGGCCCAGGTCCGGATCGGCATCGAGTCTTTCAGCAGTGTTCCGGGCTTGGTGTGGGACCGGCCGCGGGGCTCCAGTTTCGCCCGGTCGGCCTTGAGCCTGCGGTCGATCGATGGTCGCCGGGGAGATCGTCAGCAGCTGCGCGGCCGTGCCGACATCAAGGTTCAGCTCCTTGAACCGCCGCAGGCGCGGCACCAGGTCCGGCAACGCTGCCGCGGGGAGCCGCCCGCCCGGCGTTCCCTGCACCGCCCAGCAGAACCGCAACGCCTCGACCACGGGCTCCCGGTAAAGCGGCGGCCGGGGCGTCCTTGCCCGCACGGGTTTCAGTACCAGTACCTGCCGCAGGGCCTTGCGGGCGTGGTCGCGGTGCCATCCAGTCGTCGCACACAGCTCATCCAGAATCTGCTTCTTCCCGGCCCGGTCCGTCCGGGCATAGCGGGTGGCGATGACCTTCGTGACAGCCCTGCGTCCACTCGTCGAAAGCTCCATGGCTCGCAATGCCGACGCGGCCGAGACCGCCCCGGCGGACACGCCGCTACGCGGGCATTCTCAAATGATTCTTCGAATACCGCAACGCGAGGATCTTTGATGAGTCAACGCGGGGCCTAGACCGCGGACAGACGTTGCCCTATGGTTGGGGCATCAACGGTCCTTGGCCGGGTGGAGCTCCACCCGGGAGGTGCATCATGGGTATCATTTCATCCGGTTTCCGTGGACGGCGGTCCGAGAATCCCGCCCTGCCTCCCGGGCAGCATGAAACGGCGGATTTTCCTGTGCTCACGGCGGGGCCTGCCCCCCTTATCCGTATTGACGATTGGGAGTTTTTCATTGCCGTGGAGACCGGCCGGCGGCTCTCTTGGTCCTGGGACGAATTTATGGCTTTGCCGCAGGAGGAAATCACTACGGACATTCACTGTGTGACCAGCTGGTCAAAGCTGGGAACAGTGTGGCGTGGCGTTTCGGTGGACACGCTTTTCGAAGACGTCGAAAGCACCAGTGATTTCGCTACGGCCTATTCCTTCGGCGGTTACACAACCAATGTTCCTCTGTGGGACCTCCTGGGCGGCAAGGCGTGGGTGGTATGGGAATTCGATGGCAAGCCTCTCGAACGCGCCCACGGGGGCCCGGCACGGCTTTTGGTGCCGCATCTGTATTTCTGGAAAAGCGCCAAATGGATACGCGGTCTGGAGCTGATGGGGGAGGACCTGCCCGGTTTCTGGGAATCGAATGGCTACCATCTTCACGGGAACCCGTGGCGCGAGGAGCGGTACTCATGAGGCGCGTGCCGTGAGCAGCCAGTGGCAGGTCGCCGAAGTGGTGGGCGGGTTCCCGGAAAATGCCACTGCCCGGACCATTACCCTGCGTGTGGATGGTTTGACGGGACACTTGGCCGGCCAGCACATCGACATCCGCCTCACCGCCGAGGACGGGTACGCCGCAATCCGCTCTTACTCCGTGGCATCGGCAGGTATGGATGAGCATCTGGACATCACCGTTGACGAGCTGCCCGACGGCGAAGTGTCACCGTATTTGGTCCGGGACCTGGCCGTCGGGGACAGGCTGGAAATCCGCGGGCCGGTGGGCGGCTGGTTTGTCTGGAGGCCCAGTAACGCGAATCCTGTACAGCTGATCGGGGGAGGGTCAGGTGTGGTGCCGCTGATGTCGATGATCCGCGCCCATCAGGTTTCCTCCAGCGAGTCTCCTTTCAGGTTGCTCTATTCCCTTAAGTCACCGGAGACCTCGTTATACAGCGAGGAGCTGCGTCGGTTGGACCGGGAATCGGACAAGCTGATGGTCGACTATGTCTATACGCGGTTGGCCCCGGAAGGCTGGGCGGCCCCGCCGGGGCGCCTTACGTCGGATACGCTTCTGCGCAAGATCTTCCCGGCTGAGGAGAATCCGGATGTATTCATCTGCGGCCAAACGGTTTTCGTGGAGACCGTTGCGGACTGGCTGGTGAAGGCCGGCTACCCGGTGGCGTCGGTAAAGACCGAACGGTTTGGCGGGACGGGAGGCATCTGATGAACGGCGCGGACGATTTCGCTGTCCCCGACCCGGGCGACCAAGATATTGCAGCATCACCCCATGATCCGATTCCGTATCTGGACGGTAACGCAACGGCCGGGGCACTGTCGGAAGTGTTCCGCGTCGACATCATCGCGGCGCTCGCACGCTGCAGGCATTGCGGTTCAGTCAGGGCTTTTGGCGAGGCAATGGTGTTCGCCGACGCGCCCGGCATTGTGGTGCGCTGCCGCAACTGCCAGGGCGTGCTGCTGAGGCTGGTGGAAACACCAACCCAGTACTGGTTGGATCTGAGCGGCCTTAGCTACCTGGAGATCAACCGCGAGGAATAGGCCGCAGGAATCCTGCATCACCCAGGTCAGGAGGATGTGGTTGAGCAGGGAATCCCTGCTGGTCCTCCTTAACTTCTTCCATGACTGCACGCGCTGCGGCCACGCCGTGAAGGTCGGGCAGGTCCTTCTCCCTGCTCTTCGATTTTGCGGCGGAGGAAATCACGGGCGGTTTGTCTCATGATCCCGAGTGCTTCGCCAATCGGAGCCTTAGTCCGCGCGCCCTCAGGCGCAGGTTGATGACCCATCAGCGCCTGGCCGTGAGCAGCCCGACGGACTTCGCCGTCGCACGGCAGGCCTCCAGCGCTGCAACTTCCCTTACCTCCGTAAGGAACTGTGCTGGGGCCGCCCGTGTCTGGCCCGCGGGCTGAAACACCCGGGACCGGAGGCTGGTTCTCCGGCTACTGGAGCCAGTGGGGCACCGCCACGTGCCACAGGTTGCTGGCACATGTCGGTGATGTGGCCCATTCCGGCATACTCGCGCATGTCCCGGATTCCTGCCACGGCAGAGGCTTTGTCGGGGAAGGCGCGGGAGGTGGCCATTACTGCACCGTCGGGGCCTGTGATTCTGAACCTGAAGTTCGAGTCTTCGTCGTTGAAGAGTTCGAACATTCCTGCCATGGGTCTCCTCCCGGCCTGGCCACTGTCGCCGGCCTTGGTCCTTGTTGCCAGAAGGACAGCGCGACGTTGGGCTGCCATCTGGACGGTCTAGCGGATGCAAAAGACTTCAATCGTGGAAATCAGGGACGCCACGCGCCCCTTCGCCAATGTACGCGGCGCATCAGTTACTTGTCAGTAGAACTTTCCCTCCACAGCCACCGAATGTTCCCGCCGAACACAAGACCCTGCTGCAAGGGATCCTTCTGGAAGCCAGCCGAAGCCAGGAAAGGAACCTGTCTTGTTCGTCTGATGGCGACTGTGACCGCAGGCGAGGACCTTGGCGTTGAACTTCGCTCAACCGTTGGGAGGCTGCCTCCCCGACGCCTTAACTGCCCATCCGCTCGCCTGAGAAAACACAGGCAGCGTGCAATACGGCGCGGACTTGTCTGCATTGTGTGGCACTCCCGCCACACTTCAACGACCCCGATCCCGTCGCCAAGCGTACTTCACAGCAGATCATCATCCGACCTGTCCGGCTCTCCCGGACGGGAGCACCGTTTTCCGTTTTCCGCAGTGACTCTGACGGCATGGGGGGTACGGGCAGATGTTTAGTCCCGCGGTTCATTGTTTACCCGTATCGTGTTAGCACCAAACTCAGATTCAGGATTGGGCCAGCGCCGGTGAGAGAGCCGTCAGTGGCCTCGTTTCGATCGAACTGACGGGTGCGTAGCTTGACAGCAATTGAAAGGCAGCCATGAAAACACATGATCCATTTGCACCAACATCCGGGATCGAATCCTTCGAAGTCATCAGCGAATCCTTCGAGGATGGCCAGGTTCTTCCGGAAGCCCAACGCAGCGCCGTCCTGGGAGCCGGCGGGCGGGACGAATCGCCCCAGCTCACCTGGTCGGGCGCGCCTGAGGGAACCAGGAGCTACGCAGTCACCGTCTTCGACCCCGATGCCCCAGGCGCCGGCTACTGGCATTGGGCTGTGGTGAACATCCCGGCAGACGTCACGTCCCTCCCGGCCGGTGCAGGTTCCCGGGACAACTCCCGGTTACCGTCTGGTGCAGTGCAACTGAAGAACGATGCCGGATTTGCCGGTTTCGTGGGAGCTGCCCCGCCTCCCGGGCACGGTCAGCACCGGTATTTGCTGGTGGTTCATGCCGTGGATGTTGAGCGGCTGGACCTTCGCACTGGAGACGCCCCGGGCGCCCTGCAATCCGCGCTCTCCACCCACACCTTGGGCCGGGCGAGGCTGACGGGAACCTTCGAACGCCGCTAGGGCGTGTCTCCCAAGCCCTGAGGCGGTTGCCCGGAATGCATGATGCGTGTTTGGACTGATCGGCAGTCGGCCCTTATTTAGCCGTTACTGCCGTCTTCTATTTCTCGCCGGGATCGCCCTTTCCGGGACGACCGGCGGGTGGTCAGGGGCCTTGTATATCGATACCGCTGCGGGATCGCTCACCTGCGGTTCGGAGATGCTTCGAAGTGGCAAAAGAGAGTGTTGACACTGTCAACGCCTTCGGCGCCCGACTGGGCGATATATCGGCCGGACGGCCTTCGGATTGGTATTATTTTCGCGGCATCCCAGCGTTTGCAACAGCTGGAATGCAGTTCGAGTCCCACCTCGGGCACGGTGTTTTCCCTCGTCAGAGGGATTTTGCTTTGACCTGTGTACAAAGCTTGTGGTCGCGTCGCCCTGACGGCTGGTTCGCAGGCTTTGGCCCTGCCCGCCGCGGAGTCTTTTGGGTCCTCATCTCTGTTCCAAGCGACTGGCTGGGGTAAAGACAAAAGGCTGCACCTGTGGCTCGCAGGATGGGCGCCCCGCCCGTACTGGCGCAGGGGAATCGACGTTGCTGCTGATTGGCTAGCCGCCATGGGCGAAACTTCGTCAGCTACCAGTCAAGGACCCCTGATGCCAGCGGCCGTGACCCTGTAGTGAAAGCACCTGCCCGCCAGGTGCCGCGCCTCCGCAATTTCGCCTTCATACACTGGCGTTGGCGGAAGAAAATCGTGTCTTGTGGTGACCGGCGATCACTGGGACACTGGGCAGTGCGTCGCGCCGCTCCCTCGATAGTTGAGGAGGTGCCACGAGGCCTGCTCGGTACCATCCCAGCCGCAAAGCCGTTCCAAGGAGGCCCGCCATGAAAACTGTCGTGGAGTATGGAATCCACCAGGTCGAGCCGGGTGAGGGAGCATGATTGAAGTTGCATTGTCCGTGATCTTGAAGGCCAAGCCCGGCAAGGAGGAGGACGTCGCGGATTTCCTCCGCGGCGCGCGCTCCGTCGTCGAACAGGAGGAAGGTACGCGCGCCTGGTTCGCCCTCCAATTCGACGAATCGACTTTCGGGATCTTCGACGTATTCCCCGACGACGACGCCCGCCGGACCCACCTTTCAGGGGGTGTCGGGCAAGCACTTGCAGCTCAGGGGACAGAGCTGTTCAGCGCGGAACCGAACATACAGCACGTCGACGTGCTCGCATACAAGCTGCCCGGTGAAAGCGGATAGAGGCCTACCACGCGCCGTCGCAGCACGACTATGCTGCTTTCCTGCGTTCCATTTATCTGTGGCCCGAGGCGCCGGCGCGATGTTCGGCCACCGTTTTCCTCAGGCGTCGGCCGGCAAAGGCATCGGGCAGGAGGGCCTCCTCATGCACAGGCGTAGGAGCAAAGCGTGACACGTTCGGACACTAGCCGTGCCGAGGCGTTCAGCGACGCCGTTATCGCGATCGTTATCACGCTCCTGGTACTTGAGCTCACGCCGCCCGAAACCGAGCCAGGGGGGCTGCTGACTGGCTTGCTGGGTCAATGGCCGACATACCTGGCGTATGCGGCCTCCTATATTTACCTGGCCGTGATCTGGCTCAACCACAAATCCGCCTTCTCCCGTATCCGGGAGATGGACATCGGCCTGCAGTGGGCCAACCTGGGAATCCTCGCGACGCTCGCGCTTTTACCTTGGCCGACAACCGTGATCATCGATACCGCCAAGACGGGCAATCCTGCCGACGAACGGGTCGCTGTCGCGCTGTATGCGCTCGTTGGGGCACTGCTGTGCCTGTCATGGCTGGTGTTCTTCTCGCACCTGGCGCGGCATCCCGAGCTCACCGAGGAGGAGGTGGAGGAGTCATACTTCGCACGTGAGCGACCGCGTGCTCTTGCCGGGGTCGTGCTGTACCTCGCGGCGGGGACGGTGGGTGTCCTGGTCTATCCGCTGGTCGCATCGGTGATTTTCGTGATACTGCCCGTTTTCTACGGACTCACCAGCCACGGGCTCGACCATCGGCCAGCCTTCCTCCGAGGTCTGTAGACCAAATGGCAGGAAAGCGTTTAGGGCGGAGGCCGGCCAACCCGGTGGGTCCTGGACCCAAGGTGTGATGTCAGGGGCTACAACCCCCTTACCGCGCCAGTAGGCGCACCGCGCAGAACGTGGACCCGAGGCCAATCGGGTCCAGTGTTCTTCACCGGCACCCAGACTGCTGCCTGGTATTCGCCGGATTATCGGCCGGCATGCTCGTATCCGGCTAACTTATGAGACGAAGTTTGGCTGCACGCTGGAAGAGGACTGGGACGTAGCCGCGGGTTGGCCCGTCATTGAGCAGTTGATTCCTCGGTGACTATCTCCTCGACTCAGGCCGCAAGAGGCTCCGTCAATGCAGGCTTGGCGAGGGATCAGAGCCGCCGATGCCGCGTGTTTGCCTGACAGCCTACGCGAGCCGGGTCGGTGCCAGGGACAACACCCCCGGCTGCGAGGAATTAGCGGTGCTCTGGAGCACAGTTGGGGGAGGGGCTGGCAGAAGGCTCCTTAGGCTGTCAAAGCCAGCCCGGGATACATTCCCTGGCATTCAATAGGATGTCAGCGGGCTCCCTGTCGCGTTCGGCGGCGGCGGTTCACGGTGTCGGAAACTGCTACGCCTACGAGGGGAAGAACGGCTCCCGCGGCGGCAACGAAGGCGGGGAGGAGAAGGCTGAAATTTGCCAGCACCACCAAGGCTCCAATGCCGAAGAGATCAGATGAGTGGCGTAGGCCCAGTACCCGTCGAATAAAAAAGCCCCGGCTGGCAAGGAAGAGAGCCGGCCCACTAAAGAGAAGTAGAACTGTGGACAGATCGGGGCGGGCGGCCGGATCGCTGATCACGAGCTGATCACCAACCGCCACCAGGATCAGGCCTGCCAGTAACACGACCAAGGTGTTGCCAGCCAAAATGCCGGGCCGAAACTGATCATCGACAGAAGCAAGCTTTTCCAGGATGTCCTGTTCGAGGCCATGGAAGTAGCACCACCAGATCGCGACGCTTCCGGCCAAACTTATGGTTCCGGTCAGAAATATCCAGGGGTCGTCCAGATTGCCTGCAATGGCCAGACCGGTTGAAAGGATCGTCTCGCCGAGCGCGATCAGGTAGAACAACCCGAACCGCTCAAAGATCCTCTCTCCCGGGAGCGGGACCCGGCTTCCTTCGGTTTTCCGGCCCGGCAACCGGTGCGCCAGCATATGGCCGCCCAGATCGATCGCGGCAGCGACACCCCAGAACAGCAAACGCGGCCCCGGACCGAAGAAGACGCCGGCAATCCAAAACGGCGCACTCATACACCCCCAGATCAGAGTGCGCACGAAATGGTTGTGGGTAGTGCGGTCAAGTCCGACAGTCAGCATCCACGCACCCCGGCCCAGCTGGACCAGGAGATAGCTCGCAGCAAAAAGCCAGCCGAAGGCGCCAAACGCTGAGCCGATTGAGGCGTTCATGAACAATGTGACAAGCATGACGATCAGCAGCATCCACTGCACCTCAAGCCGCGAAGTTTCCAGCAAAGTCGCCGACCAGGTCGTGTACACCCACACCTTATAGACCGCAAGAAGAAGCACAAATGTCTCGCCGGCCCCAACCCAGGAGGGATGTTCCAGCAAATGGTGGGACAGCTGCGCTAGCGCGAAGACAAAGACCAGATCGAAGAATAGCTCGAGGCGTGTGACCCGGTCTCCTGAGGTCGCGGAACGCATCAGCGACCTGGCACGGAACATCAGTATCCTCCACTGGACCAGGAACGGACGGATTCGCCGCCCTGTTGTCGACAAGACTGACGACGGTCATCAAGAAAGTCAAGAGGG
>NZ_VDEV01000016.1:0-991 GCF_006151685.1 Arthrobacter sp. BB-1
GCTTCCTGGCGGGTGGTGCCGGAGTCCTGGATGCCTTCGGCGATGTGGGCGAGTTCGGCGGGGATGTCGCGGCCCTTCTTGCGCATGGCGGTGGCCCAGAGCCGGCCGGCGCGGTAGGAGGAGCGGACCAGCGGGCCGGACATAACACCCAGGAAGCCGATTTCGTTGGCTTCGTCCTGGAGGTCCACGAATTCCTGCGGCTTGACCCAGCGGTCCACCGGCAGGTGCCGCTCGGACGGGCGCAGGTACTGGGTGATGGTGATCAGGTCGCAGCCGGCCTCGTGCAGGTCCCGGAGCGCTTCGGAGATCTCTTCGCGGGTTTCGCCCATGCCCAGGATCAGGTTGGACTTGGTCACCATGCCCAGGTTCCTGCCCTGCGTGATCACGTCCAGGGACCGCTCGTAGCGGAACGCGGGCCGGATCCGCTTGAAGATCCTGGGCACGGTTTCGACGTTGTGCGCGAACACCTCGGGCCTGGAATCGCAGATCGCGGCGATGTGTTCGGGTTTGCCGGAGAAGTCCGGGATCAGCAGCTCCACCCCGGTGCCGGGGTTCAGCTCATGGATCTTTCGGACCGTTTCGGCGTACAGCCACACGCCCTCATCGGCGAGGTCGTCCCGGGCCACGCCGGTGACGGTGGCGTACCGCAGCTGCATGGCCTGCACGGAGCGGGCCACCTTGGTGGGTTCGAACATGTCCACCGGCGAGGGTTTGCCGGTATCGATCTGGCAGAAGTCACACCGGCGCGTGCACTCGGACCCGCCGATCAGGAAGGTGGCTTCCTTGTCCTCCCAGCACTCGAAAATGTTGGGGCAGCCGGCCTCCTCGCACACCGTGTGCAGGCCCTCTTTCTTGACCAGGTTCTTGAGCTGGACGAACTCCGGGCCCATCTGGACCTTGGCCTTGATCCAGTCCGGCTTCCGCTCCACCGGGACAGCGGAATTGCGCTGTTCAACGCGCAAAAGCTTCCGGCCTTCAGGTGCCAATGTCA
>NZ_VDEV01000017.1:0-98821 GCF_006151685.1 Arthrobacter sp. BB-1
CGAAACCACCGCGGACCTGCTCGCGGACACCACCGCCTTCGAGGACTTCAACGCCGACAAGGCCGCCGAACGCTCCTTCGCGTTCGTCCGCCTCAACCAGCTCGCCATCGAACACCTCCTCAACGCCCGCTAACCCTCCGTAATGCGCTACCCGTGGGCAGCGCCGCAGGAGGCCTCGCCGGCACTACCGCAGCAGTATCGGTGGTCTGCCTGGACAGCGACGGCCAGGCCGTCCCGGCCCACACAGCTATTCAACGACATTGGTAGCTCCCGAGGCATCCTGGAACCGATCAGGAAGGCCTGCGACGAGAACCAGCTGCGGGTGCGGGAGGCACACTCATCCCTGCACAAACCCGAACCCATCGAGGAGACAACATGAAGGTCCTTATCACTGGCGCTCATGGAAAGGTCGGTCGTGCCACCACCCAGGCGATGATCGACGCCGGACACGAAGTACTCACCACCGATCTGACTCGTCCCGGCTATGAGCGCAAGCCTGAGGGCACCCCGAGGTACACGATGGCGGACCTCACCGACGCAGGGGAGGCCTACGCCGTCGTTCGCGGTGCGGATGCCGTCGTACACGTCGCTGCCATCCCAGAACCGACTGGTCATCCGCCTCACGTGGTCTTCCAAACCAATATCATGGCGACCTTCAATGTTCTTGAGGCCGCCATCCGATTTGGCGTGAAGCGCTTCGTTTACATCTCCAGTGAGACGGTCCCGGGGTTCTTCTTTCCCGAGCGCGATTTCCTCCCTGACTACGCACCCGTGGACGAGGAGCACCCGATCCGCCCGCAGGACCCTTATGCGCTCTCCAAGCACTTCGGTGAGCAGCTCATGGACGCCGCAATCGCCCGCTCTGACATCCGCTGCATTTCCATTCGACCCAGCTGGGTCCAATTCGAGGACAACTACGAGACAAACCTGGGACCGCAGGTCCGCGACGCCTCGGTCCTAAGCCCCAACCTGTGGAGCTACATCGATGTCTACGACCTCGCCGACGCCATCGTCCTGGCTACCGGGTCAGACCTGCCCGGACACGAGGTCTTCTACATCGCTTCCCCTGACAATGTGGGTGGCCATGACTTCGCCGAGGTTCTGAACAAGTACTACGGCGACTCAATCGAACTGCGCGAATTATGGCGTACCGATGCTTCGGGGATCTCGAGCGCCAAAGCGCAACGGATGCTGGGCTGGACGCCGAAGCGATCCTGGCGCGACTACCTTGATGCGGAAGGCCATAGCCTCAAGCCGTAACACCACAGGGAAAGGGCGAGCTGCTCCCGCCCTTTCCCTCTCACATGCGCTGGTCAGCTCTGGGACAGCATTCGGAATTGCTGACCCGCCTCGGGTCGTGATTCATTGAGGCGGCGCGCCTGGACAGCCGCATATGCTCTTCGAATACCACGAACGATTGGATGTGCATGAGCCGCAGTTATGTTATCGATGCGATTCCTGGTGACGGCATTGGCGTGGATGTCACGGACGTCGCGATGCAGTGCGTCGACGCAGTCGCGGGTATCTACGACTTCGACGTCCGGTGGCGGGTCCGCGACTGGAACAGCCACCTGTACCGCAAGGCGGGCCGCATGATGCCTGTCGACGGAATAGAGCAGTTGAGCAGCGGTGATGGCATCTACCTGGGAGCCGTCGGGACACCGGATGTGCCCGACGACGTCACCCTCTGGGGGTTACTGATCCCCATCCGCCGGGAGTTTGACCAGTACATCAACCTCCGGCCCATGCGGTTGCTGCCCGGCGTTGTCGGTGCCATGCCCGGCATCGAGGACCTGGACATCGTAGTGGTACGGGAGAACGTTGAAGGCGAGTACTCCCAGATCGGAGGAAGGTTCGGTGCGGGAACCGACGGCGAGTTCGCGGTTCAGGAGAGCGTCTTCACCAGGCGCGGTATCGCCCGGGCGGCGCACTATGCCGCCAACGTTGCCCGCGAACGCGGCGGTCGGCTGGTCTCTGCAACAAAGTCCAACGGCATCATCCACACCATGCCGTTCTGGGATGAAGTGGTGGCGGAGACGGTCAAGGCGTTCCCTGGCGTCGTCGTCGAAAAGGTACTCATTGATGCGTTGGCGGCCCGGCTGGTGATGAAGCCGACCAGTATCCGGACCATCGTTGCGTCGAACCTGTTCGGGGACATTCTCTCGGACCTCGTAGCTGGTGTGGCCGGGTCCATCGGCATTGCACCCAGCGCCAACCTCAACCCGGAGCGGCGGCACCCGTCGATGTTCGAACCCGTGCACGGCTCTGCTCCGGACATTGCCGGCAAGGGCATCGCCAATCCGGTAGGCGCTCTGTGGGCCGCGGCAATGATGCTCGACCACCTCGGTGAGGCGGAGGCCGCCCGGTCCCTGACTTTGGCTTTTGAGGGCACGCTCGCAGACGGCACTGCTACGCCGGACCTGAAGGGCACCGCCACCACTGCGGAGTTCGCAGCCGCAGTGCTGTCGCGGCTGTCCTAGGCAACTACCTGGCGCAAAGGCTTCTCAAGACGGCATGCGATCAGCGAGGCCGCCGCCCCGCCTGCGGCCACCACCGCTGCGAGGGCCCATCCAACGGCCGGACTGAACTGGGAGAAGACGACCCCGGACATGTGCCGGTCACCCTCAGGGAACATGGGCTTGATCGTTCCAGAACCTTGTCCTCCCGGCGCCATCATTGCCGGCGGTCCTGCGCCATCATGCCAAACCGGTGCCTGTTCATGTGGGACGACAGGGAGTCTCTCGGGACGTTAAGAGGCGCTTTTGCCACCCGTGTGGAGATGGCCGACCTTGCTTTTTCGAGGGTGCCGTCCGCCAAGCCCTCGTCACCTGATCTGAGCCCCACCTTCACCCGCGGATCCAGCGGCAGCAAGTGCAACGCCACCCAGGGCATTCCGCACTTGAATGCTGTCCGGCTTTATACAGTAGGAAGCGGCTAGGCATCGATCACCAGGTCGGTCCGTGCGGTGGAGCAGCACGGCAGGAACTTGCCTGCATCGATTTCGCGCGCCCGAATCCCGCCCTGGTGGTTCATCTCGACCTCCCCGGAAAGCTTGACAACCTTGCAGGAGCCGCACATGCCTTCCTTGCAGTTCGCGCCGATTCTGACTCCCGCGCGCTGCGCCACCCCGAGGATGTGTTCGTCGGGGTCCACCCGCACATTGATGCCCGTGCGAAGGAAGGACAGGGTGAGGCTTCCCGTTCCCACGGTGTTGAAGCTTGAGGCATCGGGAGTCCCCGCTTCCGCCGGTGCGTCCGAGGTGCCGTCGGGGGCCGGTGCTTCCGGGTCGACGGTTTCCAGCGGCAGCCCCGTGGCCTGCAAGGTTCCCCCGGCGTCGTAGCCGGGCTCGTAGAGCCCGAACGCGCTGGGCTGGCTTTCATAGTATTCCTCGGCGGAATCGGCGATTTCCTCGGCGATTTCCTCCGCGATGTCCGATGCAAGCGCGATCTCTGCCTGGTATTCAAGGAGCATCTTGCGGTCTCCCGAGAAGAATTCCATGTAAATGGAGGTGTCATCGACACCCACCTTCTTGAGGAGTTCGGTGGCTGTGTTCAGGTAACCCTCGGGGCCGCAGGCATAGACCTGGCGGCCGTTGGCGTCGGGGGCGACCTCGTCGAGCATCGCCGTCGTCAGCCTTCCCCTGAGCCCCTCCCATCCCTCGGGCTTGCTGCGGTCGCCCAGGGAGTAGAAGACCTTGATGCGGGAGTCCACGGAGGCGATGTAGGCCAACTCCTGGTGGAAGGCAAATTCTCCTGCCTCCGCCCCGTGGTAAAGCACCACGACGTTCGCCTGTCCCGGCAGGGAGTGGATTGTCCGCACCATGGACATGATCGGAGTGATGCCTGCGCCGGCGGCCAGCAAGAGGTACCGTGCCCGCCGGTCGGCGTCGGGCAGGTGGAAGGCTCCAACGGGACCCAGCATGTCCAGGACGGTGCCGGGTTTGACGTTCTCGTGCACCCACGGTGAGACCAGTCCCGTGTGGTCACGCTTGACTGTGATGTTGAAGGTCCAGGGCTTAGTGGGCGAACTGGACAGCGAGTAGCTGCGGTCCACCGGATCCTGGTCCTCGCCGTTCACGGGAAAGGCGATATTCACGTACTGCCCTGCGCGGAACGCCAAGGGCGCACCGTCGCAGCGGCGGAACACGAAAGTCATCATGCCGCCAGCCTCGGGTACGGTCTCGACACATTCGGCCATGAACTCCTGGGGATGCCACGGACCCAATGCGCGGGCGGCGCGGGCAGGTGCCTCGGTGCTGCCCATCACCCTGTTCCACGGCATCTCCAGACCGCGAATGCGCTGTGGTTCGGGGGCTTCCTGGATGGTCATCTCAGTAAGGAGTTCGGTCATGCCAAGTGCTCCTGAACGCGCTGCACGTACCAGTTGATGAATGCTTCCACCTGGTATTCGCTCTTCATGTACGGGCCGGGCTGGTAGGCGGGGCTGCCGGCACCCTGCTGGCACAGCTCCACGAACGCCTTGTCCTGCAGGTTTGTCTGCTTCCAGGTGTAGGTGAGTTTTTCCAGATCGTAATCGACGCCTTCTTCGGCGTCATCAGCCACCAGCCAGGTGGTGCGTACGAGGCTCTGGTGTTCGTTGATGGGGAAGACCCCGAACGTGATGACGTGGTCGCCGAGGAAATGGAACCAGCTGTTGGGCTGGAGGTGCATCGAGCAGCGGCCAAGGCGGAAGTCCGGCAAATCACCGAGCAGCTTCTTGGAAAGCCGGCGCCCATCGGGTGAGAACGATTCGCCGTCACCGTCAAGAGCTTCCCGCGAGATACGGATTCCCGCTATGCGCGTGTCGAGTTCCTCGACGACCTCGTAGGGAAGGCCATAGCGGCGGCAACGCTCCTCGAGCGAGGACTGTGATTCCTTATTCCGGTCCCATACTTCCTCAAGATGGGCCGGGATCAGGCCCTCCGTCAGGCCCCAGGTGGGGAAGAGGGAACAGGCGAGCTCAGGGTGGCCGTCGCAGTGGTAGCACTCACGGTTGTTCTCCATGACGAGCTTCCAGTTGCCCTCTTCGATGATGTTCTGCTGGTAGGCAATTTTCGTCTTTGATAGATCGTGGGGGGCGAGGTAGGGCTCAAAGATCTTTGAGGTTTCGTCGAAGTCCGTCGGCGGCTCATCAGCAATGCACACGAAGATGAGGCCGGCGACCTCGCGGCCGTGGGCGCGCTTGAGGCCGAAGCAGCTCTTGTCGAACTTCGCTTCTCCCGGTGCCGAGGCGTGGATCAGATCGCCGCTGGGTGAGTAGGTCCAGGAGTGGTAGCCGCACACCAGGTTTCCCGTTGACCCCGCGGATTCAGTCAGGACGCGGGCGCCGCGGTGTCGGCACACGTTGTGCAGGACGTTCACGCCGCCGTCGTCGTTGCGCAGCACGATCAGGGAGTAGGGCCCGTAGTCGACGGTGACGTAGTCGCCCGGCTCCGGGAGTTCGGCAGTGCTGGCGGCAAAGATCCAGTGTTGGCCAAAGATGGCCTCCATGTCGATTTTGAAAATAGCCGGCTCTGTGTAGAACGGGGCATCGAGGGAATATCCCTTGCGCCGGAAAGTGAACAGTTCGGTGATTTCCGCCAGCTGCTCCGCAGGCAATGATGAAGCGAGTTTTCCGCGTGAGTTGAGGGGAACGTTTACTGAAACAGACATGGGTTTCCTCCCGGGAGGGCTGGGTAAGTGCGCGATTCGGGGAGTGCCCGGGTTGGCGGGCGCAACCGGATCCTCGAGAACTTTGTAGTCAAGAGATTAGGGATGTCCGGCCTGCAACAAAAGCGCAAGATTTGGGAGATAACAGTGCACAATAGGTGCATGATTGATCCTCGTCTTATCACCCTGAGGGTATTTGCGCAGTGCGGCACCGTTGGCGCAACCGCGCAACTCACCGGGTATTCCCCCTCCGCCGTCTCCGCGCAACTGCGGGAGCTCCAGCGCGTGCTTGGAATGCAGCTGCTGACGAAGGACGGCCGTGGTGTGCGGCTGACCGCCACGGGCCGCTTCCTTGTTGCGGGCTCGGACACTCTCATTGCGGATTGGGAGAGCCTGCGCGCCGCGGCCATGGAGGCTGGCGACCAAGTGCCGGCCCGTTTTGGCCTGGGCGGATTCTCGACGGCGGCAGCCCAGTTGCTTGCGCCGCTGGCCGCCACCCTGCGCTCAACACGACCCCTGCTGGAGGTGCAGGTACTTGAGGCCAATCCTGCCCGCTGCTTCGACTTGTTGGTTGCCGAGCGAATCGACCTCGCGGTCATCATCGCCATGCAGTCCGACACCCATGTTGAAGACGATCCGCGATTCGAGCAGACGGTCCTGCTTGACGATCCCTTGGATGTAATCATCCCCTCCGACCATGCGTTGGCATCGCGGGAAACAGTGACGCTCGAAGAGCTGGCGTCGGAACCCTGGATCACGGAGGCGGCCGGATCCACCTACCATTCCCTCTTCACGGCGGCGTTCACGGCAGTGGGGGTAACACCGCGGATTGCCCATGAGGCCGTTGAATGGGAAACCCAGATCGCCTTCGTTGGCGCGGGGCTGGGCGTGGGCCTGCTGCCGCGGCTGGCACCCCTGCGAGGTGCCGAAAACGTGGTTCGGTTGCGCATTGCCGGCAAAGGGAAGCCCGCGCGCCGCATTGTCGCCGCGGTGCGCAGGGGCAGTATCGCATCGCCCCTGATCCAGGAGTCGCTCAGCATCCTTCAGGTCAGGGCCAATCGGATCCTCGCTGCCCGCCCCGAAGACGATCTCTGAAAACGCATGGCCGCAACTGCCGGCAAGCAGGTGCAGAATGTGGCAGGCGGCCAAGGAGAACCGGTGCCGCTGCTGGCAATCTGGACCTGCCTGAGGAAACGGGCATCGACGGTGTTCTTCATTTGCCACGAAGGCCTACGCAAAGATGAAGAAGCGGGAGGGCCGCCGACACGCTACAGGAGTTCCTGCACCAGCGGCCACAGGAGCTCGAGGATTTTGCCCGCTACCCATTCACTCTGACGAGCTTTGATCAGGACCGATACGCGAAGCCGAGGTAACTATTGGATATGAGGCCGGACGTCGGCGAACCCGATGCGGGACCTTGGCAAGTCGAGTCATCTCTCGTTCTTTGACTGGGCCGCTGAACTCCGGGAAGGTGTCCTCGTACCCCTGCTCCAAGGAAAAGCAGTTCACTATCGTCCGCCGGGCTGGGTGGACCGGGGACGCGAAGGTGCCATCGCCCTGCCCGCCGGATGTTCCGTGGTGTGGGTGGAAGGGAGTGGTTCATCGCGCCGGGCGCTTGCCCCCTGATCGACGCTTCGATCTGGGTGCAGTGCGGCAACGTTGAAGCACGACGTCGACTCCTGGCACGGGATGGTAAAGCGGAAGAGGACCTGCACAGGGAGTGGGAAAAACAAGAAACTCCCTTTCTGCTCGAAGACCGGCCCTGGGAGCGGTCCAGTGTGATCGTGGCCGGAATGCCAGCATTGGAGCACGATCCGCAGACCCAAGCAGTGACCGCTCAGCCGGCATCAGCACCCCGGCCGGGGGAGTCGCACTAAGCTCTGAACATGGCGGTTCAAGATCCGGAAAGTACGACCAAAACTATCAACCAGGAGCTCAGCCAGCGGCGCGGCTGGATTCTGACCATCGCAGTCGGGTTCGCGTTGCAGCTGCTGAGTATCGTCATCGGCCTGAAAGCAGTGGGGCCGCTGTGCGGCAGCCCGCTGCTCCCGCACAGCGGTGCGGCTGAAATTTCCGACGCCCAGGGACAGACTGTGGGGCTTGCGACCGAGTGCTACCGGAACATCGATTCCGCTTCCGTGCCGGTCTGGGTTCTGATGGCAGTGGGAATCGGCCTGGTCCTGACGGGAGTCGCGGTCAGGATCGTCGGAATTCGCCGGTCCGTTGCCCGTGCCGGGGACCCTGAGGAGCCTGCGCAGGGCTAAGGACTGCCTGCCCGCGGGAAGCATCCCGCGGGGTGGGGCGGGGCGGGTCGCCGCCTCCTAGCCTGCTTGGGACCCGTTGCAGGCAACGATAGGCAGAGGCCAGACGCCCTGCCGGGCCCTCGCCTCGATCGACCGCCGCGACGATGCCCCGATTGTGCCCGGAGCGTTCCCGCTCGAGTACGGGGCCGTGCCTCTTTGCGTTTTCGGGGCCCGCTTCGGGCTGGTCGGGCTCGGCCACGCGTACAGGGCACGGCAGGCGTCGCCTAAAACGCAGTCGGCGCTGGTGGGTTGACCGACAGCTCCCACGGCCTGGACAGGAGGCGTTCGACGGCGGTGCGCGCCCGCCGTCGATCGTGCTCGCTACCGCCTGGCGGAGCCCTCCGCGCTGGTCAGGTCCGCACCCGCCGGCCCCCGCCGCCCCCGCCGGCCCGGCCGGGCCCGACGCCGAAGCGCCGGCCCGGCCCGACGCCGAAGCGCCGGCTAGAGCTGCAGGTCCTCGAAGCTATGGAGTTCCCGGGCCGGGGTGGGAGTGGCAAGTGCCTCCTGCGCCTTGGGGAGGGGCGTGAACTGGTCGTTCATGGGATCCCAGTCGAACAGGTGGGCAAAATCCAGGCCGGTAAGTTCACTGACCCTGCGGATGGGGACCTGGAAGGTGGCCGGGGTGAACGCTTCCCTGAGTATGTCCTCCACGAGTTCATGCTGGCTGATCATGTAGGCACTCGCTGAATGGCTGCCGTCCGGCCGCCGGAACACCGGTATTTTCCAGAAGGCCAGTGGGATCAGGGTTCCCTGGAAGTCCGGGTCGCGCGCGGTGAAGGCCGGGCCGGTAAATACCGTGAGCCTCAGTCCTTCGGCCTTCGCCGTGTCCAGCAGGTAATCTTCCAGGCCGGCCCACAACGACGCCCCCTGGTTGAACTTCTTGTGCTGGGGCGAGCAGTTGGTGAAGTGGAAGGTATCGTCATTGGCCGCTCGGGCAACGTTGTCCGGGCCCCACGCCGGATCGAGGCGGCGGACCAGGTGCCCCCGGTCGAAGTCGTTGTCCGCATAGAGCTCGTCGCCCGTCTGCTCGGACTTGTCCAGGCGCGGGTCGAAGTACCACTTGTCCCGATCACGCTTGGGGGACTGGCTGAGCCGGCCGTCCACGTTCACGGCGGTGTAAAGGGCCAGGCGCCTCGTGCGTTGCATGACCAGGCTGAAGTGGTGGTAGTTCAGCACTGCCGGGTCCTGCCCGTCGGCGGCGTGACGGTTCCGGGCAGCATCCGCGCGCTGCTCGGCCGTGAGCATCGGCAAAGGCACGGGCGTGCCCAGGAAGCCGGGATCGTACCCCTTCCTGCCGGAATAGTCAGGATCTATCGCCACAGCCTCTTCGGCAACGGCGTCCGGCACCATGGTGCGGCCTTGGCCGGCTGCCGCCGGTCCCTGGGCAACCTGCACCGCGCCGAGCCGTACCGTGATGTGCAATGGAATAGTCAGGGAAACGGCCCCGTGCCCGGCGGCGGCCTGTTCCGGCACGGGTTGAACGCGGACCTCGGCCTGCTGTTCCCCACCCGGGACCTGCGGCACGTCGCCGACAGGGACGTGCGGCACTGCCGGCGGGGAGGGCGGGTTGAGTACCTCGCCCAGCAGGGCACGTTCTGCCTCGTTCATGCCGTCCGCGCCCTTCTCAAGCCACGCCAGGATACTGCTGATCCGGATGCCCTCGTTGGCGATCCAGTGGATCTTCAGCTCATTCTGGGTCTTGTCCCACACCGTGCCGTCAACGGTCAGGATCTCGCCGGCTTCGTTGCGCGCGGGTACTCCGGAATGGTGAAGGCCCAGGACTTCCCACTGGTTGTTGAAGAGCGGTGAGCCAGAGGAACCCGGCGATGTGTCGGTGTGGTAGTGCAGGAACTGGTCGAACCGGTCCAGGAGTTCGTTTTGCTGCAATGCAAGCTGTTTCTCCTGGCCTTCAGGGTGCTGGATGATGTTGATGGACTCGCCCAGCAGGATCTTGCCCTGTTCCCTGGTGGTGCGGTTGAAGCCGAATCCGGCCAGCGGCACCGGCGCCGCAGTTCCCTCGGGCCGGGACTTCGCGGCCACCGCCACCACGGTGACATCCAGGCCCGGATCAGTCCGGAAAAAGGTATCCGGTTCCAGGTCGAACTGCGATGTTGCCAGGGGAAGGCCGTTGATGCCGTTCTGGAAATTGAACTCCAGCCGGGAGAAACGGGCGGATTCAGCGTCGGGCAGGACGTGGTTGTTCGTCAGGGCCAGGCGCGGCGAGATCATAAAACCGGTGCCGAAGGAACGGACCTGGAACCGGTCGCGGACGATGACCCGGCCCACACTGCGCGAGACCGCCGTCCCCAGTTCCAGGAAGGCGATGCCCAGCAGGTTGTTTCCGCCGATGATCCGTTCCAGCAGCTGATCTTCCCGAACCTGGCCACGTTCGGCAGGTGAGGTGTCCGCCGTCGCCTTCAACGCGTCCATGACCACCGGCTGGCGCAGGACCCGCCGGGAACGGAGCTCCACCCGTTCCGGGGCATCCACGTCGAGGATGCTTCCCTGCGGAGTATGCGCCGCCGCGATCTTTTCTTCCGTTCCCGCACGCGGGACCTCGCGTGCCTGGAACCGCTCCTGGGTGGCGGCGAGCACATCTTCCGGTATTACCATCGGTCCGCTCCTTCAGTGCTTGTGGGGGATGGCTTTTCTGCGGCGTGCGTCAAGGGCAAGTGGTCACCCTAATTGGCATTCGTTGGTGCCTGGACCAGGCCCGCGCCCACGTCCACCGGATCCGTGGCCGCCGCCAGGGGCCGGAACGTGCCCGAGGCGATCAGTTTCGCCTGCAGGAGCACTGGACTGAGAGGGCCCTGCGCCAGGAGCTTTTCGGCCCAGAGCGCCGCCACGCCGGCCACGTGGGGCGTCGCCATACTGGTCCCGCTGATGGTTTTGGTGCCGCCGTTGAGCCAGGCGCTGAAAACCCCGACGCCTGGACCGGCTACCGTCGCCATCGTATTGGAGAAGGGGGCTACAGTGAGCCCGCTGGCGCCATCAGCCAGGGCAGCAACGGACGTGATCCCGTAGGCCGCCGCCGGCGGAGCAACGTTGATCTCGTACGCGGGGTTGCCGTTGCGTTCGCTTTCGTTTCCGGCAGCGGCCACCACCACTGTGGTCTGCGCGACCGACGCGCGGGCGTTGAGGAGGTTGGCGAGCTGCTCGAAGAGCCTGACGTTGGCCCGGTAGCCTTCAAGGGCTATTGACGTGGCGGCGGGGATGGACAGGCCGTTCTGTTTGACCAGCTCGTCCACCCACCCCGGGAAGTCCATTCCCAGGGACATCGAGATGACGTGGGCACCGTTGTCGGCAGCCCAAAGCATCGCGGAGGCAAGTATGTCGCTGCTGCCGCCGTTCGGACCTCCGAGGACCTTGCCGATCACCGCCTTTTGGACGCCGGGCGCGACGCCGATCCGCTGGCCCGAGAGGTCGCGGCCGAAGATGGTTCCCGCGCAGTGGGTGCCGTGGCCGTTGTCGTCCTCGGCGCTGCCCGCGCCCGTGAAGTCCTTCGTGACCAGGTTGACGCCGGCGAAGGCCGGATGGTCCGCGTCGATACCGGTGTCCAGGACCGAGACGGTGACGCCGGCGCCCGTAAACGGAGAGGTATCCGCGCCCACAGCCGTGACACCCCACGTTGCGGCCGCGGCGGGAGCGGCATCCGCCGCAAGGGGTTCGATGAGTTTCATCGGCATGGCGGGGGCGAAGCCGAGGACGGTGGGATCGTTCCGCAGCGCAGTGATGGTGGCATTCGAGGGGTTCTCGTCCTGCTCCACCCTGAGGGCCACGGCGCGTTCAGCGATGTTCTGGGCGGCGCTTTCGAGCCCCGGGGCGGCTCCCGGTCCGTCGAAAGGGTCCCGGGTTGCGCCCAGGGAGGGGGCGCGCAAAATAACGATCTTTTGGTTGGGTAGTTTGGACATCCTGGGCTCCTCGGTCTTTCCACGTACGGGTCTGGGCTCTGGCGCAGCGGCTGACTGCAGCGCATGTCGTGGCAGTGCAGGCAGGAACCGCACTCCACATGGCGCTAGGTCTACGTCCAGTGGCGTTACTCCCGCGTTACCGGTCGGATTAAATCCCCAGGGGACAGTTCCCCCAGGGGCACGGCGGCAGCGCGCACTGCGGCGACATGGAGGCCACGCGCCTGGACGTTCCCATCCGTCCGAACACGGGCGCGCTATTGTTTCCCGTAATGTGCACCCGCAGGCCGGTTCCGCTGGACGCTCCGGCGCGGGCGCATGCCGGAAACGCGAAGGGGCCCACATGGCTGATGGACTGACTGAAGGCCCGTTGGAGTGCCTGTTCACGGGCTCGGTCTGGGCCGAGGGGCCTGTTTGGGTGCCCGGCTCCCGTACTGTGCGCTGGAGTGATATCCCGAACAACCGCATCCTCGAATTCAATGCGGCCACGGGAACCACCAGGGAATATGCGGTAGGCGTTGAGTTCACCAACGGACGGACCCTCGACGCCGACGGCAGCGTTGTCCAGTGCAGCCACGGCCGTCGCCGCGTCGAGCGGGACGACGAGGGCACCGTGACCGGGCTGGTGGATTCCTTCCGCGGCCACCGCCTGAACTCACCGAACGACGTCGTGATTTCGCGTGACTCCAGCATCTGGTTCACCGATCCGCCCTACGGGATTCTTCCGGGCACCACGGAGGGGCACGAGGGTGAGCAGGAGTATGGCGGCTGCTACGTATTCCGCTTCGAGCCTGCTTCCGGCACCCTCACCGCCGTGGTCACGGACCTCGTGTACCCGAACGGCCTGGCCTTCTCGCCTGACGAGTCGGTCCTTTACGTTGCTGACACAGCAGGTCCAAGCCACGGAGTTCCGTTGAGGATCGTTGCCTACGACGTGAGCCGCGGCGTTTGCAGCCGCAGGGGAACCGCCGTCGAGCTTGAAGATGGCAGTGCCGCTGACGGCCTCCGTGTTGACGTCCACGGCAGGATCTGGACCTCTGCCGGACCCGCAGTCCGGGTCTATTCCCCGTCTTTCGAACTCCTGGCCACCATTGCCGTGCCTGAGACGGTAGCGAACCTGTGCTTTGGGGGCCCGGACGGCCAGGACCTTTACATCACCGCCACCACCAGCCTCTACCGGATCCGCACCACCACCCGGGACGCGGCCGCCTTGAATGTCGATTCCACCGCCAACTGATCACGAGGATAACCATGCAATACAGAACCCTGGGCCGCAGCGGCACCGTCGTTTCCACCTACGCGCTGGGAACCATGACCTTCGGTGCGGAGGCCACCGAGGAGTCGTCCCACGCAATCCTGGACAGCTATTTCGCCGCGGGCGGCAATTTCATCGACACAGCCGACGTCTACAGCACCGGCGTTTCCGAGGAGATCATCGGCCGCTGGCTTGCCAGGCGGCCGGAGGAGCGGGACAGGGCGGTGGTGGCCACCAAAGGCCGCTTTCCGATGGGGACGTCACCGAACGACGTCGGAACGTCCCGCCGCCGTTTGACCCGCGCCCTGGACGATTCCCTCCGCCGACTGGGAGTGGAGCAGATCGACCTTTACCAGCTGCACGCGTGGGACCCGATCACACCCCTGGAGGAGACGCTGCGCTTCCTGGAAGACTCCGTCAGCCGCGGGAAGATCGCCTACTACGGCTTCTCCAACTTCCTCGGGTGGCAGCTGACCAAGGCCGTCCACGTTGCCCTGGCCCACGGCTGGAACCCGCCGATAACCCTGCAGCCCCAGTACAGCCTCTTGGTCCGCGAGATCGAATCCGAGATTGTTCCGGCTGCGCTCGACGCGGGGATTGGCCTGCTGCCGTGGTCTCCGCTGGGCGGCGGATGGCTGTCCGGCAAATACAAAAGGGACCAGGCCCCCACAGGTGCCACGCGCCTCGGCGAGAACCCCGAGCGCGGCATGGAGGCCTGGAAGGCCCGTAATGACAACCCCCGTACGTGGGCCGTCATCGACTCCGTGGAAGGCATTGCCGCGGCCCGCGGAATTAGCGCCTCCCAGGTAGCGCTGGCGTGGCTGGCTGACAGGCCGGCCGTCACGTCGGTGATCCTGGGTGCGAGGACCACCGAACAGCTCGCGGACAACCTTGCTGCCGCGGACGTGGAGCTCACCGCCGAGGAAACAAGCCGGCTGACCCAGGCCAGTGAGCCCCAGGCAGGCGTCTATCCCTACGGCCCCATGGCGCAGGAGCAGCGGAGCCGCAAAATTGAAGGGGGAAGGTAGCACCTACCGGATCATGCGGTAGCGCACATGCGTGACCAGGCGCGTTCCCCGCACTTCCGTCGGTTCCAGCTTCAGGTTCCCGACGCCGTCCAGGAGCCGCTCGCCCCCGCCCAGGGTCAGCGGCGCGATGTGCAGCCGCAACTCATCGATCAGCCCGGCCGAAAGGTATTGGCGGGCCGTCTTGGCGCCGCCGGCAACGGCGACGTCCTTGCCGCCCGCAGCCTCGCGCGCCTGTGCCAGCGCCGATTCGATGCCTTCACTGACGAAATTGAAGGTGGTGCCACCCTCCATCTCCAGGGGTGCCCGCGGATGGTGCGTGAGGACAAAGACGGGAGCGTGGTAGGGCGGTTCCTCGCCCCACCAGCCACGCCAGTCCTCATCCCACGGCCCCGCCCCGGGACCGGCGAACATGTTGCGGCCCATGATGTAGGCACCAGCAGAGAGGATGCCCTTGAGCGCGTCGGCGTTGGCCTCTGCTTCTTCGAACTGCCACCGGTGCAGGTCCTCACCACCCTCGCCCAACGGGTTCTCCGGGGTCTGGTTCGGGCCGGCGAGGAATCCGTCGAGGGATACGGTCAGATCGCACGTGACGCTGCTCATGGCTTCCTTAGGGACGGTTGGGGGTGGGTCATCGAAGGACGGCGGCAACTGCACTGATCTCGATCAACGCGCCGGGCACGCCCAGCCCGGCCACACGGGCGCCGGTCACCAGGGCGGGCTCCTCCGACGCGAGTTCCGGCGCGATTGCTCCGTAGGCTGCCGCAAGATCGACGCCGTCCACGAAGAGCACAGTCCACGCCACGACGTCGCCCACCGTTGCGCCGGCTGCGGCCAGGGCAATCTTGGCGTTCTCCAAGGCATGGAAAGCCTGCAGCGCCACGTCCCCCTCGCCAACGAGCGTCCCATCGGCATTGACCGCGTTCTGGCCGCCAACATAAATGGTGGTGGCGCCGGACGGAACAATGGCGACGTGGCTGAAGGCCGGGCTGGAGACGAGCCCTTCGGGGCGGATCCGCTGGATGCGTTCCATCCGCACATGATCTCATGCCAGCCTGCGGAGGGGGAGTACGCCCGGGTGTAGATGCCCGGACGTCCGCCCTGGCCGCACAGGCCGCATCGCCTAGGTTGGCCCGGGGCCTTGAACGCCCGATCGCTGCGGGGATAGCATGGCCGGCACCTGCCATAAAGGAGACGGCCATGGGCGAGGCAACCACGGAGGCGCCATCAGCAGAGCTGCTGGTTGACTTCATCATCTCCCTTGACGGGTATGCCTCCGCGGAAGGCTGGCCCGGCTGGTGGGGCCTGGAGGGGCCGGAATACCTGGCCTGGCTGGACCAGGAGGGAACGAAAGACCGTACGTACCTCCTCGGTGCCAACACCTACCGGCTCATGTCCGGCATGTCCGAGGCCGCAGCCGGCGGCTCGGCGTTTTCCGATGAAGAGGGGGCCAGCCTCACGGGCCTTGCCGCAGTGCCGAAGGTCGTCTTCTCCTCCACGCTCCAAGGGCCGCTGCACTGGCCGAACTCGGAGCTGGTCAACGGCGACGCCGTCGCGGAAGTGGCGGAGATGAAGCGGACCGGCACCCGGTCCCTGAGCACCCTTGGCAGCCTGCGCCTGTGCCGGTCGCTGCTGGCAGCAGGCCTGGTGGACAGGTTCCGGCTGGTGGTTTTCCCTGTGATCACCGGGAGGACCGGACGGGAGCGGATCTATGACGGCTATCCCGACGTCGCCCTGCAGCTGGTGGACAGCCGGACGTTCGACGGAAGGCTGCAGCTGCTCGAATACATTCCCACGGTGCTGAACGGGCCGCCGCAGTAGATGACGACGGCGGCGACGTACGGGCCGGGGACAGGGCACACTTGGTGGCATGACTGATTCGGCCGCTGTGACCACCCAGGGCTCCACCGTCGAGGAATGGACCCGCGCGCTGGCGGAATCAAAGGGCTCGCCCGGGGGAGGGGCCGGGACGGGGGTGATGCTGGCCATGGCGGCGTCACTGGCCTCAATGGTTGCGGGCTATACCGAACCGGAAGAGCACCAGCGGGCGGACCTCGCCGCCCTCCACGCGCGTGCAGGCGCGCTGCGGGAGGCCGCCCTTAAGCTGGCCGACGACGATGCTGCCGCCTCCGAAGCGTTCGGCGCCGCCTTCCGGCTCGAAAGGGGCCCGGAACGGGACCGGGCGATACACCAAGCCTCCGTTGATGCGGCCAAAGCCTCTGCCGTGCTGGGTGAGCGGGCTGTTGCTGCCATTGATGACCTTGGCTGGCTTGCTGCCCATGGGAACCCGGCCCTCATAGCCGATGTCGTCGTCGGATTCGGTGCCCTGAGGGCAGCGGTGGCGGGGGCACGCACGAATGTCAGTTTCGACCTCGCCACCCTCAGGTCTGCCGGTGCCACGCTGGACCAGGTCCGGAAACAGCATCCGGCACTTTGGGCGGCTGTCCAGCAGTTCACGTCGGCGCTTGAACGCATCGACCAGCTGACGGCCGCGGTGGATCACCGTGCCGCACCTACCGACAACGGCTGAACTGCCCTAAGCACCGGCCAGGGAGCCCATTCCGCTTCTGCAGGTTTGATCGGCTGGCCCTACCATTGAGGGATGACCGGATCGGTCCATTCACGGAACGCCTTCGCGCTCGCACAGCGGGCGCGGAAACTACTGCGCCGCGTACCCGTGTGGACCTGGCGGCTTCTGATGATGAGCGTGAGCTCCAGCGAGCGCGCCAGGTTCAACCGGGACCCGCTCACCCACGTCTACTACCACCAAGACATCAGCTACCTGGACGATGATGCCAGCGAGCATCAGCTTGACGTCATCACACCCCGGAACACCGAGGCCGGCCACGGTGAGGTCCTGCCCGTGTACGTCTATTTCCACGGCGGAGGATGGACATCCGGGGACAAGTCGGCCCTCACCAAGTACTGCGCAAACCAGGCGGCCGGCGGAATGGTGGTGGTGAACGTCAACTACCGCAGGTCACCCCGGTTCCATATGGGCCATGTGCTCCATGACGCCAATGCCGCGCTGGGGTGGGTGGACAGCAATATTGGGCACTTCGGGGGTGATCCCGAACGCGTGGTCCTGGGCGGCGACTCCGCCGGCGGGCAGATCGCAGCTTTGCTCACGGCTGCAACGCTGCGGCCCGAGCTCGCCGCCCATTATTCCCTCCACCCCGCGTTGCCGGGACACCGCTTGAAGGGGCTTGTGCAGCACTGCAGCGTGGTTGATTTTTCGGTGTTCTTCAAGAGCGGCTTCGTCATGAGCCTGAACTTCGTCCGGATGCTGCTGCCGCCGGTTGGCCCCGGGCGAAGCAGGATCCGAAGCCCCTTCGCAACGCGCAAAGCTGTTGAACGGCTGAGGGCAGCGGCCGGCTTCATGTCGCCGATTGAGTGGCTGGACGGCCGGTTCCCACCAGTATTTGTCACTACCTCGGAACGTGATTTCTTTTATGAGGCCAACGTCAACTTCATCGCCAGGCTTGAGGAACACGGCGTTCCGGTGGACTCCCTGATCTACCAATGGTCCAACGCCAACACTGAGCACACCTGGCAGCAGGACTACCGTTTCGCGGAATCCCAGGAGGTGTACCGCAGGCTGCATGCCTTCGTCGGGAAAGTCGCCCAGCACCCCCGCATGCACGCCCCTCTCTAAAAGGCAGCCGTCGGCGTTATCTTTGGAGCATGGGAGCCAAGGATCAGGCACCGTTGGGGGTGAGCCCCGAGGATTTCGGCTCCGCCCGCGTTGACGCAGCCGCCTTGCTGGATGCCGGGCTGGGAAACATTGACTGGGCCAGCCCGCCGCCGGGTTCGCGGGCCATGCGGATCCAGGCCCCGAGCGGGCACCTTGCGGCATGGGTCATGGGCAACCCCGCCGACCCCTGGATTATCCTGGTTCCGGGTGCCACCGGCTCCAAAGAGGATTTTTCGCTGATGATGCCGGACCTGGCTGATGCAGGATACTTTGTGCTCAGCTACGACATGGCGGGCCAGTACGAATCGGCGTGGGCAGGGCCGGAAAACCTGGTGCCTCCACGGCGGCACTACGACTATGGACTTTTCGTCGACGACTTCCTTGCGGTCCTGGAATCCGCAGGAAAACCAGCACACGTGGTGGGCTACTCGTTTGCCGCAATCGTCGTGCAAATAGCCTTCTCGGTGCGGCCGGAAGCGTTCCTTTCACTCACCCTCCTGAGTTGCCCGCCGGAGCCCGGGCAGAGTTTCCGCGGCGTGAGCCGGATTGGCCGTTTCAGCAGCTGGGCGAATGGCCGGATCGGGGCAGCAGTGCTCATCTGGGGCATCCGCCGAAGCTTCGTCCGGGTGCCCAGGAGCCGGCAGCGGTTCGTCAACTACCGTTTCCGCTTCACCCGCCGGGCCTCCGTCCGGGACATCTACGTGCTAATGAAGAACGTCCCCGACCTCCGCGGCCTCCTGGCAGACGCGGCGCTCCCGAAGTTCGTTGCCGTGGGCGAGCATGATCTATGGCCGTTGCAGCTTCACCGGCTGTTTGCGCAGGCCATCGGGGCACGGATCGCTGTCTACCGCGGCGGGCACAGTCCATCCGAGACGTCGCCGCATCAATTCGCACGCGACCTTCTTGCCTTGTACGCCAAGGACGACGGCCCGGCCTGATAACTGCCCGCCGTCGTCGGACTATGCCTGCAGGCGCTCCGCCCGCAGGCGGTCCAGCCGGCGCCGGAGCGGCGGTTCCTCCTTGAACTCAACCCGGAAAGTCGTCAGGGACATGTCCATGTGGCGGCGGAAGGACGCCCAGCTGGTAAGCGGGCGCGACGAGACGCCGACCGTGAGGGTGCGGTCATAGATGACAGTCATGGCGGGGCGAAGATGGTAGGAGATATCAAGGTCGTCGTGAACATCGGCGTTGGTCCGGACCACGTGGCCGCCGATTTCCTGCCAGACGTCCCGGCGCAGCGCGAAGTTCGAGCCGTACACGGGCGGATGGCCCAGGAGGAATCCGACGGCCCTGAAGTAGCCGGCCAGGAACACATGCTTCCCGGCCCACCGGACCCAGCGGCCCGCGCCATAGAATTCCCCGGGACCGGTGACAAGGGACAGATGGTCTGCCGCGGCCAGTTCGGCCTCAATGCGTTCAAGCCAGTCGGCCGGCGGCCTGGAGTCCGTATCCAGCCGGGCAATGATGTCTCCGGTGGCAGCGTCGAAACCGGCAGCGGCCGTGGCCGGAATGCCCGGCACATCCACGGGGATGCGCCGGACGCCGGCAGCGCTGCAGATGCCGGCGGTGTTGTCAGTACTGGCATTGTCCACCACGATGATTTCGTCCGCGGGCCTGGTTTGCCTGGACAGCAGTTCCAGGCACGCCTCCAGCATCCTTGCATCGTTGCGGGTCGGGATCACCACCGAGACAGCCACACCACCACCTGAACGTCCTGCGCCCACTGCTGACTCCTCCACACCCTTTGGCCCTATTCTGGTGGCAGTAATCCCGGAGAGGAAGAGCCTGCTGTGGGTACCCGGAAAGGCAGCCTGCCACCAGCCGGCAGCAAGACGCGCCCTGGACTGATCCCATGGCTGCTCGAGGGCGACCCGGCTGTCCGGTGGCAGGTGCTGCAGGACCTGGCGGGCGCCCCCGCAGCGGACGTTTCCGCTGAACGCCGGCGCATCGCGAACGAGGGCTGGGGCGCCAGGCTGCTGGGCGAACAGGACGACGGCGGCACCTGGGCCCAGGGACTTTACTTGCCCAAGTGGACTTCCACCACGTACACGCTCCTCCTTCTTCACCGGTTGGGCCTTCCCGGGGACAACCCCCAGGCGGTCCGCGGCTGCCAGTGCCTGTGGGACGGCGCAACCTACTTCGGCGGCGGACCAAGCCTGTGGCACGGACCGCCGGACACGTGCGTGGCAGGCATGCTCGTCCTCCTGGGCTCCTGCTTCCGTTACGGGGAGCCCCGGCTGGATGCGGCCGTGTCCTGGCTGCTCGCAGAACAGCTGCCCGACGGCGGGTGGAACTGCCAGTCCAGGCGGACAGGGTCGCTCCATGGGTCTTTCCATACCACCATCAGCGTGCTCGAGGCGCTGCTGGCCTACCGGAGCTCCGGCGGTGCAGTTGACGTGCAGGACGCTTCCAGTGGGGGAGAGGAGTTCTTCCTTGCCCATAACCTCTACCGTTCCCACAGGACCGGCGTGATCGCCAACGAAAGCTTCACCCGCTTCCCGTTTCCGCCGCAGTGGCATTTCGATATCCTCCGGGGGCTGGAGTACTTCCGGGCGGCCGGAGCAGCACCTGATCCCCGGCTCGCCGACGCCGTGGAAAGGGTCCGCGGAGCAAGAAACGCGGACGGCCGGTGGAAGCGCCCACCGCCGTACCCCGGCAGGCAGTGGTTCACGCTGGAGCCTCCCGGCGCCAGCCGTATCACCACCTTTCGCTGCCTCCGCGTGCTCCGCTGGTGGGAGGGCAGTGGGGTGCCGGGGGCAACGGCGCCTCAATCCAGCGGCCACGGGTAGCGCATCCCCGTCCGGTCCACCGGCAGGACGCCTTCCCGGCGCAGGCGCAGCCCGCCGCCCGGGCCCGCCGGGGATGGAGTGCAGCCCCGGCGGAAATGCAAGGAATCACTCGATTCACGGCATGGGAGGGGGCTACCGTGGAGGGGTGACTGATCGTCCCGATATTTTCACTGTTGGTGAGCTGCGCGCCGCCGGCCACGCCCACAAGGACCTCCGCCAGGAAATCCGAGGCAACCTCCTCGCCGCGCTCGCGGCCGGCAGGGATCCGTGGCCGGGGTTGTACGGCTTCAGCCGCACCGTCATTCCCCAGCTTGAGCGGGCCCTGATCGCCGGCCACGACGTTGTCCTGCTCGGCGAGCGCGGACAGGGCAAGACGCGCCTCCTCCGCACCCTGGCGGGGCTGCTGGATGAATGGTCGCCTGTCATCGAGGGCTCGGAACTGAACGAACACCCGTTCGAGCCCATCACCGAGCACTACCGCGCCCTCGCCCTCACCGAGGGTGACCGGCTGCGGGTGGCATGGCGCCACCGGTCTGAGCGGTACGTGGAGAAGCTGGCCACGCCGGACACTTCCGTCGCTGACCTGATTGGCGACGTGGACCCGATGCGCGTGGCCGAGGGCCGCCGCCTCGGGGATCCGGAAACCATCCACTACGGCCTGGTTCCGCGGTCCAACCGCGGCATCATCGCCATCAATGAGCTGCCGGACCTTGCCGAACGGATCCAGGTGTCCATGCTCAACGTTATGGAGGAGCGCGACATCCAGATCCGGGGCTACGTGCTCCGCCTGCCGCTGGACGTGCTGGTGGTGGCGTCCGCCAACCCGGAGGACTACACCAACCGGGGCAGGATCATCACGCCGTTGAAGGACCGCTTCGGTGCCGAGATCCGGACGCACTACCCCATAGAGCTCGACGATGAAGTGGCCGTGATCCGGCAGGAGGGCCAGCTGGTGGCCAACGTTCCGCCGGTCATCCTTGAGATCCTGGCCCGCTACACCCGTGCGCTGCGGCAGTCCCCGGCCATCAACCAGACCTCCGGGGTGTCAGCCCGGTTCGCCATCGCAGGTGCCGAGACAGTGGCCGCCGCAGCGCTCCGCCGGGCCAGTGTCCGTGGCGAGGCCGAGGCCGTGGCACGGATAGTGGACCTGGGGACAGCGGTGGAAGTCCTGACCGGCAAGATCGAGTTCGAATCGGGTGAGGAAGGCCGCGAACAAGCCGTCCTCGACCACCTCTTGCGCACAGCCACAGCCGAGGCCGTGCGCGCCCACTACCAGGGCCTTGATCTTGGCCCGCTCGTGGCTGCACTTGACGGGCACACCACAGTCACCACAGGAGAGCACGTCACCGCGCAGGAATTCCTCGAGAACCTTCCGGCCCTGAACGGGTCGGGCCTATACGACGAAATCGGCACCCGCCTCGGCGCAACGAACGAGGGCCAGCGCGCCGCCGCGATCGAACTCGCCCTGGAAGGCCTCTACCTCGCCCGCCGGATCTCCAAGGAGTCCGACGACGAAGAAACGGTCTACGGCTAGAAGAGCTATGGGCATCCACAACCACTCCGCCAGGTACGGCCGGTACACCGGCGGACCCGACCCCCTCGCCCCGCCCGTTGACCTGGCGGAGGCGCTGGACGCCGTCGCCGAGGACGTGATGGCAGGCTACTCGCCCCGCCACGCCCTGCAGGAGTTCCTCCGGCGCGGCGGCCGGAGCAGGGAAGGCCTGGATGACCTCGCACGGCGCGTCCAGCAACGCCGCAGCGAACTGCTCGGCCGCCACCGGCTGGACGGCACCCTCAGCGAGGTCAGGAAGCTCCTGGATACGGCCGTGCTGGAGGAACGCAAGCAGCTCGCCCGGGACGCGATGATGGACAACGCGGACCGTGCGTTCCGGGAGATGCAGCTGCAGAACCTGCCCGCTTCCACCGCGGCCGCGGTCAACGAACTCGCTTCCTATGACTGGCAGTCAGGCGCCGCAAGGGAAGCGTACGGGCGGATCAAGGACCTGTTGGGCCGGGAGGCCCTGGACCAGCGGTTCGCGGGCATGAAGCAGGCGCTTGAAAACGCCACGGAGGAGGACCGGGCAGCCGTCAGCGGCATGCTCCGGGACCTGAACGGGCTGCTGGACAAACACCGGCGCGGACAGGACACGGAGGCTGACTTCCAGGAGTTCATGGCGCGGCACGGCCACCACTTCCCGGAAAACCCGCAGTCCGTTGAGGAGCTGGTTGACGCGCTGGCCAAACGTGCGGCTGCGGCCCAGCGGCTCCTGCAGTCCATGTCGCCCGAGCAGCGGGACGAGCTGATGCGGCTTTCAGCGCAAGCCTTCGGATCGCCGGAACTGATGGCCCAGCTCAGCCAGCTCGACGACAGCCTGCGGGCCCTGCGTCCCGGAGAGGACTGGAGCGGCTCGGAGCGGTTTGAGGGGCAGGAAGGCCTGGGCCTTGGCGACGGCACCGGCGTCCTGCAGGACATCGCGGAACTCGATGAACTGGCCGAGCAGCTTTCCCAGTCCTACAACGGGTCAACCCTCGGCGACCTGGACCTGGATGCCCTGGCCCGCCAGCTTGGGCAGACCGCAGCGGTTACCGCCCGCACCCTGGCCGAGATCGAGCGGGCCATGCAGGACGGCGGATACCTGCGGCGGGGCGCGGACGGGGACCTCCGGCTCTCGCCGCAGGCCATGCGGCGGCTCGGCAAGTCCCTGCTGCGGGACACGGCCCGGCAGCTGTCCGGCCGGCAGGGACGCCGGGACACCCGCGTGGCGGGAGCCGCCGGCGAGCAGACCGGATCCAGCCGCCAATGGGAGTTTGGGGACGCCGAGCCATGGGACGTCACCCGCACGCTGACCAACGCGATCAGCCGTACCGCGGCCGACGGCGGGACGCCGGGTACCGGACTCCGCCTCACCCCAGCGGACATCGAAGTGAGCGAGACCGAGGCCCGCACCCAAGCCGCCGTCGTCCTTCTGGTGGACGTTTCATTCTCGATGGCCGCCGAAGGGCGGTGGGTGCCGATGAAGCGCACGGCCCTGGCGCTGCACCACCTTGTCTCCACACGCTTCCGCGGTGACCGGCTGGAGCTGATCACGTTCGGCCGCTATGCCCAGGCCACGGACATCGGCGAGCTCACGGCAATGCCGCCCCGCCGCGAGCAGGGAACAAACCTGCATCACGGATTGCTGCTGGCTGGACGTTTCTTCCGCAAGCACCCGTCCATGCAGCCCGTCCTCCTGGTGGTGACCGACGGCGAGCCCACCGCCCATCTGCTCGCGGAAGGCGAACCCTGGTTCTGCTGGCCCACGGACCCCGAAACCATCCGGGTGACGGTGGCGGAACTGGAGCGGCTGGGCCGGGCAGGCACCCAGGCCACGTTCTTCCGGCTGGGCAACGACCCCAGCCTGGAACGCTTCGTCCAGCGCATGGTGCGCCGGGTGGGCGGGCGGGTTGTGGCACCCGAGGCCGGGGACCTCGGAGCCGCGGTAGTGGGGGAGTACCTGCGCGCACACTTCCGCGGGCGCGCGTTCGGCGACTTCGACTGGGCCTCATAGCCGGAGGTTGCGCCGGGGAGGGGCGATCCATGTGAGGATCGGAGTATGCCTGACCGTTTGATGCTGCTGGACACTGCCTCGCTGTATTTCCGCGCCTTTTACGGACTGCCGGACACGATCCGCCGCGCGGACGGCACACCGGTCAACGCCGTTCGTGGCTTGCTGGACATGATTGCGCGGCTCACCACCGACTACCAGGCAACGCACCTTATCGCCTGCTGGGACGATGACTGGCGTCCGCAGTGGCGGGTTGACCTTCTCCCCAGCTATAAGGCCCACCGGGTGGCGGAGGCAGTCGCCGGTGCACCGGACGTCGAAGTGGTTCCGGATGCGCTGGAGGCACAGCTTCCGATGATCCGCCGGGCGCTTGAGCTCGCCGGCATCGCCATCGTAGGTGCGGCCGAGCATGAGGCCGACGACGTTGTGGGAACCTACGCGAGCCACACGGACCTTCCCGTTGATGTAGTGACCGGCGACCGCGACCTTTTCCAGGTGTGCGACAACGAACGGCAGGTCCGCGTGATCTACACCGCACGCGGCATGAAGAACCTCGAAGTCATCACCGAAGAAGTGGTGGTGGCCAAGTACCGGGTGCTGCCCCAGCAGTACGCCGACTACGCCACACTGCGCGGCGACGCCTCGGACGGGCTGCCCGGCGTCGCGGGAATCGGTGAGAAGACCGCGGCGTCGCTGCTGCTCAAGCACGGCACCCTGGAACGGCTGCTTGAGGCGGCCGGGGACTCCGGCAGCGGCGTGTCTGCACCGGTGCGGGCCAAGTTGGCCGCCGCTGCCGGCTACCTCTCGGTGGCCCCCGCCGTCGTCAGGCTTGTGCGCGACCTGGACCTGCCCAGCCCCGAGGAGGCGGGTGCCAAGCTAAGTCCCGTTGCGGGGGAACCGCGCGCCGAGCTTGAGCGGCTCGCCACCGAGTGGAACCTGGGCGGCTCGGTACGGCGGCTTTTCGCGGCGCTCGACCGGCGGCAGTAGGGGAGCTCCGCTACGTCCATGTTGGCTGCGACCGGCTGACTCCATGGCACAAGGAAAGGCTGCCGCAACGCCCTACGGCGAAGCGGCAGCCTTCCGCGTGGTTTCCCTGGTGGCGGATCAGTACGAAATGAATGCAACGAGTTCGCCCACCCGGTCCTCCGGATAATTCCGGGCAATGTCCGCCTGGCTGAGGACGCCCACCAGGTTATGCCCGTCAATGACCGGAAGCCGACGGACCTGGTGGTCCTGCATTGTCCGGATCGCTTCCTCAATGGAATCGTCCGCACCGATCGTCACGGGTTTGCCTTCGCCGAATTCTCCGGCCGTGGCAGTGCGGGGATCCCCACCTTCGGCCAGGCACTTAACCACGATGTCACGGTCAGTCAGCATGCCCTTCAGGCGGTTGTCCTCTCCGCAGATCGGAAGGGATCCGACGTCGAGTTCCTTCATCTTGCGCGCAGCTGCTTCCAGGGTCTCCTTCTCCCCGATGCATTCAGCGCCCCCGGTCATGATTTCCCGTGCCGTTGCCATGATCGTCTCCTTCGTCTGTGCTGTGCTGTGCTGTGCTGTGCTGTGCTGAGTTGAGCTTGTGCTCTGTCGTGTTGTGCTCTGTTTCGCTGTGCCGTGGCAAGCCCGCTGCCGGATCTGGGGAGGCCGCCGGGCGGCCCCTCCGAAGGGTGATCTGATAGAAAAATGCTAAGCCTACTGATTATTCGTGTCCAGAGCGGCGAACTCCCGATTGCCCCCACGGCACCCCCTAAAGCCACCCCCTTTCCGGCGCCTCCCGCTTGCGCCGCCCCAGTGGGGTAGTAAGCTTGCTGACCATTACTAGTAAGCTTGCTGATTAATCAGATAAGTGGGAGCAGGTCGAACACATGAGTGCAGTTATTGGTGCCATCTGGTCCCTGGTGGCCGCTGCTGGAGCCGCGCTGGCGGTCATTGCGCCTTTCGGAGCTGCAGGCCATGGTGGCCAGTACCTCGCCGGTCACGTGCTCCTGGGCGTCGGACTTGGCCAGCTGCTCGCCGCAGTACTTCGCGTGGCCGCGCGCCGGGTCCTCAGGAAAGCCCCCCAGGCAACCCAAGTATCCCTTGCAGCCCTTCCGGAACCGGCAGTCGCGGCGGCACGGCCAGTACCAGAGGCGATACCTGCAACAGCCATCGAATCCACTGCCGTGACGGTCCTGCGTCCCCGGCCGGCCGCCGTCATGCCTCTGCGGGGCAGGCATGCCGCCTGAGGTTACAGAGCCGCAGCCTGCGGAGGGGGGACTCCCGGGACTCCGGCGGCGGAGCGTTTGGGCCGGATTGGCCACAGTTCTCGCAGCCGCCGCCGTGGCAGCGGGAGCCTTCCTCGGTTCCCCGGCTTTCCGCGGTCCTGACTCGGACCCGGCCACCCTCCAAGGCTTCCAGATCCGCGTGCTCAACGTGACCCAGGCCGCCGCAGAGAACCGGCTGGACGGCGCCCTCGCCGCCTTGGATGCGCTCGAACAGGACCTGGACGCTGCCGCCGGCGGGGGCATGGTTTCAGTGTCCCGGTATCGCGGCATCGAAGCTGCATTGTCAGCGGTCCGGGCGGACATCACCCGCACCATCGAAGCCCAGGCCGCTGCCGCAGCCAGGGCAGCGGCTGCCGCAGCAGAACCCCCCACCACGGAGGCCGCAGCCACCCAGCCGCAGCCCGTACAGCCCCAACCGGAAACGACCGCCGTCATCCCGGCTCCGGAACCTGCATCCCAGGGGCCTGAACTTCCGGACGCTGCCAAGGAAGCCAAAGGCAAGGGCAAGGGTGCTGGCAAGCCCTGATTCCAGTGTCCTGCAGCATTGTCCCGGCCACGTCGGACTTCAGCATTGTCCCGGCCACTTCGGACTTCCGGGCAAAATGGAGGGATGACTTCTCCGAGCGGCCGGAAGGCGCCGCCAGCCGGCATCGCCTTCAACCTCGCGGCCATCGGTGCCGGACTTCCCTTCGCTGACTCACTCGCGGCCTTGGCTGACGCCCTGGACTGCACGGGAGGGACTGCAGTAGTGCAGGCACCGCCCGGAACAGGCAAGACCACCCTGGTTCCGCCACTCCTCGCAAACCACCTGTCGGCCGGCACCACCGGGCCGGGCCGGGTGGTGGTCACGCAGCCGCGCCGCGTCGCGGCCCGGGCCGCAGCCCGCCGGCTTGCCGCCCTGGACGGCAGCCGGTTGGGCAGCCGGGTAGGCTACACCGTCCGCGGGGAACGCCAGGCAGGACCTGAAACCCTGATCGAGTTCGTCACCCCCGGCATCCTGCTGCGCCGCCTGCTGGCCGCTCCGGACCTTCCCAGGGCACGCGCGGTGGTCCTGGACGAGGTCCACGAACGGGGGCTGGAAACCGATCTGCTCTTCGGCATGCTCGCTGAAGTCCGCCAGCTGCGCGGGGACCTGGCCGTCGTCGCAATGTCCGCAACCCTCGACGCTCCCAGGTTTGCTGCCCTCCTGGGAGACCACGACGGCGGCGGGCCGGCCCCGGTCATCGACTGCCCCTCCGTGCTCCATTCCCTGGACATCAAGTGGCGGCCGGCACCCGTGTCGCGGCTGGACGGCAGGGGAGTGACCCCCGCGTTCCTTGAATTCATGGCAGGGACGGCCGCCGAAGCACACCGGGGTGCGCTGGCAGCAAACGCCGCCACCGATGCCCTCGTCTTCCTCCCCGGAGCCAGGGAAGTTTCCCAGGCGGCGGCACGCCTCCGCAGCCTGCTGGGCCACGGGATTGACGTGCTGGAACTCCACGGCCAGGCAGGGGCAGCCGAACAGGACCGCGCGGTGTCCGGCCGCCAGCCCGGCGACAATCCCAGGATCATTGTCTCCACAGACCTTGCCGAGTCCTCGCTGACCGTCCCCGGCGTCCGGCTGGTGGTTGATTCGGGGCTTGCCCGTGAGCCGCGGCGTGACGCCGGCCGGGGGATGAACGGGCTGGTCACGGTCTCGTGTTCCCGCGCCTCGGCGGACCAGCGTGCCGGGCGGGCCGCCCGCCAGGGGCCCGGCACCGTTGTGCGCTGCTACAGCCAGCAGGCCTTTGGCGCAGCCCCGGCGCACGTGACCCCGGAAATCAATGTGGCGGACCTGACGGGTCCGGCCCTGTTGATGGCGTGCTGGGGCTCCCCGTGGGGGAAGGGCCTCCCGTTGCCTGATGCGCCGCCGGAGCAGGCCATGGATGATGCGATGGAAGTCCTGCAGGAACTCGGGGCCGTGTCCGGCAATGGCCAGGCCACCGCCGCGGGCAGGACGCTTTCCGGCATTCCCGCAGATCCGCGGCTGGGCCGTGCCCTGCTCGACGGCGCGGCGGCCGCCGGTTACAGGGCGGCGGCCGAGGTGGTGGCCGCGGTGGCAGGTGACGCCCGTGCGCCGGGCGCAGACCTGGTGCGGCTCATGTCCCAACTGCGCGCTGACAGCGGACCGGCCGGGCGGCGCTGGGCAGAGGAAAGCCGTCGCCTCCAGGCTCTGGCTGAGCACGCAGGCCCGCTGTCCGAGGCTCCCGCCCTTCCTGCCCTCACTGGCGGCACTGAAGTGGTGGGCGCCGTCGTCGCCCTCGCTTTTCCCGACAGGGTGGCACGGAGGGTTCCCGGCGACGGGCCGGAGCGCTACCTGCTGTCATCCGGGACCCGGGCAGGGCTGCCGGCCGGCAGCAGCCTGGCCGGGCACGAATGGCTGGCCGTTGCGGAGGTGTTCCGGGCCGAAGGCAGGGACTCAGCCGGCACCGGGGCCGTCATCCGCGCCGCGGCTCCGCTCTCCGCGGGCCTTGCCGAGGCCGCCGCGTTCCACCTTCTGGCCGAAGCCGTCGAGGCGACGTTCACGCAGGGCCGCGTCACCGCCCGCAAGGTGCGGCGATTGGGCGCCATCAGTCTCGCGTCCACCCCCGTCCGTCCCTCGCCCGCGGAGGGCAGGGCGGCGGTGGCAGCAGTGCTTCAAAAGGAAGGCCTTGCGGTCCTCAAATGGTCGACGCCGGCAGCCGCCTTGCGCTGCCGGCTCGCCTTCCTGCACCGCGAGCTGGGCAGGCCCTGGTCGGACGTCTCCGAGGCAGGGCTCCTTGCCCGGCTGCAGGACTGGCTCGGACCAGAGCTTGAGGCGCTGGCAGGGGGTGCGGACGCCGACAGCGTGGACCTCACCGAGCCTCTCCGGCGGCTGCTTCCCTGGCCAGAGGCGGCCCGGATGGACGAGCTCGCACCGGAATGGCTGGCCGTACCCAGCGGCTCCAGGGTGCCGATCGGGTATCCGGAACCCTCATCGGGGACGGAGCGTCCGGTGGTTGCCGTCAAACTCCAGGAATGCTTTGGGCTGGCAGAGACTCCCCGCCTGGTCCATGGCCGGGTGCCGGTCCTGTTCCACCTGTTGTCCCCGGCCCGGCGGCCCCTTGCCGTCACCGACGACCTGACATCCTTCTGGTCCGGACCATACGCCCAGGTGCGCGCCGAGATGAGGGGCCGCTATCCCAAGCATCCCTGGCCGGAAGATCCTTGGACCGCGCCGGCCACCGCACGGACCAAGCCGCGGAAGTAGCTGCCCACCGCGTTCGCCTCCCATGGCTTTGGGAGCCGCGTGAGATCTCCGATACACACCCGTTACTTACCGTCGACGCGCTGAAACATGCACCGCATAGGCTCGTTTCCACTTGGACAGCGGTGTCCTCATAGGACACGGAAGGACGTAAAGATGTTTCTCTTCAACAGCCTTAACCTCTTGCTCGACGGCCGGCGCAGTGATGACAGCCGTTCACACGGCGGCGGCAGCGGACACACCGAATTCCCCGAAGGCCAGCTCAGTTCTGCAGCCTGGGAGGGCTGGTGGCACGAGGAAGCCGCCTGAGAGCAGGGCATCGCCCAGGGCCAGCCTTTGGGAGGGCCAGGATGAGTTGCCGCTCCGGATCAGCTGGAGGTGCGGATGAAGCCAGCCACGGGCTCCGCCAGGGATGCGCCCACTTCCGCGGCCGAACGCTTGGCGCCGGCTACCGCAAACGAATGGTCGCCGCCCTCCACCCACTGCAGGACTGCTGACGGTCCGATCCGCCGCACCACGTCCTCAAGGATTCCGGGGGTGGCGAAGGTATCCCGGCTGCCCTGCAGGAAGAGCATGGGTGACGTGATGCCATACAGGTGTTCGTCCCGCACTTTGTCCGGCTTTCCCGGCGGATGGAGGGGGTACCCCAGGTAGACCAGTCCTGCGGCTTCCATCCCCTCCGCCACGGCCATCGAGGCCATCCGACCGCCGAAGGACTTGCCCGCCGCCCACGGGGTGCCGGTGTCGCCGTGTTCCGCCGCCTGGCCCGCCGCCGCCCCCATGGCTGCCCGCCAGGTTGCGATGGCCACCGGTGGGCGGTCCGGGAACTTCCTGCCGGCTTCCCGGTAGGGGAAGTTGAAGCGGAGGGTTGCCAGGCCCAGGGAGTTCAGTGCGTCCGTGAATCCGCGCAGGAAGGGATGCTCCATGCCTGCGCCGGCACCGTGGGCCACCACCACCGTGGCGGACGGGCTTTCGGGGCGGGCGTAGGCACCGGAGACCATAACTTCACCCACCGGGATGCGGAGGTCGGTTTCAGAAGCTGACATGCGTCCATCATGCCGGACGGGCCGCCCAAATCTGCCGGCCTCCTGTGGCAGGGGTGTACGTTGTCCCCATGGCGAGCGAACAGACCACCCTCACAGTCCAGGGTCCGAACGGTGAGCGCGAAATGCGCATCTCCAGCCCCAGCAGGGTCATTTGGCCAGAGCCGGGGATCACCAAACTCGACCTGGCGCGGTACATCTGCGATGTTGGGGAAGCGTTCATCGCGGCCAACGGCGGCAGGCCCGTTGCCCTGCAGCGGTTCTCGGGCACCATCGACGGCGAGATGTTCTTCTCCAAGAACCCGCCGAAGGGCGCGCCGGAGTTCGTCCGGTCCACCAAGGTAGTTTTCCCCAGCGCGCGCTCCCATCCCATGCTCATCCTGGACGAACCCGCGGCCGCCGTCTGGGCGGTGCAGATGAACACCATCGTTTTCCACCCTTGGCCTTCCCGGGCAGACAACACTGACAACCCCGACCAGCTGCGCATCGACCTCGACCCCCAGCCGGGAACTGATTTCGACGACGCCATCCCTGCCGCGATCGCGTTGAAGGAGGTCCTGGCTGAGGCTGGCCTTGACTGCTTCATCAAGACCTCGGGAAACCGCGGGCTGCATGTCTACGCGCCCGTAGAGCCCACCCGGGAATTCCTTGACGTCCGGCACGCTGTCATAGCGGCGGCGCGCGAACTGGAGCGCCGGATGCCGGATAAGGTCACCACCGCCTGGTGGAAGGAAGAACGGGGCGAGCGCGTATTCGTGGACTTCAACCAGGCCAACCGGGACCGCACCATCGCCGGCGCTTACAGCCCGCGGCCGCTGCCGCACGCCCCGGTGTCCTGCCCCATCGCCTGGGATGAACTGGCCGGCGTGGATCCCAAGGACTTCACCATCCTCACCGTCCCGGACCGGCTCAAGACGATCGGCGACCCGTGGGCGGACATGGGCAGGAACCCCGGAACCATCGACACGCTGCTCGGGTGGTGGGAGCGGGACCTCAAGGCCGGGCTGGGCGAGCTTCCCTTTCCGCCGGACTACCCAAAGATGCCGGGCGAGCCGCCCAGGGTCCAGCCAAGCCGGGCGCGGAAGCAGGAGTAGCCGAAAAACGGAAGGCAAGGGCCGCCGTCGCCAGCAGCCCTTATCCCAATAGCTCCTTGCGGCAGCTATTCGAACCGGGAAGGATCACCGGTGCCGCGCCGGACAACCTCCGCCACGCCGCTGGAAAAGTCCACCACCGTGGTGGGTTCTGATCCGCAGTCGCCCGCGTCAATCACAGCGTCCACCTGATGGTCCAGGCGCTCCTTGATCTCCCATCCCTGGGTCATCGGATCCTCCTCGTCCGGCAGCAGCAGGGTGCTTGAAAGCAATGGCTCACCGAGTTCCGCGAGCAAGGCCTGAACCACCCGGTTGTCCGGGATTCTGACGCCAACAGTCTTCTTCTTGGGATGCAGCAGGCGCTTCGGGACTTCCTTGGTGGCCGGAAGGATGAAGGTGTAGCCGCCCGGGGTGACGGCCTTGATGGTGCGAAAGACATCGTTCCCGATGTGCACAAACTGGCCCAGCTGGGCGAAATCCCGGCAGACCAGCGTGAAGTGGTGCTTGTCATCCAGCCGGCGGATGCTCCTGATCCGGTCCAGGGCATCCCTGTTGCCTATCTGCGCGCCCAGCGCATAGCAGGAATCCGTGGGATAGGCGATCAGCCCGCCGTCGAGCACTATCTTGACTGCCTGGCTGATGGCGCGGGGCTGGGGGTCCTGGGGGTGAACGTCAAAGTATCTGGCCATGACCCTGAGCCTACGGCCCGGCCGGCCCTCGCGCACTACCGGCCGGCATCCCCTACCACCCGCCGTTCGTTTGAGGCAGGATGTTGTCTGGTTCCACCATGTTCCGTCCCCACTCAAGGAGATCCACCATGCCGACCACCCTCAACCCCTACATCAGCTTCCGCGACAACGCCCGCGAGGCGATGACCTTCTACCAGTCCGTTTTCGGCGGCGATCTGGCCCTGAGCACTTTCGGGGAGTTCCAGGCCAGCGACGACCCAGCCGAGTCGGACAAGATCATGCACGGCATGCTGACCACCACCCAGGGGATGGTGCTGATGGGGGCGGACACGCCGAACAGCATGGGGTACACCCCCGGGTCATCCATCTCGATCTCCCTCAGCGGCGACGATGAAGCGGAACTGCGGGGGTACTACGAGAAACTCAGCGGCGACGGCGGAACCGTGACCGTTCCGATGGAACAGGCGCCCTGGGGAGACATCTTCGGGATGTGCACCGACCGGTTCGGTGTGGCCTGGCTGGTCAACGTCAACAGCCCCCAGGGCGTCACCGGAGCACCCTAAGCCGGTTCGTCCCCGCTGCCGCGAAGCCGGCGGTACGTCCTCCCGCCGGTTCTTGAGCGGAATGCGGGCCGGTGCGAGGATGTACGCGTGGAGTCAGTCCTTGAGTTCCTGTCCGATAAATGGTGGCTCGTCTTTCCGTTGACTGCCCTGACCGGGCACTGGGCCAATTCCTGGCGCAAAGCCGGGGAACGGCGGCATCAGCGAAGGGTGGAACTCTACAAGCTCAAGAACGAGGCACGGGAAGCTGAGCGGGCATCGGCGGCGGAGGTGGAAGCCCTAAGGGCCACCCATGACGCCGTCAACAAGCGCTGGCTCGACTACGAACTGGATGTCGGCAAGCTCATCGACTTTCCCCTCATGACCGATGTCCGGGAACCGCTCACGGTGGCCTTCCTTCGCGCGAAACGGGAAGCCGACGGCCAGCG
This sequence comes from Arthrobacter sp. BB-1, assembly GCF_006151685.1. Lineage (NCBI taxonomy): Bacteria > Bacillati > Actinomycetota > Actinomycetes > Micrococcales > Micrococcaceae > Arthrobacter > Arthrobacter sp. BB-1. Next base: position 33,484 of record NZ_VDEV01000017.1, read on the forward strand.
CCCCGCCTCGGCACAGGAGATCACCTCGCCGTCGCGCCTGGAGTCCTACAGGCAGGCCGTCAACACCTTCGCGGTGGCCCTGGACGTGGCAGAGAGGGAGGCCCGGCGGATCAAGGACGGCAGGTTCAGCGGGCGGGAGCGGGAACGGCTTTCCACTGCCAGGCAATTGCTCAGGATTGCCGGGGACCACGCCGCCACACCGGCCGAACGGCAGGCCGCGTACAAGCGGGCACGCCGCGAGCTGGACGGACTGATCGTGCTGCCAGATGCCGCGCTGGCTGCCCTCGAGGAGCGGATCATGCCCGGGCTGGGCGCCGGCCGCCAACCGGACGTCCGGCAAAGCTAGGTTTCCGGTTTGGACCGGGCATGACCCGCACGCTCTATCTCGACGTTGACGGCGTCGTCTGCCCGTTCGGGCCGGACGGACACAGCGGTTGGGGATCCAGCTGGAAGTACGCCGATGCGGGACTCCTGCCCGTGGCCTACGCGCCGGAACTGGTGGACGGGCTGAACGGCATCGCCGCGATGGCGGGGGTGCGCTGTGTCTGGCTGACCAGTTGGGAGGAACTTGCCCCGCAGTACCTGTGTCCGGCCATTGGACTGAATGGGGCTCAGTGGCCCTACCTGACTTCGGCCGGGACGGGCGCCGGAGCAGGCTGGTGGAAGCTTCGTGCCATCCAGGATGACGTGGAAGCCGCCAGCCCTGAGGGCGTCGCCTGGGTCGATGACCAGCTGGCGTTCGAGGCGGAGGCCCAGTCCTGGGCCAGGTTCCTCGGCCGGCGCATCCTGGCCGTTTCTCCCGATCCCAGGCGAGGCATCTCGCCCGGGGAGCTGGAGCGGGTACGGACGTTTCTCGAACGGCCGTTGTTTTGACCTGATGTTGGGTACGCGTACGATCGATAGGGTTTCACGCCGGGCCAGGTTAACGCCGCCAGTCATTCCAAGCGAACAGCTGGTGAATTAACTGGGTAGGGCGGCCGGGGGAAAAGAAACTGCTTGACGTCGACTCTGCAGATTGGGCAACAGGTGGATATCACCTTCATGGTGGCGCTGGTCATCGCACTGGCACTATTTTTCGATTTCACTAACGGCTTCCATGACACCGCGAATGCCATGGCTACGCCCATTGCGACTGGCGCCATCAAGCCAAAAACCGCTGTGACGCTGGCGGCCATCCTGAACCTCGTGGGTGCATTCCTTTCCACTGAGGTGGCCAAGACGGTGTCCGGCGGAATCATCCGTGAGGGGTCGGACGGCATCCAGATCACCCCGGAGATTATCTTCGCCGGCCTGATGGGTGCCATCCTCTGGAACATGATCACCTGGCTCAAGGGCCTTCCGTCGAGTTCGTCGCATGCCTTGTTCGGCGGCCTTATCGGTGCCGCCATCGCCGGCATCGGCTTCAACTCCATCAACCTTGAAGGCCTCCTCCAGAAGGTCATTCTTCCGGCGATCTTCGCACCGCTGATTGCCGGCATCGTCGCCTACATCTGCACACGCCTTGCCTACGCGCTGACCTCGCGCCACGATCCCGAGACCGGGAGCAAGCTCACGCAGAAGCGCGGCGGCTTCCGGACCGGCCAGATCTTCACGTCCAGCCTGGTTGCGCTGGCCCACGGCACCAACGACGCCCAGAAGACCATGGGCATCATCACGCTGGTCCTGATTGCCGCCGGAACCCAGGAGGCCGGCTCGGGGCCCCAGCTCTGGGTTATCGCGGCCTGTGCCCTGGCCATCGCCGTGGGCACATACGCCGGCGGGTGGCGCATCATCCGCACCATGGGGGCCGGCCTAACCGAGGTGAAGCCTGCCCAGGGCTTCGCGGCCGAAACCAGCACCGCTTCCGCCATCCTTGCGTCCTCACACCTGGGCTTTGCGCTCTCCACCACCCAGGTTGCCTCGGGTTCCGTCATCGGCTCGGGCATGGGCCGCAAGGGGACCAGCGTTCGGTGGAACATGGTGGGCAAGATCGCCCTCGGCTGGCTCTTCACTCTTCCCGCCGCAGGAATTGTGGGCGCCCTGACTGCCTTGCTGGTCAAGACGGGCGTGGTGGGCGTGTTGATTGCCGCCGTTGCCGGCACCTCCGCTGTGCTGTTCATGTTCTTCTATTCACGCAAATCCGCCGTCGGCCACCACAACGCCATCGAGGTGGAGGAAGCCGGACAGGCCGTCCGGTTTGCCAAGAAGAAGGCCCTGGCACGGGCCCGCGCGCACGCCAAGTCCAAGGCAGACGCCGAGGCCAACAAGAAGACCGAAGCCGGCACGCAGGCGGAAGCCGACGCCATCAACACGAAGGATGCCCAACGATGAAGTGGCTGGAACTGCTGACCGTAGCCGGGGCCACCCTGGCGGCGGCCGTGACCGTGGTTGTCCTCTACTCCCTCGGAGTCAGGCTGACGGCCATCGCCGGTGATCCGCAGCAGATGTCCCCGGGCATCAAGCGCACCTTCGCCTACATCTGCTTCGGCCTGTGCGGCCTGGCAGTGCTCTTCGGGCTGTACCTGATCATTCCGTACTTTTCCGGCTGATCCCGCCTCTGGCAGGTGCTGGTGCCGTTGGCTAGGCTTGCTCCATGCCACGCATCCAGTACTACGTCGCCGCGTCCCTGGACGGCTTTATTGCCACGCCCACTGATGACCTGGGCTGGCTTTTGCAGTTCGACGGTTTTGAGGGCGGCAAGGAAAGCTACGAGACGTTCATGGCGGATGTTGGCTGCATCGTCATGGGCGGCGGCACCTACGCCTGGTTGCTGGAGCACGAGCCCGGCAACTGGCCGTACCAGGGCACACCCTCCTACGTGTTCACTCACCATGAGTACACGGCTCCGGCAGGTTCCAACACCACCTTCGTCCGCGGCGAAATCACCGAGTTCCTCCCGGACCTCGAACAGGCCGCAGGCGGGAAGAACATCTGGGTGGTGGGCGGCGGGAACCTTGCCGCCCAGTTCGCCTCAGCCGGGCTGCTCGACGAGTTGATCCTTTCCGTCATTCCGGTGGTGCTGGGGGACGGCAAGCGGCTTCTTCCGCTGGCAGGCCCGACGCCGCCGCTCGAGTTGGCAGCCTCCCGCACCATGGGCCGGGGAATCGTGGAGCTGCGGTACCTTCTGAACGGACACGCCGCCTCCTGAACGGACGCCGCTTCCTGAACGGAGTGCCCGCTTCCTGAACGGAGTGGCGGGTTCCTGAACGGACGCCGCTTCCTGAACGGACGCCGCCTCCTGAACGGAGTGGCCGCCTCCTGAACGACCGCCGCACCGAAACCTGCCAGCTGAGCCTGGGGCCGCTGCCGCGATCTGCGGACTCTAACCGCTGACTTCAGGGAGCGGCGGGGAAATGAACCCGCGCAGAGGTTCGCTCCGCATCGGCCAACGGACCCGGCTGGGATCATCATGCGCGCATTCATCGATCGCGGGAATGGCCCTGCGGCGGCTTGCTGTGCTGTTAGCCGTGGGCGCGCAGGATGCGCGTCAGGGCGTCTTCTCCTGGGGAGAGCCTGGTGTAGGCGTAGTCCGGCGGCCGGCCGGTGACGGGCTCCAGTTGCCGGGGCCAGTGGGGTGGTTCCCAGTCTTGGTGTTCGCTTGTGTAGTGGCGGCCGGTGGGTGAGGTCCAGCCGGGTGGTTTTGTTGTGGTGGCGGGGGTGGGTTTCCAGCCGCTGGTGTGGCGGAGCTTGTGGTGTTTTGGGCAGGGCTGGCCCAGGTTGCTGATTCCGGTGGTGCCGCCTTGGTGCCAGGCGAGGAGGTGGTCGGCTTCGTTGTCCAGGGAGCTGTTGCTGCAGCCGGGGAAGGGGCATTTTCCGTCCCTGAGCCTGAGCCAGGTCCGCATCGCCTTGGTTACCCGGTAGCTGGTGCGGCCGATTTCCAGGGGTGCTCCGTCCCGCGGGTCAACGAGTACCCGGTGGAACGAGTCCGCTCCGCCGGCGACGAGGTCCCGTGCCATGGAGGCCGGGATGGGGCCGTGCCCGTCCAGCACTGCGGGCTCGTCCGTGAGGCCGATCAGGGAGAACACGGGCACGGTGACCAGCACCTGCGGCCGAATCGAAGACGACGGGCCCGGACCTGACGCCTCCCCGCCCCCGGAACCGCCCCCGGAACCGCCCGCGTCGTGCCCGTCGCCGCACCCGGCGCCGTGCCCGTCACCGTTTGGCCCGTTCCTCCGGCTGTTCCCGCTGGTGAGAAGTGCTTCGGCGAAGGTGTCGGCCCGGAGCTGGGTCAGGGTGCGGGCCTCGTCCGGTCCCTGCCTTCTGCGGGAGATGGCGGTGAGCCGGTTCCAGGCCGCTGTGGCGTGGTGGGCGGGCAGGTAGGCGGAGAGCCAGGCCATGCCGTCCTGGTCCGGCCGGTATTCGACCCGCCGGTCAGCCACACCCTTGGCGTGCCGCTTCTCGATGGATTCGGCGTGGTGGCGTTCCCGCCATGTCCGGGCTTTGGCGCGGAACCGGTACGCCGGCATCTGGCCAATGGCGGCGGCCGTGCCCGGTTGTGGTGTGCGCGGGTCCAGGAAGTAGGCTTCCAGGGCGGCGGCGCCGGCGGGGTGAAGGGTTGCGGCCTCGTCCACCATGACTGTGGCGTGCTGCCAGGAGATTGTTCCGTTGTGCAGGGCTGCGAGGGTGCGGGGCAGGGTGGTGGTCAGGGCGTGGGACCGGGCCAGCAGGGCGCCAGCGGCCCGGTCCCCGATGGCCATGACACAGCTGATCTCGGCTGCGATTGCCATTTCCTGTGCTTGCACCGGGGCGTCCGGCGGAGCGGCCGCACGGGCGGTACCGGCGTACGTCCCCGCAGCGTTGGCCACCAGACCCGCTATCCGGGCCTGGACCCCGGCGGCTCCGGCAAGGATCTCCAGGCACCCATCAGCCAGCCCGGCCAACGGATCAGCTGCCGAAAACGGCTCCGAACCGCACCCAACCGCCTCCGCCCTGAGCACAGCAACAGCCGCGTTGATGTCCTCAAACGCCTTCGCCACCGCCGCTTTCCCCATAAACCCATCATGACTAGGGGGTCTGACATTTTGACGCGAGGGCTCCGCCCAGACCAGGTGTGTATGGCCGCTCCCACGCGAGATGGCATTTGATGGCAAACGCCGGTGCCGGGGTTGCCCTTTTAGTCCATCTCGCGGGGTGCTGAAGGAGCCGCGGCCAGTCCTGTCGAGCCGGCGCGGCTAGTCCTGCCGAGCCGGGGCGTTGTCCCGGATCATGTTCGTGATGCGGGCCGTGGACAGCCTGCGGCCCTGCTCGTCCGTGATCACAATTTCGTGGGTCGCCAAGGTCCTGCCCAAGTGGATGGCGGTGCATGTTCCAGTCACAGTGCCCGCGGCGATGGAGCGGTGGTGCGTGGCATTGACCTCGATGCCGACGGCGTGGCGGTCCGGTCCCGCATGCATGCCCGAAGCAAAGGAACCTAGAGTCTCGGCAAGCACCACGTGGGCGCCGCCATGGAGGATTCCGGCTACCTGGGTATTGCCCTCCACGGGCATGGTGGCAACGCTCCGCTCGGGGCTCATCTCCAGGAAGTGAATCCCCATTTTCACCACCAGGGCGCCGATCCCGAACCGGCCCAGCCAACCGTGCAGGTGCTCAGGGATCCCGGCGGCGGCAAGCTCCCCGGCGAAAGGGCCGGGCGTGAAATTGTCCATCATGGCAACTAGGCTGGCACCTGTGAGTGAAACAACCAAACCGGCCCCTTTCCCGTCCCAAACCCTGCAGAAGGACAAAGCACCGCAGGGCTCCACCCCCCTTGAGGACGCTGCAGATGGGGAAGGCGCAGGCCAGGACAAGCTTCCGGCGCAGGCAGGTGGCTCGGTTTCAGCAACAGTGGCCCCCGTAGTACCCATGACGGACCAGCCGCGGCTTTTGGTGCTGGACGGACATTCCATGGCCTTCCGCGCGTTTTTTGCGCTGCCCGCGGACAAGTTCTCAACCACCAACGGGCAGCACACCAACGCGATTCACGGCTTCACCTCCATGCTGATCAACCTCATCAAGGAGCAGCAGCCCACCCACATCGCGGTGGCCTTCGACGTCTCGGATGAGTCCACCCACCGCAAGACTGAGTACAGCGAATACAAGGGCGGCCGGAACGAGACGCCCCGGGAGATGAACAACCAGATCGACCTCATTGCGCAGGTCATGCAGGCCTGGGGCATCAAGACCATCACCATGCCCGGCTACGAAGCTGATGACATTCTTGCCACCCTCGCGGCAATGGGTGAAAAAGCCGGGTTCGAGGTGCTGCTCGTGTCAGGTGACAGGGACGCGTTCCAGCTCATCACCGACAACGTTTTTGTGCTGTACCCCAGGAAGGGCGTCAGCGACATCCCGCGGATGGACGCCGCCGCCATCGAGGCAAAATACTTCGTCAGCCCCAGCCGGTACTCGGATCTCGCGGCGCTGGTGGGCGAAACTGCGGACAACCTCCCGGGCGTGCCCGGCGTCGGGCCCAAGACGGCGGCCAAGTGGATCAATCTTTACGGCGGACTCGAAGGCGTCCTGGAGCACCTGGATTCCATCGGCGGAAAGGTGGGCGATGCGCTGCGCGAAAACGTCGACGCCGTCAAGCGGAACCGCCGCCTGAACCAGCTGCACACGGACCTTGAGCTTCCTGTCACGCTGGACGACCTGTATCAGCCGCGGCCGGACCAGGCCGCCCTCGAGGACCTGTTCGACAAGCTCGAGTTCAAGACCATCCGCAGCCGGCTCTTCGCGCTCTACGGAGACGAGGACAAGCCAGCTGCGGACCGGGAAAGCATCGACACGCCGGAGTACGCCGTGCCGGCAAATGCCGCGGAGTTGTCAGCGTTCCTCGACGGCGGAGCGGGGCAGCGCTCCGCCGTCGCCGTCGACCTTGTCCCGGGTCGGATCGGCGAGGACGCCGCCGCGCTGGCCATTGTCCGGGACGGTGCCGCCGCCTATATCGACCTGTCGAACCAGGACGCCGAATCGGAAAACGTCCTGGCCAGCTGGCTGCGGGACCCGGAATCGCCGAAGGTCCTGCACGGCTTCAAGGCCGCCCTGAAAGCCCTGACGTCCCGTGGACTGGAGTTGGAAGGCGTGGTGGATGACACCTCCATCTCCGGCTACCTCATCCAGCCGGACCGGCGCACCTACGAGCTCGCCGAGCTTGCCCAGCACCACCTCAACGTGGGGATCCCTGCCGCCACGGCCAAGGCAGGGCAGCTGGAGCTCTCCTTCGACGGGGAGGACGATGCCGCCGCCGACGCCCTGGTCCAGGCGGCCGCCGTCGTCCTTGCCCTCAGCGGCTACTTCGAGGGGGAGCTGAAGGAGCGCCGGGCCGAGGAACTGCTGTCCACCCTTGAACTGCCGGTCAGCCGCGTCCTGGCGGACATGGAACTCGCCGGCATCGGCATCGATATGGCCAGGTTGGACGATCAGCTCGCCGACCTTGCCCGGGTGATCGACCACGCGCAGGAACAGGCGTTTGCGGCGATCGGCCACGAGGTTAACCTGGGTTCGCCGAAACAGCTGCAGACCGTGCTGTTCGACGAACTCCAGCTGCCCAAGACCAAGAAGATCAAGTCCGGCTACACCACGGATGCCGCATCGCTGAAGAACCTCCTGGAAAAGACGGGCCACGAATTCCTGGTGCAGCTGATGGCACACCGCGAGGCCGCCAAGCTGAGCCAGATGCTGGAATCGCTCAAGAAGTCCGTGGCCGAGGACGGCCGTATCCACACCACCTATGCCCAGAATGTGGCAGCCACGGGCCGGATCTCCTCCAACAACCCCAACCTGCAGAACATCCCCATCCGCAGCGAGGAAGGCCGCCGGGTCCGCGGGATCTTCGTGGTGGGGGAGGGCTATGAATGCCTGCTGTCCGCCGACTACTCCCAGATCGAAATGCGCATCATGGCCCACCTGTCTGGAGACCAGGGCCTGATCCAGGCATACAGGGACGGCGAGGACCTGCACCGGTTCGTCGGCTCGAACATTTTCCACGTGCCCACGGAAGAGGTCACCAGCGCCATGCGCTCCAAGGTGAAGGCAATGTCCTACGGGCTGGCCTACGGGCTGACGTCGTTCGGCCTGTCCAAGCAGCTGGAGATCTCGGTGGACGAGGCACGCACCCTGATGAAGGACTACTTCGACCGCTTCGGCGCTGTTCGCGACTACCTCCGCGGCGTGGTGGACCAGGCCCGCGTGGACGGCTACACGGCGACCATCGAGGGACGGCGCCGGTACCTGCCGGACCTCACCAGCACGGACAGGCAGTTGCGGGAGAACGCCGAACGCATCGCCTTGAACAGCCCCATCCAGGGCTCGGCCGCGGACATCATCAAGCGCGCCATGCTGGGCGTGCACGCGGAGCTGAAGGCACAGGGGCTGAAATCACGGATGCTGCTCCAGGTCCACGACGAACTCGTGCTCGAAGTGGCAACCGGTGAGCGGGAGGCCGTAGAGAAGCTGGTGACCGAGCAGATGGCTGCCGCCGCGGACCTGAGCGTCCCGCTGGAGGTCCAGATCGGCGTCGGCCCCAGCTGGTACGACGCCGGGCACTAGCGTGTGTTGATGCTGGCCAGGCGCCGGGGATCTTGGCTAGGCTCAGGTGCGTGGCTGATCTGAGTGGAAACTACGAAATCCGGCGCTTCGGCGCGGTGTCAAAGGGCAAGGACGGTTACGCCGAGGCGGAAACCTGGAGCCGCGCCGTATCCTTCGGGTTCCACGAATCCACCCGGACGCCGGAACACGTCGCAAAGACGCTCGAAACGTATGAGGCCGATCAGCGCGTGCTTACCGGCGCCTACCAAACGGGCCCGGTAGCGCCGTCGTCGTTGCCCGCGGACGTGCCGGTGGCCACTTTCGGCACAATGCGCAATACCCTCAACGTGGGCTTCGGGCGCCTGGTGGAAGCCCACCTGGTCACCGCTGTTACCGTCCGTACGTCGCACCGGCGCCGCGGCCTGCTGCGGCGCATGATGAGCGAGGACCTGCAGCTGGCAAAGGACGACGGCGTGCCGGTGGCGGCGCTGACCGCCTCCGAGGGAACCATCTACGGCCGGTTCGGCTACGGCGTGGCCAGCTTTGAACGCAACGTCAAGGTGGACACCACTGCCCGGTTCAGCCTCCGGCACCAGGCCACCGGCACGGTGGAGGTGGCCGACCCCAGGGCGCTGCTGCAGCTGGCTCCGGAGGTGTTCGGCCGGGTGCACCGGCTGACCCCAGGGTCCATAGGCCGGCAGGACTGGTACCGGCAGCTTGCATCGGGTGCGCTGGGACGCGACGGCAAGGAAGACCCCGCCGTCAAGGTGGCGCTCCACTACGGGCCCGCCGGGAACATCGACGGCTATGTCTCCTACAAGTTCCTCGGCTGGGACACCGAGCCCTACACGGTGGAAGTGGTGGACCTGGTGGCCGGCAGCAATGATGCCTACCTGGAGCTCTGGCAGTTCCTGGGCGCCATTGACCTGGTGGAGCGTGTGTCCTGGACGGAAGCCCCCTTGGACGATCCGCTGGCCTGGGCCCTGGACGACCCCCGCTGCATCGACTCGTCGGACAGCCGGGACATGCTCTGGCTGCGCATCCTCGATGTCCCCAACGCGCTGGCCGGGCGGCACTACCCCACGGAAGGCCGCCTGGCACTGAAGGTCCTGGACCCGCTCGGCCTCACGGCCGGGACCTACGCCCTTTCCGCCGACGGCGGCGAGGCCGCCGTCGAGCGCTTGCCTGGGACCGCGGACGCGGACCTGACCCTGGACGTCTCGGCCCTGTCCTCCATCTACGTCGGCGGGGTCAGTCCAGTCACGCTGGCAGCAGCGGGCAAAATCCGGGAGCACACCGCAGGCTCCGCGCTGAAGGCCCGGCAAATGTTCGCCGTCGAGCGGGCAACGCACTGCCTCACCCACTTCTAGGGGCCGCGGACCTGCTCCAGGCGGGGCCGCTTTTGACCCGTGTTGCGGGCAGCGACTAGAATAAACGGGCGTGTACCACGTGCACGTATTTGCAGTTCAATATTCTCAGCAATCCACAAAATCAGGATGACCCGGAGGATCCGTCGGATTCACCGCAAATCGCGCCTGCGTTCCATAACGCGGGCGCGCCGGTTTGCCTGACCGACTAACTATCCACAACGGAGCCCCTACTACATGACCATCACCTCCACCGAGAAGCCCGGTACCCCCGTAGTCGCCATTAACGACATCGGTACCGCTGAGGACTTCCTCGCAGCAGTCGACGCGACCATCAAGTACTTCAACGACGGAGACCTCGTCGAAGGTACAGTCGTCAAGGTCGACCGCGATGAAGTCCTGCTCGACATCGGTTACAAGACCGAAGGTGTCATCCCCTCCCGCGAGCTTTCCATCAAGCACGACGTTGATCCCGGAGACGTTGTCTCCGTTGGCGATCAGGTCGAAGCCCTGGTGCTCACCAAGGAAGACAAAGAAGGCCGCCTGATCCTCTCCAAGAAGCGCGCTCAGTACGAGCGTGCCTGGGGCGACATCGAGAAGGTCAAGGAAGAAGACGGTGTTGTCACCGGTACCGTCATCGAGGTTGTCAAGGGTGGTCTTATCCTCGACATCGGCCTGCGCGGCTTCCTGCCCGCATCCCTCGTCGAGATGCGCCGTGTGCGCGACCTGGCTCCGTACATCGGCCAGCAGATCGAAGCCAAGATCATCGAGCTGGACAAGAACCGCAACAACGTGGTCCTGTCCCGCCGTGCATGGCTCGAGCAGACCCAGTCCGAGGTCCGCTCCACGTTCCTCAACAAGCTGGAAAAGGGCCAGGTCCGTCCCGGCGTCGTTTCCTCCATCGTCAACTTCGGTGCCTTCGTGGACCTGGGCGGCGTAGACGGTCTGGTTCACGTTTCCGAGCTGTCCTGGAAGCACATCGACCACCCGTCCGAGGTTGTCGAGGTTGGCCAGGAAGTCACCGTCGAGGTTCTCGAGGTGGACCTGGACCGCGAGCGCGTCTCCCTGTCGCTCAAGGCTACGCAGGAAGACCCGTGGCAGACCTTCGCCCGCACCCACGCCCTCGGCCAGGTTGTTCCGGGTAAGGTCACCAAGCTCGTTCCGTTCGGTGCGTTCGTCCGCGTCGAAGACGGCATCGAAGGCCTGGTCCACATCTCCGAGCTGGCCGTCCGCCACGTGGAGCTGGCAGAGCAGGTTGTCTCCGTTGGTGACGAACTGTTCGTCAAGGTCATCGACATCGACCTCGAGCGCCGCCGCATCTCGCTGTCCCTCAAGCAGGCCAACGAGGGCGTCGACGCCGACAGCACCGAATTCGATCCCGCTCTGTACGGCATGGCCGCAGAGTACGACGAAGAGGGCAACTACAAGTACCCCGAGGGTTTCGATCCCGAGTCCAACGAGTGGCTTGAAGGCTACGAGAACCAGCGCGCCGCCTGGGAGCAGCAGTACGCTGACGCCCAGACCCGTTGGGAAGCCCACAAGAAGCAGGTTGCCCAGCACGCTGCCGACGACGCTGCTGCTGCAACGTCCGGTGAGAGCGATTCCGGCACCACCAGCTACTCCTCGGAGCCGGCTGCTGAGTCCAACGCCGGTGCAGGCACGCTTGCTTCCGACGAGGCCCTCGCCGCCCTGCGCGAGAAGCTGACCGGCAACTAATTGCCACCGGCCCGGACTTTTCCGGGCCAGGCAACAGACCCCCTGCCTCCGGGCGGGGGGTCTGTTGCTTTAAAGTGCGACGACGGCGCGGACCGTTCCGTCGTCGTCGGGCGTGAGGAGGGCGCCGGCGCCGGCAAGGATCCGCTGGGCAGCGCGGTTTCCGGCCAAGGTGCGGGCCGTCACCTCCTTGATTCCGGCGCCGCGGGCTTCCGCCAGGACAAGGCGAAGAGCCGCGCTGCCGATGCCGCGGGACCGGAAGCTCCTGCCAAGCCAGATGCCGGTCTCTGCGGTTTCCCGGCCGTTGCCCGCGTCCACCCGCTTGAGCCGGATGGAGCCGGCCAGGGCACCGTCTGCCAGGATTCCCCAGGACTTTTCTCCCGCCGTCCCGTCGAGGCCTTCCGCAGCGGCGCGATGGTAGCTGAGGAACCAGGCAGTACGTTCCAGGTTCCAGCCCGGCCCGCCGAGCGGGGGAGCCACCTCATCGGGCGAGGCGTCCCGCTTTGCAAGGTCCAGGAGCCGGTCCAGCACCTCTTCGTCGACGTCCACCAGGAACACGTCAGGCAAGGGGGACATCCACCCACTCCGTTCCTTCCATGCTGAGGGCGGTGCTGCCGGCGGTCAGCAGCTGCAAGCGCCCGGCGGCAGCTGCAATGGCTGCGGCCTGGTCCGGTACGGCCACGCGCAGGACCGTGTGCCCGGCGGAATACGTGGTTTCGGCCATCACAAATCCCGCTGAGCGCAGGTCGTTCTCTAGCCGGCCGGCAACAGCATGCGGCACTTCGGCCGCACAGATGCGCAGCCTGCTCCGGCGCACCACGGGCACCAGGGAGAGTGCGGAAGAGACCGATTCCGAGTAGGCGCGTACCAGTCCGCCGGCCCCCAGCAGGACACCGCCGAAATACCGCACGACGACGGCACTGACGTCACTGAGGTCGGCCACCCCGGGCAGCGTCTCCCTTTTGGCCAGTGCCTCAAGCATCGGGATGCCCGCCGTCCCCGAGGGCTCGCCGTCGTCATTGGATCGCTGGATGTCCCGGTCCGGGCCGATGATGAAGGCGGAGCAATGGTGCCGTGCGTCATGGAATTCGCGGCGCAGGCCAGCCACCAGGTCACGTGCGGCTTCTTCTGTTTCGGCACGGCGCAGGACGGTGATGAACCGCGAGCGCTTGATCTCGATCTCGTGGCGGAAATCGGGCCCGGCCGCCAGGGTGGTGTAGCCCGTGGCCCTGCTGTCTTCCTCTTGCACCCGCCCCAGTCTAGGCCCAAGCTCCCGCGACCAGGCAAGGCGGGAAGTGCCGGTTCAGGAACGGAGGCCAGCCGCACCAGCACCTTCGTTCCGGCCGGCGGCAGGGTGTGGGGTAGGGGTCGGTGTTGCGGGATTAAGGATCGATTAAGGCTTCAGCGGGATTCTTGGAACAGCAGGAAATGGGCCAGCAGAGCAGTCCTAACAGCAAGGGGGAGCCTGATCATGAAGCGGGTAGAAGCCTCAAGCCGCGGCATTCATCAATGGGGTCCGGTCCAGTTCGCACCGGAGCCCGAAGACCTTCATCGGCAGCCCGGCTGCCAAGCAACTGCAAGTTCCGACTACCGCAGAAACTGGGCTGAAGAGATCTGGCCGGACTGCCGGCTTGAGCGGTCCTTGTCCGGTGCGGACGCCGCTTAAAAGACGTATGGGCGTCCATCTCTGGTGCACCTCAATCGACTCTTCGCCGAATCCGGCGCAAGCCTGAACCGAAAACGGTCGGGTAAACCCTGCCATTCACCAGGAGTGGCACCGCAAGAAAGGAGCAGTACATTGTTCACGTCCAAAGGAAACCATCGCATTTCTGCCCAGTTGGCCGGACCCGCGGCTGGGGACAAGCGGTCCCGTGGAGCCAATAAGAGGAAGCTGTTCCTTTCCATCGCAACTGTTGCCGCAGCAGGTTTCTCCGGAGCAGTGGTTGCCGCGCCCGCCCATGCCTCTACGACTACGGCCGACGTCGGCACAGACCTGCTCGCTGGCTCAATAGCCGCGCCTTATAGCGCCGAGGAAATCCGCAGTCTGCAGCAGCTGGACGACCTCCTTGGCGCCAACTCCCGCATCACGGCCAACCAATATGCACTGGGCAATATGTACCGGAGCAATTAGGAGTGGCCCCCGCGTCCTGGCCGGTTGTCCCTGATGACTGCCGGCCGGGGCTGGTCCGTAGCACTTCAGACGCTCCCTTGACCCGGGCCGGGGGATTAGGGTGGTGGGATGCTCAAGATCGGGTTGACGGGCGGCATTGCCTCCGGAAAGTCAGTGGTTGCCTCACGCCTGGAAGAACGCGGCGCGGTGCTCGTGGATGCCGATGCGTTGGCGCGTGAAGTGGTGGAGCCGGGCACGCAGGGCCTCAACCGGATTGTGGCGGAGTTCGGCAGGGATGTCCTTGGTGCCGACGGCCGGCTTGACCGTCCCAAGCTCGGCGCCCTGGTCTTTGGAGATGCTGACCGCCTGGCCGTGCTGAATGGGATCGTCCACCCGCTGGTCCGGTCGCGCGCGGCGGCCATCGCGGAAGCTGCGCCCGGCGACTCGGTGGTGGTGCAGGACATCCCCTTGCTGGTGGAAACCGGACAGGGAAGCGACTTCCACCTGGTTGTGGTGGTGGACGCTCCTGACGATGTGCGGCTGCAGCGGATGCTCGAGCACCGCGGCATGACGGAGGACGCCGCCCGCGCCCGCATGGCCGCGCAGGCCACGCGGGAGGAGCGGCTGGCCGCGGCCGACGTCGTCCTGGACAACTCCGGCAGCGTGCAGCACCTGCTGGACCAAGTGGACCGGCTCTGGGACGGCCGGCTGGTGCCCTTCGCCCACAACCTGGCCGCACGGACGCGTGCGGCCAGGGACTGCGGACCCGTCCTGGAGCCCTACCGGGAGGAATGGGCAAAGGAGGCGGCCCGGATCTCGGCAAGGCTGGCGTCAGCCGCCCCCGGGCTCATCCTGGCGGTGGACCATATCGGCTCCACGTCCGTGCCAGGGCTGGCCGCGAAGGACGTCATAGACCTGCAGGTCGCGGTTTCCGGCCTGGACGCAGCAGACCGTGCTGCGCCCCTGTTGGCCGCGGCCGGCTTCCCCCTGGTCCCCGGCGCCGGGTCCGATACGCCCATGCCGACGGCGCCGGAGCCCGGGCAGTGGCAGAAACGGTTCCATGCCAACGCGGATCCCGGGCGCCCGGTCAACGTCCACGTCCGCGTTGCGGGCTCGCATGGCTGGCGCTTTGCCTTGATGTTCCGTGACTGGCTGCGGGCGGAGCCGTCCGCACGCACGCTTTATGCGGCGCACAAGGCGGACCTCGCTGCGCGCTTTGCCGGCTCGGCAAGCACCAGGGCGTACGCCGAGGCCAAGGAACCGTGGTTCACGGACGTTGCCTGGCCCCTTATGTCCGCCTGGGCCGAGGAAACCGGGTGGGCGCCGCCGTCGTACCCGTCCTGAAACCCGACCGTGGACCCGACCGTGGACCTGCGGGCTGTTCGCCCGTAACGGACTGGCCCCTTGGCGTCGGTGCCCGGTTGTAGATTAGATCCATGAGCCTTGCGCAGGATATCAACCGTGTTGTAGCGCCCTTCGAGGTCATCAGCGAATTCAAGCCCGCCGGGGACCAGCCCGCCGCCATTGCCGAACTGACGGAGCGCATCAAGAACGGCGAGAAGGATGTGGTGCTGCTCGGTGCCACGGGTACAGGCAAGAGTGCCACCACCGCCTGGCTGATCGAGCAGGTGCAGCGTCCCACCCTGGTGATGGTCCAGAACAAGACCCTGGCGGCGCAGCTGGCCAACGAATTCCGCGAGCTGCTGCCCAACAACGCGGTGGAGTACTTCGTCTCCTACTACGACTACTACCAGCCCGAGGCCTACGTCGCCCAGACGGACACCTTCATCGAGAAGGACTCCTCCATCAACGAGGAAGTTGAAAGGCTCCGCCACTCCGCCACCAACGCCCTGCTGACCCGCCGCGACGTGATCGTCGTCGCCACGGTCTCCTGCATCTACGGCCTGGGCACGCCCGAGGAATACATCGCCGGAATGGTCACGCTCCGCAAGGGGGCGGAGATGAACCGGGACGACCTCCTCCGGAAATTCGTGTCCATGCAGTACGCGCGCAATGACATGGACTTCCACCGTGGCACGTTCCGCGTCCGCGGGGACACTGTGGAGATCATTCCGATGTACGAGGAACTGGCCATCCGGATCGAGTTCTTCGGGGACGAGATCGAGAATATCCAGACTCTCCACCCGCTCACCGGAGAGGTGATCCGCGACGAAGAGGAGATGTATGTCTTCCCCGCCTCGCACTACGTAGCAGGCCCCGAGCGGATGTCCCGGGCCATCAAGCGGATCGAGGATGAGCTTGCCGACCGGCTGAAGGTCCTGGAAAGCCAGAACAAGCTGGTGGAAGCGCAGCGGCTCCGGATGCGGACCATGTACGACCTTGAGATGATGCAGCAGATGGGCTTCTGCAACGGCATCGAGAACTATTCGGCGCACATTGACGGCCGCGCACCCGGAACCGCTCCCCACTGCCTCCTGGACTACTTCCCGGACGACTTCCTCCTGGTGGTGGACGAGTCCCACGTGACCATCCCGCAGATCGGCGCGATGTACGAAGGCGACATGTCCCGCAAGCGGAACCTGGTGGACTTCGGCTTCCGCCTGCCCTCGGCCATGGACAACAGGCCGCTGAAGTGGGACGAATTCCTGGAACGCGTTGGCCAGACCGTCTACCTGTCGGCCACTCCGGGCAAGTACGAACTCGGCAAGGCCGACGGTTTTGTGCAGCAGATCATCCGGCCTACGGGCCTCATCGATCCCGAGGTGGTGGTCAAGCCCACCAAGGGCCAGATCGACGACCTGCTGGGCGAGATCAAGACCCGCACCGAGAAGAACGAACGGATCCTGGTCACCACCCTGACCAAGCGGATGGCCGAAGACCTAACGGACTACCTCCTGGGGCACGGCATCAAGGTGGAGTACCTGCACTCCGACGTGGACACGCTGCGGCGCGTGGAACTGCTGCGCGAACTCCGAATGGGCAAGTTCGACGTCCTGGTGGGCATCAACCTGCTCCGCGAGGGCCTGGACCTGCCCGAGGTGTCCCTTGTCAGCATCCTCGACGCCGACAAGGAAGGCTTCCTGCGGTCCTCCACGTCACTGATCCAGACCATCGGCCGCGCGGCCCGAAACGTCTCGGGCCAGGTGCACATGTACGCTGACCGCATCACGGACTCCATGGCGCAGGCCATCGACGAGACCAACCGGCGCCGCGCCATCCAGGTTGCCTACAACACCGAACACGGCGTGGACCCGCAGCCGCTGCGGAAGAAGATCGCCGACATCACGGACCAACTGGCCAAGGAAGACGCCGATACCCAGGAGCTGCTGAACAACAACCGGCTGGCCAAGGGCGGAAAGCGGAAGTCCGCCGCCAAGGGTGCCGCCCAGGTCCGTTCGGACGGCCTCGCCGCGGCGCCCGCGGAGGACCTGGTGGGTCTGATCGAACAGCTGACGGAGCAGATGCACGGCGCCGCCGCCGAACTTCAGTTCGAAGTTGCAGCCAGGATCAGGGACGAGGTCAGCGAGCTGAAGAAGGAACTGCGCCAGATGCAGGCCGCCGGGCACGCCTGACACAAACATCAACGGGGGACGGCCAGGCTGCCCGCCTGGGGTAGAGTTAAGGTCACGTAGGGGAGTATCCCGAGCGCTACGATCGTCAACACGCAGGGCATGGTTGCCCCGCCGGGCGTAGCGGGCCGCCGTTTCAGCACCAAGTGCGCAGGCAGGCCGGAGAGACTTACACCGCATCTCTGTACCCTGCGAAAGGCTACCCTGTGCTCGAATTGCCCGTCTGGTTCGAAGTCGGCTCACTTGTCGTCCTCGGCCTGATCCTCCTGATCGACCTACTTTTGGTGGTCCGGCGCCCCCATGAACCTTCCATGAAGGAAGCCGGACTCTGGGTAGCGTTTTACGTCAGCCTTGCCCTGGTGTTTGCCGGGGCCATGTTCGCCTTCACGGGCCCCGAATACGGGGGCCAGTTCGTCGCCGGCTGGGTGACGGAATACAGCCTCAGCATCGACAACCTGTTTGTCTTCATCATCATCATGGCCCGTTTCTCGGTGCCCCGGAAGTACCAGCAGGAAGTGCTCATGGTGGGCATCATCATCGCCCTGATCCTGCGCGGCATCTTCATCCTCCTCGGCGCGATCGTGATCGAGCAGTTCAGCTGGGTGTTCTACATCTTCGGCGCATTCCTGCTCTGGACTGCGTGGAAGCAGGCCCAGGATGAAGGCGAGGATGAAGAAGACCGGGAGAACCCGCTGATCGCCAAGATCCGCAAGGTCATCCCCATGTCCGAGAAGTTCGACGGCGGCAAGCTGCGCACCACCGTGAACGGCAAGAAGGTCTTCACCCCCATGCTGATCGTGTTCATCACCATCGGCCTCACGGACCTGCTCTTCGCCGTCGACTCCATCCCCGCCATCTTCGGCCTCACCCAGAGCCCCTTCATCGTGTTCACAGCCAACCTGTTCGCCCTGATGGGCCTGCGCCAGCTGTACTTCCTGCTCGGCGGCCTCATGAACCGCCTGATCTACCTGAAGCACGCGCTGTCCTTCATCCTCGCGTTCATCGGCGTCAAGCTGGTCCTGCACGCCATGCACGTCAACGAACTTCCGTTCATCAACGGCGGCCAGCACATTGAATGGGCTCCCGAGATCCCCACGTTCGTGTCCCTGGCCGTCATCGTCGGCACCATCGTCATCGCCGTGATCGCCAGCCTGGTCAGCTCCAAAGCCAAGGAAGCACACCTGGACCCCCGCCTCGAGGAAGATGCCCGGAGGAGCCACAGCGACGCCGAGTAAGCGTCCCCTGTCCTCCTGAGCTGGGAAATCCCGGCCGCACCTGCGGCCGGGATTTTCGCTTTTAAATTCCCACTGCAGGGCCGGCCTGGCGAGGACTATGCTCGGAACATGGCCCCCACCCTGATAGCGGAGCAACGGGTGCGCCACGTGCAGCGGCGCACGGTGGTGCTGCTGAGCGCGGCCCAGGTTTTTGGCGGAATCGGCACCGGAGCCACGGTTTCCATCGGGTCCATCCTCGCGGTAGAGCTGTCCGGTTCCAGTGCCTGGGCGGGTGCCGTTGCCACGGTCATGACCCTCGGCGCCGCGCTGGCGGCCCTGCCGCTTGCCTCGCTGGCCGACCGCAGGGGACGACGGATCGGACAGGTAGCCGGGCTGTCCGCGGCCCTCGCAGGCACGGCCCTGATGGTGCTCGCGGTGGTGTCCGGCCTTTTCATCCTGCTGGTGCTTGGTGCTGCCGGGATCGGAGTGGGTACCGCCGCCAGCCTGCAGGCGCGCTTCGCCGCCGTCGACCTTGCGGACCCCGAACACCGCGGCAGGGCCCTGTCCGCCGTGGTGTGGGCCGTTACCGTCGGTGCCGTCACCGGACCCAACCTCATCCAGCCAGGCACCGTGGTAGGACAGGCGCTGGGCCTTCCGCCCGTGGCAGGACCTTTCGTGATTGCCGGCGCCGGCCTCCTGGTGGCGAACATCCTCCTTTTTGCCGGGTTGCGGCCGGATCCGCTGCTGCTGGCCAGGGAACTTGCCCCGCAGCAGGCCGGCAACGCCGCCCAGGATGCACAGAGGCACCAGCCGGCAGCAGGCGTCAGCGCCGTGGGGGCAAGCACCGGGGGACGGGCAAAGCACGACGGCGGCTCGCTGGTCCGCGGGCTCCGCGCCATCCGCGGCTCCCGCACCGCCCTCCTGGCAGTGGCCGCCGTCATCGGAGCCCATGCCGTGATGGTGGGTGTGATGTCCATGACGCCACTGCACCTGCAGGAACTGGTGGAGGGGCCGGGCGCCAGCCACGCCGGCCACACGGCTTCCGGCGACGTGCTGGTGATCATCGGGTTCACCATCTCGCTGCACATCGCCGGGATGTTCGCATTGTCACCGGTGATGGGCTGGCTGACGGACAAGGCCGGCAGGGCGCAGACCATCATGATTGGCTTTACCCTGCTCATCGCGGCCGTGGCTGTCGCAGGGTTCGGCCAGGCGTCCACGGGAGCAGTGGCGGCAGGCCTGGTCCTGCTGGGCCTGGGCTGGTCCGCAGCCACGGTGTCCGGTTCCACCCTGCTCGCCGAGAGCGTCGGCCAGGACTCCCGGGTGGTGGTGCAGGGCGTTTCGGACATGCTCATGGGCGCCGCCGGAGCCGTGGGCGGGGCAGTCTCCGGCCTGGTCCTCAGCTGGATCGGCTATCTGGGCCTGAACCTGTTGGGCGGCGTGGTGGGCGCAGCCGTCCTGGCCGCGGCGTTCGTGACCGTCATGGCGGGCCGGCGCCAGTCAGCGGCCGCCTGACCTCGCCATGCCCAGCAGCCGCGCGAAGATGCCTTCCCCGTCGTCGGCTATCCCGTCATGGTGGAAGTCGCCGGTCTCCCAGACCTGCAACCCCCGCACCGCGGACGCTGTCTCAAGGGAGAGCTTCCGGTCCACGTAGATGTCGTCCGAGTAGACGGCGGCAGCCACCGGCACGGTGTTGGCCGCCAGTTGCGCAACGTCGTAGAGCGGCTTCCAGTCCGGCTTTGCCGCAAGCAGTTCCGCCACGTCGCGGAGCGGCCGAAGTGCCGGGTCCTGCTCGAAGTACCACGGATAAACCATCTCGCCCGTCAGCAGCAGCGGCTCGGCGTCCGGCCGGAATTCCGGGTAGTCCTCCAGCACCCGCCACGCTGACCAGCCAGTGGCC
Source organism: Arthrobacter sp. BB-1 (assembly GCF_006151685.1). Classification (NCBI taxonomy): domain Bacteria; kingdom Bacillati; phylum Actinomycetota; class Actinomycetes; order Micrococcales; family Micrococcaceae; genus Arthrobacter; species Arthrobacter sp. BB-1. Next base: position 53,802 of record NZ_VDEV01000017.1, read on the forward strand.
TGCCCCTGGCCGTAGATGGATTCATGCATCAGGGCATAGAGCGGGTTTGACCGGCGCGAAACGATGCCCTGCACCTGGTCCAGGAAGGCATCCGAAAGCCGGACGCCGTGGGCGGTCTCCGTGAAGGCGTCCTCCAGCAGGTAATGCAGGGCGTCCACGCGTGTGTTCCCGCCGAGGAAGGAACCCACCATCTGGAAGCGCTCTACGGTGAGCGGGCCGCCGTCGGGAAGGAACTCGGGGGTGCTCCTCAGGTGGCGGGCAATCCTGTCGACCATGTCCCGGTCCTCCGGGTACCAGCCGAAGTACTCCGCGTTCCGGGCTGCCACGCGCTGGAACGTGGCCCGGTACACGTCGTCGGCCGGACCCGCCAGCGGCGCAAGGCCACCGGTCACCAGGACTTCCCGAAGGCCCCCCGGTGCAAAGGACAGGTACGTCAGCGCGCAGAAGCCGCCGTAGCTCTGGCCGTAGACCGTCCACGGGCCGGACCCCAGGGCGTCCCGGATCAGCTCGGCGTCGGCAACGATGGAATCCGCACGGAAGTGCTCCAGGTATGCGGCCTGGTCCGCAGCGGGCCCCCGCAACGGCAGGGTGTTCCGGTCCGCAGGCGTGGACAGCCCTGTTCCGCGCTGGTCCAGCATCAGGATCCGGAAGTCCTTGGCTGCCGCTTTGCTCCAGCCGCCCAGTGAGCCAAACCTGTTGCCGCGTCCGCCCGGACCGCCCTGGAGGAACAGGAGCCAGGGAAGGTCCGCGGCCTCCTCCTCGCTGTGCGCGGCCGACACGTACTCACGGGCAAAAACGGTGATCGTTTCGCCTGAGGGGGAAGAGTGGTCCAGCGGCACCGTGAAGAAGTGCTCCGTGGAACGCATCCCGCGGAACTGGTGCTGCGCCCTTACCTCATGCCCCGCCCGCACCGCCGGACCCGCCGGCGAGGGCATTCCCGCACTAGCCATTGGCGGCGGGGACGGCACTGCCGAACTGTTCGAGGGCCTGGCCGGTAAGCCGGAAGGTGGACCACCCGTCCATGGGCCTGGCGCCGAGGCGCCGGTAGAAGTTGATGGACGGCTCATTCCAGTCAAGGACGCTCCACTCAACCCTTGCGTAGCCGTTCTCTACGGCGGTGGCGGCCAGGTGCTGGAGCAGGGCCTTTCCGTGCCCCTCGCCGCGGGCCTCCGGACTGACGTACAGGTCCTCCAGGTAGATCCCGTGCACGCCTTCCCAGGTGGAATAGTTCAGGAACCACAGTGCGAACCCCTGGACTTCGCCCGCCGCGTTCTCCGCCATGGCGGCGAACACACGCGGGCTCTCGCCGAACAGCACCTGCCGCAGCATCTCCGGGGTGTTCCGGACGGCGTCAGGTTCCTTCTCGTAGTGCGCCAATTCGTGGATCATCCGAAGGATTGCGGGCACGTCGTGCGGGGTTGCGGGGCGGATTACACTCATTGTTCGAGCTTACCGGCCAGCCGCAGGCAAGGGCACGGTTCAGAGCCGGTTGACCTCCGTCACCCTGATCACGGCCGTACCGGTTTCGTCCGAGGCAGCCAGGTCCACCTCGGCGGAAATCCCCCAGTCGTGGTTGCCGGCAGGATCCTCAAAGATCTGCCGGACCTTCCACCGGTCCTTTTCCTCCGTGATCATGAGCAGCGCCGGTCCGCGGGCATCGGGCCCGGTCCCGATGTCGTCGTGTTCGTCGAAGTAGTCGTCCAGGGCATCTTCCCAGCGTTCGGCGCCCCAGCCGGCTCCGCCGTCGAGTTCTCCCAATGCGGCCGCGTCCTCGTCGGCGAACAGCTCCACGCGGCGGAACATCTCGTTGCGCACCATCACCCGGAACGCCCGGATGTTGGACGTGAGCGACGGCGGGGGCGGGGGAGGCGCGTCGTGCGGCGTCGGGGCGGCGCCGGAGGCGAGTTCCTCCCATTCGTCCAGGAGGCTGGAGTCCACTTGGCGGACCAGTTCGCCGAGCCAGGCGATGAGGTCCTCAAGGTCGTCGCGCAGCATGTCCTGGGGAACGGTCTGCCGCAGGGCCTTGAAGGCGTCCGCGAGGTAGCGCAGGACTATCCCCTCCGAACGGGCCAGCCCGTAGAACTGCACGAACTCGCCAAAGTTCATGGCGCGCTCATACATGTCCCGGACCACGGACTTGGGGGCCAGCTCGAAGTCGCCCACCCAAGGGGCCGCCTTCCGGTACACCTCGAAGGCTTCCCTGAGGATCTCCGCGAGGGGCTGGGGGTAGGACACTTCCTCCAGCATGGCCATCCGCTGGTCGTATTCGATGCCGTCCGCCTTCATGGCGGCCACCGCCTCGCCGCGGGCCTTCTTCTGCTGGGCGGACAGGATCTGCCGGGGCTTCTCCAGGGTCGCCTCGATCACGGACACCACGTCCAGTGCGTACGACGGCGACTCAGGATCCAGGAGTTCAAGCGCAGCCAGTGCGAAGGGGGACAGCGGCTGGTTGAGTGCGAAGTTCGGCTGGAGGTGGACAGTCAGCCGGACGGTCCGGCCGTCCGGTCCCTGCTCCCGGGCAGGAATCCGCTCCACCACCTCGGCGGCGAGCAGTTCGCGGTAGATGCCCAGTGCCTTCTTCATCAGCTGCAGCTGGGAAGACCGGGTCTCGTGGTTTTCCGTCAGCAGGCGGCGGGCGGCCGCAAACGGGTCCCCGGGCCGCTCCATCAGGTTCATCAGCATCGCGTGCGTAACCGTGAAGCTGGAGGTCAACGGGTCCGGCACCGATTCGACCAGCCGCTTGAAGGTGGGCTCGCCCCAGCTGACGAACCCCTCGGGCGGCTTCTTCTTCACCACCTGGCGCAGCTTCTTCTGGTCGTCACCGTGTTTGGCCACGGCCTTGGCCATTGCCTTGACGTTCTCGGTCACGTGTTCAGGCGCCTGGACCACCACGGTCCCGGCGGTGTCGTAACCTGCCCGGCCTGCCCGGCCCGCAATCTGGTGGAACTCACGGGAGTTAAGCAGCCGGGTGCGGACGCCGTCGTACTTGCTCAGGGCCGTGAGCAGGACGGTCCGGATGGGCACGTTGATTCCGACGCCCAAGGTGTCTGTGCCGCAGATGACCTTCAGCAGCCCCGCCTGGGCCAGCTGCTCCACCAGCCGCCGGTACTTCGGCAGCATGCCGGCATGGTGCACGCCGATGCCGTGGCGGACCAGCCGGTTCAGGGTCTTGCCGAAACCGGCCGCGAACCGGAAGTTGGCGATCAGCTCTGCAATCTTGTCCTTTTCCTCACGGGTGCAGACGTTGATGCTCATCAGGGTCTGGGCGCGGTCAATGGCCTCGATCTGGCTGAAGTGCACCACGTAGACCGGCACCTGCCTGGTGGAGAGCAGTTCCTCCAGCGTCTCGTGCACGGGGGTCTCGTGGTAGTAGTAATGCAGCGGAATGGGCCGTTCCGCAGAGCTCACCGTCGTGGTGGCACGGCCCGTCAGCGCCGTGAGGCCTTCCTCGAACCTGCTGACGTCGCCCAGCGTGGCGGACATCAGGAGGAACTGTGCCTGGGGGAGCTCCAGCAGGGGAACCTGCCAGGCCCAGCCGCGCTGCGGATCCGAGTAGAAATGGAACTCGTCCATGATCACCGTGCCGAGTTCCGCGGCTGCGCCTTCACGGAGGGCAGTGTTGGCCAGGATCTCGGCCGTGCAGCAGATGATGGGCGCGTCCTGGTTGACGCCTGAATCACCCGTGATCATGCCCACGTTCTCGGCGCCGAAAATGTCACACAGGGCAAAGAACTTCTCGGAAACCAGCGCCTTGATCGGTGCAGTGTAGTAGCTGCGCTGGCCCAGGGCCATGGCCTGGAAATGGGCGGCGATGGCCACCAGGGACTTACCGGACCCGGTGGGGGTGGCCAGGATGACGTTGGCCCCCGTGGCCAGCTCCATAATGGCCTCGTCCTGGGCGGGGTACAGGGCCAATCCCCGGCTTTCCGTCCACTCAACGAACCGCATGTAGAGATCGTCGGGATCCACGCCGGCAGTCCGGTTGGGGGCGGGGGGATGGGGCAGCTGGTCAACGAGTTTCATTGATTGCCAGCTTAGTGCCCTGCCGTGCCGGTGATTCCGCCGCGCCCGGGTTAGGCTTCGCGGTACAGCAGACGTCACCAGAATGCGGAGATGGATATGAAGTGGGATCCGGCGAAATACGTCCAGTTCGGGGACTACCGGGACCGGCCTTTTTTCGACTTGACCGGGAGGATCCACGCCGACCGGCCTGTCCAGGTGGTGGACCTGGGCTGCGGGCCGGGGAACCTGACCGCGACGCTCGCGGACCGTTGGCCGGATGCGGAGGTGGTGGGCCTTGATTCCTCGGAGGAGATGCTTGCCAGGGCTGCCGGACGGGCGGAAGGAAACCCGGCCCTGCGCTTCGAACTTGCAGACATTTCGGAGTGGAAGCCCTCCGGGGAGACCGATGTTGTGGTGAGCAACGCCGCCCTGCAGTGGGTGCCGGGCCACCAGGACTTGATGCGGACCTGGCTGGATGCCCTCCGCCCCGGCGCCTGGTTCGCGCTCCAGGTCCCCGGGAACTTCAATGCCCCGTCGCATGCGTTGCTGCGGGAACTTGCGGGCTCGCAGCGTTGGGAGCCGAAGCTCGGCGGGGTGCTCCGCGGCGGCGAGTCGGTGGGCGAGCCTGCGGAGTACCTGCGGCTCATGCTTGACGCCGGGTTCTCGGCTGATGCCTGGGAGACGACGTACCTGCAGGTGCTGCCCGGCGAGGACGCCGTTCTGGAGTGGGTACGCGGCACGGCGATGCGCCCCGTGCTTGCCGCCCTCTCCCCTGGGGAGGGGGCGGAATTCGAGGCCGAGTACGCGGCACTGCTGCGGGATGCCTATCCACAATCGGGGCATGGGACGGTCTATCCGTTCCGGAGAATCTTTGCCGTGGGCTGCAGGAACCAGTGACGAAATCCAAGCCGCCGGGCTTTCTTCACAGGCCAGTCACACGTGTGACAACCCTGGTAAGTGATCTGGCCTACAATGACGTGGTGGCTGATGGGGGAGAGGCCGCCGCGGGCTGTTTCCTCCGTCGATTGACCTAACTGGAGGTACGTTGCTGATCGGACTGATGAGGCGGCTGCTCGCGGGCCTTAAGCCCCACGTGGCTGCCATCGTTGTCCTCCAACTCGTCCAGGCGGCGGCCACCCTGATGCTGCCCACCGTCAACGCGGCAATCATCGACGACGGCATCGTTGCCGGAAACAGCGCGGTCATCCCGCGCCTTGGCTTCACCATGGCAGCCCTGGCCGTGGTCCAGGCCGTTGCCGCCATCGGCGCAGGCTACCTCTCCGCGGTGGCGGCAATGAGGATAGGGCACCAATTGCGGGCGGAGATCTTCACCAGGATCCAGTCATTGTCCTCCCAGGAGGTGGCGGCCTTTGGAACCCAGAGCCTGGCCACCCGGGCCACCAATGACACCCAGCAGATCCAGGCCTTCGCGGTCCTCGTGTTCACAATGCTTGTTGCGGGCCCTGCCATGGGCCTTGGCGGCATTGTGCTGGCACTGCAGCAGGACCTGGCGCTCTCCGCGGTGGTCATCGTGATTGTGCCCGCGCTCCTGCTCATCATGTACCTCATCGTGGGCCGCCTCATTCCGCTCTACCGTGAGGGACAGGAGCACCTGGACCGTGCAGGGGGCATCCTTCGCGAGCAGATCATCGGCGCCAACGTCATCCGGGCCTTTGTCCGCCAGGACCACGAAGTCCGGCGCTTCGCCCGAATCAACAGCAGCCTGACGGCAAACAACCTCCAGTCAGCACTGCTGGTGGCAGGAATGCTGCCTTTGGTCATGCTGGTGGTGAATATCTCCTCCGTGGCCGTTGTCTGGTTCGCCGGCCAGCGGATCCAGGCCGGGCTGATGAACGTCGGGGCCCTGGCCGCCTTCATTGCCTACATCCTGCAAATCCTCCTTGCCATCATGATGGCGATGTACGTCCTCATGACTGCACCCCGGGCGGCAGTCTGCGCCGAGCGCATCAGCGCCGTGCTGGATACCGAACCCTCGGTGCGCGACCCGCACGAGCCCAGGGCGCTGCTGCCCCCGGCGGCCGGAGGGCAACAGCATCTTCCGGCCGGCCCCGGTGTCCTCCAGTTCAAAGGGGTTGGTTTTTCCTATCCCGGCGCGGAAGCCCCGGTCCTTGCGGACATCACCTTCACAGCCACTCCGGGCACCACCACAGCAATCGTGGGGTCCACCGGCAGCGGAAAGTCCACGCTGTTGAACCTCATTCCGCGATTCCTTGACCCCACTGCCGGAACCATCACCCTGGACGGCGTGGACATCCGGGAGCTGCGGCTCGGCACACTTCGCTCCGCCATGTCCATAGTTCCCCAGCAGTCGCACCTGTTTTCGGGGACCATCGCGGACAACCTCAGGATGGCAGCGCCGGCGGCATCGGACGCCGAGCTCTGGCACGCTCTCGGGACGGCCCAGACCATGCGGTTCATGGGTGTGCTTCCATTGGGGCTTGCCACCCCCGTTGGCCAGGGCGGGACCAACCTGTCCGGGGGGCAACGGCAGCGGTTGTGCATCGCACGGGCGCTGCTGAGGAACGCGCCACTTTATCTCTTTGACGACAGCTTCTCGGCGCTGGATTACGACACGGACGCGAGGCTGAGGCAGGCGTTGGCCGCGGAACTTGCCTCAAGCACGGTGATAGTGGTGGCAGAACGGATCGCCGCGGTGGAAAGCGCGGACCGTATCTTGGTCTTGGACGGCGGGCGCCTGGTGGCGCAGGGCACGCACGCCGAACTGCTGGAAATTTCCCCCACGTACCGCGAAATCGCGGATTCCCAGCTGGCCATGGACGGCCAGTCATGACGCTGCCGGCTGTTGCCCCCGGGGTGCCGGGGAGGTTTTGGCCAACAGCAGGACGGCTGTTGGGCCTGCTGCGCCCGTTCAGGCGCTTCATGGTGGGCGCAGTGGCGGCTACCTGCACGTTCGCCGGGCTCAATGTGGCGGCCCCCAAATACCTTGGTGACGCCACTGATGTCGTGGTGGACGGCGTTACGCAGGGATTCGTGGACCAGGGCCGGCTCGGCATGCTGCTGGCGGGGGTGTCGCTGATGTACGTACTGGCCTCGCTGTTCAACTGGATCCAGGGAGCCCTGACGGCCAGGTCGGTCCAGGGGCTCATGTATGGGCTGCGGGCTTCGCTTGAGGACAAACTGCACCGCCTGCCGTCCACCTACTTCCAGGAGCGCTCCAGGGGCGATGTCCTGAGCCGTGCCACCAATGACATCGACAATATCGCCCAGGCCTTGAACCAGCTCCTCACGCAGCTGATCATGTCCTTCCTGATGCTGTGCGGGTCGCTGGCCATGATGCTGTGGATCTCGCCCCTGCTCGCCGTGATCGCGGTGGCCACGGTGCCGCTGTCCACCCTCATCACGGTTCTCGTGGCCCGGCGTTCGCAGGCGCACTTTGCGAGGCAGTGGACCGAAACGGGGGAGTTGAACGCGCACGTGGAGGAGTTCATCACAGGACACGAGGTGATCAAAGCCTTCGGCCACCAGGCCAAGGCCGCGGATATTTTCGCCGGCAGCAACGGCCGCCTGGCCCGCGCCGCTACCAAGGCACAGTATTCCGCCGGCGTGGTCCAGCCATTGATGGTGCTGATGTCCAACCTTAATTACATTGCCGTGGCAGTGATCGGCGCGCTCCAGGTCCTGGCCGGCGCCATGACCATTGGCGGGATCCAGGCGTTCATCCAGTTCAGCAGGCTCTTCACCCAGCCGGTGGGCCAGATCGGCGGGTTGCTCAACCTCATCCAGTCCTGCGCGGCATCGGCTGCACGGGTCTTCGACCTCCTGGACACGGAGGAGGATCCGCCGGAGCCGTACACCGCATCCGTTGCGGCCCCGGCAAATGGGCGGATTGTCTTTGACGACGTCACGTTCAGCTACCCCGGATCAGCGCCTGCCGTGCGCAACCTTTCTTTCTCCGTCGAGCCTGGCCAGACCGTAGCGATTGTTGGCCACACCGGTGCGGGGAAGACCACCGTGGTGAACCTCCTGATGAGGTTCTACGAGCCCGGGTCAGGACGCATCACCATGGGAGGGCAGGACATCGCGACGATTCCCCGGGACCGCCTCCGGGAGCAGTTCGGCGTGGTGCTCCAGGACGCCTGGCTCTTCGCCGGCACTATCAGGGAAAACATTGCCTACGGCCGGCCGGATGCCACGGACTCCAGCATCAGGACGGCCGCCGAGGCCACCCATGTGGACCGGTTCGTCAGGGCACTGCCCGACGGCTACGACACCATCCTGGAAAACGGTGGCGAACCCCTCAGCCAGGGCCAGCGGCAGCTGCTCACCATTGCCCGGGCACAACTGGCCGGCAGGGCCGTCCTGATCCTGGACGAGGCCACCAGCTCCGTCGATTCGCGGACAGAGCTCCTGATCCGCCAGGCCATGCACCGCCTGCGCCAGGGCAGGACGAGCTTGGTGATAGCCCACCGTTTGTCCACCGTCCGCAACGCTGATCTAATCTTGGTCATGGATCACGGCCGCATAGTCGAGCAGGGCACGCACCAAAGCCTCCTGACCGCCAACAGCTACTACGCCCGGCTGCACAACGCCCAATTCTCCGGCCGGCCGGGCCGCGCGGACGCCCTTGAGGCCGGCCTTTGATGCCCGCATCCGGCTTCCCCGGAACATGGAAACCCAACACTTCCAGCTCCGTGCCGCTCTTCGAACAGGTGCGGCTCCAGGTCATCCACCTGGTAGACAACGGCGCCCTCCCGCCCGGGACACGGCTGCCCGCCGTCAGGGCCTTGGCCGAGCGCCTGGATGTGGCACCGCATACGGTGGCGCGAGCCTATAAGGAGCTCGAAGCCGCCGGGATCGTGGCCACCCACGGCAGGAAGGGAACAACGGTCTGCGCACGCGACGAACGCCTCGGCGGGCTCGCGGCGGCTGCCGCCGCCTACGCGGCCGAGGCCAAAGCGCAGGGTGCCACGTTCGCCGAGGCCGTAAAGCTTTTGGCCGCCGCCTACGATGTTCCCTAAGGGCGGAACCGTGCAGCTTCGAAGAAGTTTTCGATTAGCATTATGGGGTGCCTAAAGCCGTAGCTGAAGAAACTTCCGCCCCGTCCACTGCTTTGACCGTACCTCCTGCGGCTGTCCCGCACCGTCCGGACCTCTCCCGCCTCGTCGTTAAAGGGGCGCGGGAACACAACCTGCGGAACGTGGACCTCGACCTGCCCCGGGACGCGATGATCGTCTTCACCGGGCTGTCCGGATCCGGGAAGTCCTCCCTGGCTTTCGACACCATCTTCGCGGAGGGCCAGCGGCGCTACGTTGAATCGCTGTCCGCCTACGCGCGCCAGTTCCTGGGCCAGGTGGACAAGCCGGACGTCGACTTCATCGAGGGATTGTCCCCTGCGGTGTCCATCGACCAGAAGTCCACCAGCAAGAACCCGCGCTCCACGGTGGGCACCATTACCGAAATCTATGACTACATGCGCCTGCTGTGGGCCCGGGTGGGCCGGCCCCACTGCCCCGTGTGCGGCGAGCCCGTGGCCAAGCAGACGCCCCAGCAGATCGTTGACCAGCTGCTGGAGCTTGACCAGGGGACACGCTTCCAGGTCCTTGCGCCGGTGGTGCGGGGACGCAAGGGTGAATTTGTTGACCTCTTCAAGGAACTCACGGCCAAGGGCTACTCCCGCGCACGCGTTGACGGGAACCTGGTCCAGCTGAGCGACCCGCCCAAGCTGGGCAAGCAGTTCAAACACACCATCGAGGTGGTGGTGGACCGGCTGGTGGTCAAGGAAGGCATCAGCCAGCGGCTTACCGACTCCATCGAGACCGCGCTGGGCCTGGCCGAGGGCCGCGTCCTTGCAGAGTTCGTGGACCTGGAGGCGGACGATCCCGGCCGGCTGCGGGCCTTCTCCGAAAACCTGGCCTGCCCCAACGAGCACCCCCTGGCCATCGACGAGATCGAGCCCAGGTCCTTCTCGTTCAACAACCCCTTCGGCGCCTGCGCCGCCTGCAGCGGCATCGGCACCAAGCTGGAGGTGGACGAGGAACTGATCGTTCCCAACCCGGAACTTTCGCTGGCCGAGGGCGCTATCGCTCCCTGGTCCCTTGGCACGGCCACCACCGAGTACTGGAACAGGCTCCTGGAAGGCCTCGCGAAGGAACTTGGCTTCTCAATGGACACCCCGTGGGAGAAACTGGGCAAGGACGTGCGCCAGACCGTCCTGCACGGCAAGGACCACAAGGTTGTGGTGCAGTACCGCAACCGCTTCGGCCGGGAGCGCAAGTACAGCACCGGGTTCGAAGGCGCCATCCAGTACGTCCACCGCAAGCACGGCGAAACGGACTCCGACTGGGCCCGCGACCGCTACGAAGAGTACATGCGGCAGATTCCCTGCCCCGCCTGCAACGGTGCGCGCCTCAACCCTGCCTCCCTGTCGGTGCTGATCAACGGCAAGTCCATTGCCGACGTCGCCGCCCTGCCCATGCGCGACTGCGCCGCGTTCCTGAACAACCTGGTCCTGACGGGACGGGAAGCGCAGATCGCCCACCAGGTCCTCAAGGAGATCCAGGCGCGGCTGACCTTCCTGCTCGATGTCGGGCTGGAATACCTCAACCTGGAACGTCCCTCCGCCACCCTCTCCGGCGGTGAGGCCCAGCGCATCCGGCTCGCCACCCAGATCGGTTCAGGCCTGGTGGGTGTCCTTTACGTGCTGGACGAGCCGTCCATCGGCCTGCACCAGCGCGACAACCGGCGGCTGATCGACACCCTCACCAGGCTCCGCGACATGGGCAACACGCTCATCGTTGTCGAGCACGACGAGGACACCATCCACGTGGCCGACTGGATCGTGGACATCGGACCCGGCGCCGGTGAGCACGGCGGCCAGGTGGTCCACTCCGGCTCCTACAAGGACCTGCTGGACAACACCGCCTCCCTCACCGGCGACTACCTGTCCGGGCGCAGGAAGATCGAAGTCCCGAAGAAGCGCCGCAAGTACGACAAAAAGCGAGAGCTGAAGGTGGTGGGGGCACGGGAAAACAACCTCCTCAACGTGGACGCCGCGTTCCCGCTGGGGCTCTTCACCGCCGTCACCGGAGTGAGCGGCTCCGGCAAGTCCACGCTGGTCAACGAGATCCTCTACAAAGTCCTGGCCAACAAGCTCAACGGCGCCAAGCAGGTGGCCGGGCGGCACAAGACCGTCCAGGGCCTGGAACACCTGGACAAGGTGGTCCACGTTGACCAGAGCCCCATCGGGCGGACCCCCCGCTCCAACCCCGCCACCTACACGGGCGTGTTTGACAACATCCGCAAGCTGTTCGCGGAAACCACCGAGGCGAAGGTACGCGGTTACCTGCCGGGCCGGTTCTCGTTCAACGTCAAGGGCGGCCGCTGCGAAGCGTGCTCTGGAGACGGAACGCTGAAGATCGAAATGAACTTCCTGCCCGACGTCTACGTCCCCTGCGAGGTGTGCCATGGTGCCCGCTACAACCGGGAAACCCTCGAGGTGCACTACAAGGGCAAGACCATCGCGGACGTCCTCAACATGCCCATCGAGGAAGGCGCCGAGTTTTTCGCTGCCTTCTCGCCCATCGCCCGGCACCTCAACACCCTCGTGGACGTCGGCCTGGGGTATGTCCGCCTGGGCCAGCCCGCCACCACGCTGTCAGGCGGCGAGGCCCAGCGCGTCAAGCTGGCCGCAGAACTCCAGAAGCGGTCCAACGGGCGCAGTGTCTACGTCCTGGACGAGCCCACCACCGGGCTGCATTTCGAGGACATCCGCAAGCTGCTGATGGTCCTGCAGGGCCTGGTGGACAAAGGCAACACCGTGATCACCATCGAGCACAACCTGGACGTGATCAAGAGCGCGGACTGGATCGTGGACCTCGGGCCGGACGGCGGTTCGGGCGGCGGCCAGATTGTGGCGTCGGGAACGCCTGAGGAGCTGGCCAAGTCCACGGCAAGCCACACAGCAGCATTCCTCGCTGAGATCCTGTAGGAGCGGGAGCAAAGTTTCCGGAAGCATTCCAAATGTATGCCGCTGCGCGTATGCGAGTTTCAGGCACGAGTGGTGTCGTGAGAAACTAACCCGGTGACTCAAACAACAGTGCCCGTGATCTTTGACCTGGACGGCACTCTTGTCGATCCGGCCGGTGGAATAACAGACGGAATCTCCTTCGCCCTGAACGCCCTGGGGCTTCCCGTTCCCGGCCAGGACCTGCTCCACGCGATGATCGGCCCGAAGCTCAGTGATTCGCTGCTGAACGTGGCCAACGTTCCGGCGGACCTGCTGGACGAGGTCATCCGCCTGTACCGCGAGTACTACGTGGCCACGGGAATCGCACAAAGCCGCATCTACCCGGGCGTCCGCGAAATCCTGGAGTCCTTCGCGGAAACCGGGCTTCCCGTGGCCGTTGCCACCCAGAAACCGCAGGGCCTGGCCCGCACGGTGCTGGCACACCACGGCATCGATGGCCTGTTCCACGTCATCCACGGTTCCGCGGATGACGAAAGCGCGGTGCGGGGGGTTCCGCTTGGCAAGACGGCCATCATCGCAGCTGCACTGAAGGACTTGAACACCCAGCATGCCGTGATGGTGGGGGACCGGGCACAGGATGTTTCCGGTGCCATCGCCAACGGCCTGGACTGCATCGGAGTGGCCTGGGGATTCGCCCCCGACGGTGAACTGGAAGAGGCCGGTGCGGTGGCCGTCGTGGAAACCGCGGAGGGCCTGGTTGAGCTACTTGGGCGGATGCAGGCCATCCACTCCGCGGCCCTGGGCGAGGTGACCAACGATGGCAATGTTTGATGCTGTCCGCTGGACCACGCGCAGCCTGATCTCGGGCACCTGCCGGCCCACCGTCGTCGGCCTTGAAAACGTTCCGGCGGACGGGCCGTTCATTGTGGCCCCTAACCATCTGTCATTTTTCGACAGCGTGATCGTCCAGGCGCTGATGCCCCGCCCCGTCGCGTTCTTCGCGAAGGCCGAATACTTCACGACAGGGGGCGTCAAGGGCAAGGTCATGAAGGCCTTTTTCGAGTCCGTGGGGTCCATTCCGGTGGAGCGGGGCGAGCAGGCCGCCAGTGTCCAGGCGCTCAAGACACTCTTGGACATCCTGGAATCCGGCAAAGGCATCGGCATCTATCCGGAAGGCACCCGATCCCGGGACGGCATCCTCTACCGGGGACGCACCGGCGTGGGATGGCTGGCGCTGACAACAGGCGCACCCGTGATCCCGGTGGGGCTTATTGGCACCGAAAACCTGCAGCGCGCCGGTGAGAAGGGCGTCAAGCCCCAGCACTTCACCATGAAGGTGGGGGAGCCGCTGTACTTCGACAAGACGGGCCCGGACCACTCCCTGCCGGCGCGCCGGCAGGTCACGGACCGCATTATGGACGCCATTGCCGAGCTCAGCGGCCAGGAACGCTCCACCAGCTACAACCAGAGCAAGGCAACTGAATAACGTCCGCTCCATCCGGGGTTGGGCAGCTGCGGTTGCGGCAGGGTGGCAATGGCACCCGGCGCGCCTCAGTAGACTGGATAGGTGGCAAATCCAGCAAGTTACAGGCCCAGGACGGGAGAGATTCCCACCAACCCCGGGGTGTACCGGTTCCGTGACGCGCACGGCCGCGTCATCTATGTAGGCAAGGCGAAGAGCCTCCGTTCCCGGCTGAACTCCTACTTTGCCAACCCGGCGGGCCTGCTGCCCAAGACCTACGCCATGGTCCACGCCGCGAGCAGCGTCGAATGGACGGTGGTGGGCAGCGAGCTCGAGTCGCTGCAGCTGGAGTACACCTGGATCAAGGAATTCAAACCGCGGTTCAACGTGGTGTTCCGTGACGACAAGACCTACCCCTACCTGGCCGTGACAGTGGGCGAGAAGTACCCGCGCGTCCAGGTGATGCGCGGCGACAAGCGGAAAGGCACCCGCTACTTCGGCCCCTATACCGCAGGCGCCATCCGGGAGACCATGGACACCCTGCTGCGCGTTTTCCCGGTCCGCAGCTGCAGTGCCGGAGTGTTCAAGCGCGCCGAGGCCAGCGGCCGCCCCTGCCTCCTGGGCTATATCGACAAATGCTCCGCCCCGTGCGTGGGAAGGATCTCCCCCGAAGACCACCGGGCACTGGCGGACGATTTCTGCGCCTTTATGGGCGGCGAGGCCAAGCGCTTCATCGCGAAGCTGGAAAAGCAGATGGCGGAAGCCGTAGCCGAGCTTGACTACGAGCGCGCCGCCCGGGTCCGGGACGACATCACCGCCCTGCGGAAAGTCTTTGAACGCAACGCCGTGGTCCTCGCCGAGGACACCGACGCCGATGTCTTCGCCCTGCACGAGGACGAGCTGGAAGCCGCCGTCCAGGTGTTCCACGTCCGGGGCGGCCGCATCCGCGGCCAGCGTGGCTGGGTAGTGGAAAAGGTGGAGGACTCCACCACTCCCGACCTCGTGGAGCACCTCCTGCAGCAGGTCTACGGCGAGGACGGCGACAGCCACGGCAGGCTGCCGCGGGAGGTCCTGGTGCCCGTCGCGCCCAGCAATGCCGAAGAACTGGCGCAGTGGCTGGGCGGGCTGCGCGGGGCAAAGGTTGACATCCGGGTCCCGCAGCGCGGCGACAAGGCCGCGCTGATGTCCACGGTGCGCGAGAACGCCGAACACGCCCTGAAGCTGCACAAGACCCGGCGCGCGGGGGACCTGACCGTCCGGTCGCAGGCACTGCAGGAACTCCAGGAGGCGCTGGACCTGCCAGTGCCCCTGCTGCGGATCGAGTGCTTCGACGTCTCGCACGTCCAGGGAACCAACGTGGTGGCGTCCATGGTGGTGGTTGAGGACGGGCTGCCCAAAAAATCGGATTACCGGAAGTTCTCCGTGACCGGACCCGCAGCGGCGGACGACACCGCCGCCATGCATGACGTCCTGACCCGCCGGTTCCGCCACTACCTGCAGGACAAGTCCGCGCAGGTGGGCGAGGCTGCCCTGGCGGGCGTAGCTGAGGTGTCCGGACAGGCGTCCGGAGCAGGGCGCGGGCTGGAACAAGAAGTGCTGGACAGTTCACAGCTGGATACCACCACCCCGGCACCGCGGGCCAAGTTCGCCTACCCGCCCAACCTTGTGGTGGTGGACGGCGGCAAGCCCCAGGTCAACGCCGCCGCCCGTGCCCTCGCGGACCTGGGCATCGACGACGTTTACGTGGTGGGCCTGGCCAAGCGGCTTGAGGAAGTGTGGCTGCCGGACAGCGACTTCCCGGTCATCCTTCCCAGGACGTCCCAGGGGCTGTACCTGCTGCAGCGGATCCGTGACGAAGCCCACCGGTTCGCCATTTCCTTCCACCGGCAAAAGCGCGGCAAGGCCATGACCGTCTCCGCCCTGGACGGTGTGCCGGGGCTGGGTGCCTCCAAGCGGAAAGCCCTGCTGGCCCACTTTGGCTCCGTGAAGGGCGTCAAGGCCGCCTCGGCGGCGGAGCTGTCCCAGGCGAAGGGCATTGGTCCTGCCCTTGCCGGTGCCATCGTGAACCACTTCGCCCCGGACGGACCGGAAGCTGCAGCGGTCCCCGCCATCAACATGACCACGGGCGAAATCATTGAAACTTAGCGGAGTCCCCTGAAACTTGGCTAGGGTAATGAACGGGGTTTCCGCCAACGCGGCAGCCTGCTGGACAACAACAGGAACGGGGCGGACTTAATGGCAGAGACGACGGCGGAATCCGGGGCCGGGCAGGACGGGCTGCAGCCCGTCAAGCCCCTCGAAGCGGAGCTGCTGGTGGTCACCGGAATGTCCGGAGCCGGGCGGAGCACAGCCGCCGACGCGCTTGAGGACCACGGCTGGTATGTCGTGGAAAACCTTCCGCCGCAGATGCTCGGGACCTTGGCCGACCTTGTGTCCCATGCCCCGCAGTCCATTCCCCGGCTGGCGGTGGTCATCGACGTCCGCAGCAAGGGCCTGTTCGCGGACATCCGCGCCGCCCTGGGAGCGTTGGCTTCCAGCGGAGTGGCTTTCCGGGTGCTTTTTCTCGACGCCAGCGACAACGTCCTGGTCCGGCGGTTCGAACAGGGGCGCCGGCCGCACCCCCTGCAGGGCGGCGGGCGCATCCTCGACGGCATCGCTGCCGAACGGGAACTGCTCCAGGAACTGCGCGACAGCTCCGACGTCGTCCTGGACACGTCCGGCTACAACGTCCACGGCCTCGCCACCGCCATCACCGAACTGTTCAGTGAAACGGGGCCGGTGGCCCTGCGCTTGAACGTCATGAGTTTCGGCTTCAAGTACGGCCTGCCCGTGGACGCCAACTACGTGGCGGACGTCCGGTTCATCCCCAACCCGCACTGGGTCCCCCAGCTGCGCCCGCACACCGGGCTGGACAAGGACGTCAGCGACTACGTCCTCGAGGCGGAAGGGGTCAAGAACTTCGTGGACCGCTACGTCATGGCCCTGGAGCCCGTCCTGGACGGTTACCGCCGCGAGAACAAGCACTACGCCACCATCGCCGTGGGCTGCACGGGGGGGAAGCACCGCTCAGTGGCCGTGGCCGTTGAGCTTTCCAAGAAACTGGCACAGTTCCCCAGAGTCACGGTGACCACCACCCACCGGGATCTGGGCCGGGAGTAATGTCGCTTTTCACCGGGGCCCTGCCGTTGGTTCCGCCCGCCGGAGCAGCGGGCGGGCAGCAGGCCAAAGGCCCCAAGGTAGTTGCCCTGGGCGGCGGACACGGCCTCTCGGCGTCGCTGTCCGCCCTGCGCCTGCTCACTTCCGACCTGACGGCGGTGGTGACAGTGGCGGACGACGGCGGCTCGTCGGGGCGCCTGCGCGAGGAGTACGGCGTCCTTCCGCCGGGCGATCTACGCATGGCGCTGGCCGCTCTGTGTGACGACACCGACTGGGGACGCACCTGGCGCGACGTCATGCAGCACAGGTTCCGCCCCGGCAAGGGCCCGGGCGGCTCCCTGGACGAACATGCCATGGGCAACCTGCTGATCGTGACCCTGTGGGAGCTGCTGGGCGACGCCGTGGCCGGGCTCAAGTGGGCCGGCGCGCTCCTGGGGGCGCGGGGCCAGGTCCTCCCCATGTCCACCATGCCGCTCACCATCGAAGGGGACGTCCGTGTCACCGCCCCCGACGGCGGTTCCGCCCTGCAGACCATCCGCGGCCAGGCGCGTTGCGCGGTGGCAGGTTCCCTGGAACAGGTGCGGCTCCTCCCCGAGGCCGCCCCCGCCTGCGTTGAAGCACTTACCGCCATCGAGCTCGCGGACTGGGTGATCCTTGGGCCAGGCTCCTGGTACACCTCCGTGCTGCCCCACCTCCTCCTCCCCGAGATGCGGGAGGCACTGTGCCAGACGCCCGCCAAGCGCTGCCTTACCATGAACCTGGCTACCGACACCAAGGAAACCTCCGGTATGACCGCCGCGGACCACCTTCACGTGCTGCGGCGTTATGCCCCAGGGTTCAGCGTGGACGTTGTCCTGGCTGATCCCGCATCCGTCCCTGACCGGCAGGAGTTCGAGAAAGCCGCCGGGATGATCGGTGCCGAGGTGGTCTTGGGTAAAGTAGGGGCGTCGGGCCGCCGTCCCGTCCATGACCCCCTGCGTCTGGCGACGGCGTACCACGACGTGTTTGGGAACAGTTAGGAAGGTGCCATGGCACTGACAGCATCGGTCAAAGAAGAACTGTCCCGTCTGGACATCAAAAAGTCATCAGTACGCAAGGCCGAAGTCTCCGCCATGCTCCGCTTCGCAGGCGGGCTGCACATCATCTCCGGCCGGATCGTCATCGAGGCGGAGGTGGACCTTGCGTCCACCGCGCGGCGCCTCCGGGCAGCAATCGCGGAAGTGTACGGCCACCAAAGCGAGATCATCGTCGTTTCCGCCGGGGGGCTGCGGCGCGCCAGCCGCTACGTGGTCCGGGTAGTGCGCGACGGCGAGGCGCTTGCCCGCCAGACAGGCCTCCTTGATGGCCGGGGCCGTCCCGTGCGCGGGCTGCCGTCCGCCGTCGTCAACGGCTCAGCCGCCGACGCCGAAGCGGTGTGGCGCGGCGCCTTCCTGGCGCACGGTTCGCTGACCGAGCCCGGACGCTCGTCGTCGCTGGAGGTTACGTGCCCAGGCCCGGAATCGGCACTGGCCCTCGTGGGCGCGGCGCGCAGGCTGGACATCCAGGCCAAGGCCCGCGAAGTCCGCGGGGTGGACCGCGTGGTCATCCGCGACGGCGACACCATTGCGGCGCTGCTGACCCGGATGGGTGCCCATGACGCCCTGATGGTCTGGGAGGAACGGCGGATGCGCAAGGAGGTCCGCGCCACCGCCAACCGGCTGGCAAACTTCGACGACGCCAACCTCCGGCGCTCTGCCCAGGCCGCAGTGGCGGCAGGGGCACGCGTTGACAGGGCCCTTGAAATCCTTGGCGACGACGTGCCGGACCACCTGAAGTACGCTGGCGAACTCCGGGTGGCACACAAGCAGGCCAGCCTGGATGAGCTGGGGCGCCTGGCGGACCCGGTCATGACGAAGGACGCGATCGCCGGAAGGATCCGCCGGCTGCTGGCCATGGCGGACAAACGTGCGCTGGACCTGGGCATCCCGGGGACGGACGCCAATGTGACGCCTGAAATGCTGGACGAGTGACAGCCCCATAGAATCAAAATGATTCCGGGCGCCAGCCGCCCGGATGCACAATCCGAGAGTTACCAACCGGACCGGATGTCCACGATATTGGAGGATTTTGTGACCGAGTACGTATTGCCCGAACTCAGCTACGACTATGCCGCCCTGGAGCCGCACATTTCCGCGCGGATCATGGAGCTGCACCACAGCAAGCACCACGCAGCCTACGTTGCCGGCGCCAACAACGCCCTGGCCCAGCTGGCCGAAGCACGGGAGAAGGGCGACTTCGCCAACATCAACCGGCTCTCCAAGGACCTCGCGTTCCACACCGGCGGCCACATTAACCACTCCGTCTTCTGGAACAACCTCTCCCCGGACGGCGGCGACAAGCCCGAGGGCGAACTCGCTGCGGCCATCGATGACGCCTTCGGCTCCTTCGATGCCTTCCGCGCACAGTTCTCCGCAGCAGCACTCGGCCTGCAGGGTTCCGGTTGGGGCTTCCTGGCCTACGAGCCCATCGGCGGCAACCTGGTTATCGAGCAGCTGTACGACCAGCAGGGCAACACGGCGCTGGGCACCACCCCGCTGCTCATGCTGGACATGTGGGAGCACGCCTTCTACCTGGACTACGTCAACGTGAAGGCCGACTACGTCAAGGCGTTCTGGAACATCGTGAACTGGGCCGACGTCGCCAAGCGCTTCGAGGCTGCCCGCACCAACGCCACGGGACTCATCACGCTCCCGTAGTGCGAACGGCTGCACCGCGGTGTAACAAACTTCACATTTTGGACTTATAACGGCCGGGATGTGGACGGTCCGCCCCCGCACTTGCGGGGGCGGACCCAGTTAAACGTAAGATAGGTCACGGAAGGCGGTTAGCCTTCAGCAATGAGGCTGGTCGCCCTCCGTATGTAAATCATCTCTGCCCAATGGCGTGCGGGATCTGTTAGTTGGCTTGATAGCCCGCTCAACTAGTTGTGCTTCTGAAAGCACCAAGGAGACTGAAAAAGTGACGACCCGTATTGGTATTAACGGCTTTGGCCGTATTGGCCGCAACTACTTCCGCGCAGCACTTGCGCAGGGCGCAGACCTGGAGATCGTTGCAGTCAACGACCTCACCAGCCCCGAGGCACTCGCGCACCTCTTCAAGTACGACTCCGTCGGCGGCCGCCTGAAGGAAACCATCGAGGTCAAGGACGGCAACATCGTCGTCAACGGCAACGTCATCAAGGTCCTGGCAGAGCGCGATCCCGCCAACCTGCCCTGGGGCGAGCTGGGCGTTGACATCGTCATCGAATCCACGGGCTTCTTCACCAAGGCCGCCGATGCGCAGAAGCACATCGATGCAGGCGCCAAGAAGGTCCTGATCTCCGCTCCGGCCTCGGACGAGGACATCACCATCGTGATGGGCGTGAACCACAACCTGTATGACAACGCCTCGCACCACATCATTTCCAACGCGTCCTGCACCACCAACTGCCTGGGCCCGCTGGCCAAGGTGGTCAACGATGAGTTCGGCATTGAGCGCGGCCTCATGACCACCGTCCACGCCTACACCGCGGACCAGAACCTGCAGGACGGCCCGCACAAGGACCTGCGCCGCGCCCGTGCCGCAGCGATCAACATGGTCCCGACGTCCACCGGTGCCGCCAAGGCCATCGGCCTGGTCCTGCCCGAGCTCAAGGGCAAGCTGGACGGCTACGCCATCCGCGTTCCCGTGCCCACCGGCTCCGCCACTGACCTCACGGTCACGGTCTCCCGCGAAACCACGGTGG
Source organism: Arthrobacter sp. BB-1 (assembly GCF_006151685.1). Taxonomy (NCBI): domain Bacteria; kingdom Bacillati; phylum Actinomycetota; class Actinomycetes; order Micrococcales; family Micrococcaceae; genus Arthrobacter; species Arthrobacter sp. BB-1. The sequence goes on from NZ_VDEV01000017.1 coordinate 74,133, forward strand.
AGGAAGTCAACGCTGCCCTCAAGCGCGCTTCCGAGTCCGAGGAACTGCAGGGCTTCCTGACCTACACCGAGGAGCCCATCGTCTCCTCCGACATCGTCGGTGACCCTGCCTCGTCCATCTTCGACGCCGGCCTCACCAAGGTGATCGGCAACCAGGTCAAGGTTGTTTCCTGGTATGACAACGAATGGGGCTACTCAAACCGCCTCGTTGACCTTACGGAGCTTGTCGCAGCCAAGCTGGGCTAGGGTTAGACACATGACACTTCACACCCTCAACGAACTTCTCGCTGAAGGTGTCCGCGGGCGGTACATTCTGGTTCGTAGTGACCTGAATGTGCCGCTCGACGGCTCTACAGTCACTGACGACGGCCGCATCAAGGCCTCACTTCCAGTGCTGTCAAAGCTCACGGACGCCGGTGCCCGCGTGCTGGTAACAGCCCACCTCGGACGCCCCAAGGGCGCCCCGGAGGAAAAGTACTCCCTGAAGCCCGCAGTGGCCCGTCTGGCCGAACTCGCGGACTTCAATGTCTCCCTGGCCGCGGACACGGTAGGCGGCTCCGCGAAGGAGGCTGCAGCCGCCCTCCAGGACGGCGAGGTGCTGGTCCTGGAAAACGTCCGCTTCGATGCCCGCGAGACCAGCAAGGACGACGCCGAGCGCGGCGCCTTCGCTGACGAGCTGGTCGCCCTGACGGGCGGTAACGGCGCCTACGTGGACGACGCCTTCGGAGCAGTGCACCGCAAGCACGCGAGCGTGTACGACGTCGCCACCCGGCTTCCGTCCTACCTCGGCGACCTCGTGCACACCGAGGTGGAGGTCCTCCGCAAGCTGACGGCCGACACCCAGCGCCCGTATGTTGTGGTGCTTGGCGGTTCCAAGGTCTCCGACAAACTGGCAGTCATCGACAACCTGCTGGGCAAGGCGGACACCATCCTGGTGGGCGGCGGCATGCTGTTCACCTTCCTCGCCGCGGCCGGGCACAAGGTTGCCTCCAGCCTGTTGGAGGAAGACCAGATCCCGGTGGTCCAGGACTACCTCAAGCGAGCGGCCGGTGCCGGAACCGAGTTCGTGGTCCCCACCGACGTCGTGGTGGCGGAGAAGTTCGCTGCGGACGCCGCACACGAGACTGTCCCTGCGGACAACATCGAGGGCAGCAGCTTCGGGACACAGGGCATCGGCCTGGATATCGGGCCCGAGTCGGCAGCTGCTTTCGCTGACCGGATCAAGGGTGCGAAGACCGTGTTCTGGAACGGGCCGATGGGGGTCTTCGAGTTTGAAGCGTTCTCCGCCGGAACCCGTGCCATCGCCCAGGCCCTGACCGAAACCGGCGCATTCACGGTGGTGGGCGGCGGGGATTCGGCTGCTGCGGTACGCACGCTCGGGTTCGCCGACGACCAGTTCGGCCATATCTCCACCGGCGGCGGCGCCAGCCTGGAATACCTCGAAGGCAAGGAGCTCCCGGGGCTCAGCGTCCTCGACCGCTAAAGCCGTCCGGCAGCAGCATCTGACCCATTTGTCCCTCCGGCCGGCAGGTTGCCCCGCGGCAGCCTGCCGGCCGAACACATATCAAGAACTTTTTTTGGAGAATACGTGACAACGTCAACGAACGGCGCATTCGACCGCAAGCCCTTCATCGCAGGCAACTGGAAAATGAACATGGACCACGTGCAGGGCATCACCCTCCTGCAGAAGCTCGCCTGGACCCTCTCGGACGCGAAGCACGACTACAGCCGGGTCGAAGTTGCGGTCTTCCCCCCGTTCACCGATCTCCGCGGTGTCCAGACCCTGGTCCAGGGCGACGACCTGGACATTGCCTACGGCGGGCAGGACCTCTCCCAGTTCGATTCCGGCGCCTACACCGGTGACATCTCGGGCCAGTTCCTGAACAAGCTGGGCTGCAAGTACGTCCTGGTGGGCCACAGCGAACGCCGGACCATCCATAATGAATCGGACGAGGTCCTCAACGCAAAGGTCAAGGCGGCCTTCAAGCACGGCATCACCCCGGTGCTTTGCGTCGGAGAGGGCCTGGAGATCCGCCAGGCCGGTACCCACGTCAGCCACACGCTGGAGCAGCTTCGTGCCGGTGTGGAGGGGCTTTCCGGCGAGCAGGCCGCAGAGCTGGTTGTCGCCTACGAGCCCGTCTGGGCAATCGGCACCGGTGAAGTAGCCGGACCTGAGGACGCACAGGAGATGTGCGCCGCCATCCGTGCCGAGTTGGAGTCGCTGTTCGGCGCCGACGTTGCTGCCAGGACGCGGCTGCTTTACGGCGGCTCAGTCAAGGCCAACAATGCCGCCGCAATCCTCAAGGAACGCGACGTGGACGGCCTGCTGGTGGGCGGGGCCAGCTTGGATCCGGCCGAGTTTGCTAATATTGTCAGGTTCGAGAGTCACTTGGTGACGGACTAGTCCGTCCGCTCAACTCGCGCAATCCCAACTTCCTGAAAGGCCGTCGTGGACGTTCTTCATGTCATTCTGCAGATTCTCCTGGGCATTACCAGCCTCTTGCTGACGCTGCTCATCCTCCTTCACAAGGGCCGGGGCGGCGGGATGTCGGACATGTTCGGCGGCGGCATGAGCTCAGGCCTCAGCTCGTCGGGCGTGGCGGAACGCAACCTGAACAGGTTCACAGTGGTCCTCGGCGTGACCTGGGGCATCGTCATCATCGCGCTGGGACTGATCATGCGGTTCAGCGGCGGCGGAGACTCCTGACTTCCTGATTCGCAAAAAGTGTCGTGGCGGAAACTGCCGCGGCACAGGTCTGCCAACTAAACTGTGGCTGTCGGTTCCCGACAGCCACAGTTCTGTTTAAACAGGCAGGAGTCCCGATGATTCATCCGTCGTCAGGCTTCCGGGGCACCCGCGCGGGCGTCACGGAAGGAGCGGGTTTCAGCTTCGAGTCAGAGGACCATGGGAAGCCGCTGCCGCGCATCCGGGTCTCATACTGGTGCGCAAAGGGCCACGAAACCACACCCGTGTTCCTCAAGCTGCCCGAGGACCAGATCCCGCTGGTCTGGGATTGCCGGAAGTGTGGCGGCCCGGCATCACGGGACGGGCAGGCAGCAGCAGCCGACGCCGTGGACGACGGCTACAAAAGCCACCTTGAGTACGTTAAAGAGCGGCGCTCCGACCAGGACGCCGAAGATGTCCTGGCCGGAGCGCTGGAAAAACTACGCGCCCGCGGCATCCTTCCGGACCAGCTGCTGGGGGACCCGTGAGGCCGCGTTCTCGTCGATAAGCCACAATGTCCGCGACGTTCCCCGCGGTCCTGCGGCCGGGACCTGGACGGGGTTGGCGCCGGCAAGCGCCAGCCCCACAGCGCCGGCCTTGTCCTCACCTGCCACCACCATCCACACCTCGGAGGCAGTGTTGATGGCCGGCAGCGTCAGGGAAATCCGAAGCGGAGGCGGCTTCGGCGAATTCCTGACACCCACCACGGTGCGTTCCTTCTCGCGGATACCTGCCTGCTCCGGGAACAGCGACGCGACGTGCGCATCCGGCCCGACTCCCAGCAGGACGACGTCCAGGCGCGGCAGCGCTGACGGCTCCTCGGGCCGGTCATCGGACATGTCCGCGGCGTGCTCCGCCGCTGCAGCTTCCCGGAACCGCCGTGCGTAATCCTCGGCGGCTTCTTCCGGACTGCCGAACTCATCCGACGATCCCGGCTCGTGGATCCGCTCCGGGTCCACGGGGATGCGCGCCAGCAGGGCGTCGGACGCCTGCTTCGTATTCCGTTCCGGGTCCCCGGACGCAAGGAAGCGCTCGTCGCCCCACCAGAAGTTCACCTTCGACCAATCGACGGCCGGGGCCGCCGGGGAGTCAGCAACAGCCTTCAGCGTGCCGATGCCCACGGTTCCCCCGGTCAGCACCACGGTGGCCTCGCCGTACCTATCCTGCACATCAACAAGCTTGGTGATCAGGCGGGCCGCGATGGCAGCCATCAGGACGGACGAATCAGGATGAATGCTTACTCTTGGGTCAACGCTCACTGGGTCGGACGCTCCTTAGATTGGTACGTGGCAGTCCAATAGTAATCACTTCCCCGAACACTTCGTCCGGGTCCAGGCGGCGCAGCTCCTCCGCCAGGCAGTCGCGGAGGCTGCGGCGCGGCAGCGAGATACGCTGCGCAGGCTGACCCGGCTGGGTCAGCTCGGCTACGGACAGCCCCGGCCGGAAGAGCTGGACGTCGCCGCCGGGCCGGGAGAGCCGGACACGCCGGATGCCGGTCCCGGCAGGGTCCGCCACGATGGTGACCGGAGCCTCCAGCGTGAGGGTGAGCCAGGCGGCCAGGAGGATGGTGGAGGGTGAGTCCGAGGCTCCTTCGACGGCGACGGCGGTGACCGGTGAGGGGTCCACTTCATCCAAGGCGGCGGCGAGTTGGATCCGCCAGTTGGTGAGGCGGGTCCAGGCGAGGTCGGTGTCGCCGGCGCGGTAGGTCTTATGGATTTTCTCCAGCGCGGCCTGGGGGTCCGGTTCGTTGGCCGAATCAGTGATCCGGCGGTGTGCGATTCTCCCGATGGAGGTTTCGCAGGCGTTTTCCGGTGCGCCGTGCGGCCACCAGGCCACGATCGGTGCGTCCGGCAGCAGCAGTGCGGCCACCAGGGATTCGCTTTCGTGGGCGAGCTGGCCATAGCCGCGCAGCACGATCACCTCGGATGCTCCGGCATCACCGCCCACCCGGATCTGTGCGTCCAGGCGGTCCGGCGCCGTGGCGCCGGCGTCGGCCAGGACGATGATCCGGCAGGGGTGCTCACGGCTGGCGTCGTTTGCCGCCTCGATTGCTTCTTCCTCGAGCCCGGACTTGGTGACCACCACCAGGGTGAGCACCCGGCCCAGTGCGATCACGCCGCCCTGTTCGCGCAGGGCCATCAGCTTCTTGGACACGTTCGAGGTGGTGGTGTCCGGCAGGTCTACAATCATGGCCTTCTCCAGGTTCGTCCGTCGCGGGCCAGCAGCTCATCGGCGGAGGCCGGGCCCCAGGATCCAGGGGCGTAGGGCTCCGGCTGTTCGTTCGTGGTGGCCCAGTACTCCTCGAACGGGTCGAGGATCTTCCAGGACAGCTCCACTTCCTCATGCCTCGGGAACAGTGGCGGTTCGCCCAGGAGCACGTCCAGGATCAGCCGCTCATACGCCTCCGGGGAGGACTCGGTGAACGAGTGCCCATATCCGAAGTCCATGGTCACGTCGCGGACTTCCATCTGCGTGCCAGGAACCTTCGAACCGAACCGGATGGTCACACCCTCGTCCGGCTGGACCCGGATCACCACGGCGTTCTGGCCAAAGTCGTCCTCGGCATGGTCGCGGAACAGCAGGTTGGGTGCGCGCTTGAACACCACCGCGATCTCGGTGACGCGGCGGCCCAACCGCTTGCCGGCGCGCAGGTAGAACGGCACCCCGGACCAGCGGCGGGTGTGGATGTCCACGCGGATCGCGGCGAAGGTTTCAGTGGTGGAATCGGCAGGGATGCCTTCTTCCTCCAGGTAGCCCTGGACCTGCTCCCCGCCCTGCCAGCCACCAGTGAACTGGCCCCGCGCGGAGTGCGTGGACAGGTCATCGGGGAGCTTGACGGCGGCGAGGACCTTTTCCTTTTCCGCGCGCAGGTGGTCGGCGTTGAAGGAGATGGGCTCTTCCATTGCCGTCAACGCCAGCAGCTGGAGCAGGTGGTTCTGGATCACGTCGCGGGCCGCGCCCACGCCGTCGTAATACCCTGCCCGGCCGCCGGTCCCGATGTCCTCAGCCATGGTGATCTGGACATGGTCCACGTAGTTTGCGTTCCACAGCGGCTCAAACAGCTGGTTCGCGAACCGCAACGCAAGGATGTTCTGGACTGTTTCCTTGCCCAGGTAGTGGTCGATCCGGAATACCGCGTCCTGCGGGAATACCGACTCCACGATGTCGTTCAGCTTCCGGGCGGACTCGAGGTCGTGCCCAAACGGCTTCTCGATCACCACGCGCCGCCACTTCTCACCCTCGGCCTGCGCCAGGCCGTGTTTGGACAGCTGCCGGCAGACCTGCTCGAACGCCTTGGGCGGGATCGACAAATAAAAGGCATGGTTCCCGCGGGTGCCGCGGACATCGTCCAGTTCCTTGATCGTTTCGCCGAGCCGCTCAAACGCCCCGTCGTCGTCGAACTCGCCCTGGACAAAACGGACGCCCTCGGACAACTGGTTCCACACAGCCTCATCAAAAGGCGTCCGTGCATAAGCCTGCACCGAGGACTTCACCTCGGCGGCAAAATCCTCATCACTCCAGGGCCGCCGCCCAAATCCCACCAGCGCGAAGCTCGGCGGCAACAGACCACGGTTGGCCAAGTCGTACACAGCCGGCATCAGCTTCTTGCGGGCAAGGTCGCCGGTGACTCCGAAGAGCACCAGCGAGGACGGGCCTGCGATCCGGTTCAGGCGGCGGTCACGCGGATCCCGCAGCGGATTCCGGCGCTGGCCGGGACGGGTTCCGGCCGGCTTGCCGTATTCAGTTTCTGGCATAGTGCTTCTGTGCCTTAGCTTTCGGTAACGGAGGCTGACCTGGCGGACAGCGCAGCAATGATGTCCTGCAACTGTGCCACACCGGCCGCGCGGTTGGTCAGGTGCAGGCGGAGCACGGGCCGGCCGTGCCCTTCCAGGACCTGGGCGTCGCCCGCCGCCTGGGCAGCGATGAGGGCGCCGAACGTGAAGGGACGCTCCGGGATGGCGACGTCTTCCGCCGAAGCAGCGGTGACCTGGAGGAACACGCCGATGGCCGGTCCGCCCTTGTGGAACTGCCCGGTGGAGTGCAGGAAGCGCGGTCCCCAGCCGAAGGTTACGGGCCGGCCGGTGACGGCTGCGAGTTCGTCGCGGACGCCTTCGAGCTGCGCGAACGCCAGGCGGTCGAAGTAGGCCTGGACGCTAAGGTAGCTGTCCGGCTGGAGGGTATCCAGCAGTGCGCGGACTGCCTCTTCAGCTGTCGCGGCGCTGCCAAGCCATTCACCGCCGCGGACCTCGATGGATCCGTCAACGAAGGCTGCGGGCGTGGGCTCAGGCTGTGCGTCCAGCAGGCCGCGCGCTGCTACCTTGGCCGCCTCGACATCAGGCTGGTCGAACGGGTTGATGCCCAGCAGGCGGCCCGCCACGGCAGTGGCGAACTCCCACACCATCATCTGGGTGGCAAGTCCACCGGCGATGGCCACTTCATTTTCCCGAAGTTCGACGTCGGCATCGGCGGCTACCAGCCGGACCACCAGGACGTCGTCGGCGCCGGAGGTCACCTCGGGTGAGTTGGGGCCGGCGACCACCGGCAGGACGCCGGTGCCGAGCTTGCCGGTGGATTCGGCGATGAGCTGCTCGGCCCAGTCCGCGAAGCCCACAATCCCGGAGCCGTCCTCGGCGATGACAATCTTGTTGCGCAGCGGGCTGGTCCCGCCGAGCGCGGTGCCCAGCGCCAGCCCGATGTTCTCCGGTGCGTCCTCGTTCAGGATTTCCGCGGCTTCCTCGGCCTCGTCCAGGAATGCCTGGATGTCAACGCCGGCCAGGCCGGAAGGCACCAGCCCGAAGGCGGTCAGCGCGGAGAAGCGGCCGCCGACGTTGGGGTCGGCGTTGAAGACGGCCCGGTACCCGGCGTCGCGCGATGCCTTGTCCAGCGGCGACCCCGGGTCCGTGACGATGATGATCCGGCTGGCGGCGTCGACGCCGGCGTCGTTGAACGCCTTTTCGAAGACCCTGCGCTGGGAGTCGGTCTCAACGGTGGAGCCGGACTTCGAGGAAACCACAATGGCGGTTTCCGCCAGCCGGTCCGCCAGGGCAGCACGGACCTGGTCGGGGTCCGTGCTGTCCAGCACAGTCAGCTCGACGCCGGCGGTACCGGCGATGACCTCGGGAGCCAGCGAGGATCCGCCCATGCCGCACAGCACGATGCGGGTAACACCCTCGGCCCGGAGGGCGTCGCGGAGTTCCAGGATGTCCTTGACCAGCGGCTGCGAGACGGTGGCCGCCTCAACCCAACCGAGGCGGATTGCCGACTCTGCTTCGGCGTCGGGGCCCCACAGGGTGTGGTCCTTCGCGAAGATCCGCGTGGCGATCCGGTCCTCGACCAGGACGGGAAGGTGCTGTTCGAGTGCCTGCTGTGCGGCACCGGTGGCTTCGTAGCTGAGTGTGCTCATGGTGGGTTAGGAGGCCTTCCGTGCAGAGGCGAGGGCGCCCTCGACGTCGCCGAGCAGTTCCTTCCAGCTGGCCACGAACTTGTCCAGGCCTTCGGACTCGAGGATGGCGACAACGTCGTTGTAGGAGATGCCGAGCTTTTCGAGGGCATCGAGCGTGGCGTTGGCTTCGGCGTAGGTGCCGGTGACGGTGTCGCCGGTGACCACACCGTGGTCGAAGGTGGCGTCCAGGGTCTTCTCGGGCATGGTGTTGACGACGCCCGGGGCTACGAGTTCAGTGACGTAGAGGGTGTCCGGGTATGCCGGATCCTTGACGCCGGTGGAAGCCCACAGGGGGCGCTGGGGGAGTGCGCCTGCCTCGGCCAGCAGGGCCCAGCGCTCGGTGGCGAAGAGTTCCTCGTAGACCTGGTAGGCCAGGCGGGCGTTGGCCAGGCCGGCCTTGCCCTTGAGCGCCTTGGCTTCGTCCGTGCCCAGGGCGTCGAGGCGCTTGTCGATCTCAGAGTCCACGCGGGAGACGAAGAAGGAAGCCACCGAGTGGATCTTGGAGAGGTCGTGGCCGTTTTCCTTGGCCTGCTCCAGTCCGGACTGGAAGGCGTTGATGACTGCGCGGTAGCGCTCCAGGGAGAAGATCAGGGTCACGTTGACGCTGATGCCTTCGGCCAGGGTGGCGGTGATCGCTTCAAGGCCCTCGAGCGTGGCCGGGATCTTGATGAGGACGTTGTCCTTGTTAACGCGCTTGTACAGGTGCTTTGCTTCTGCGATGGTGCCTGCGGTGTCCCAGGCCAGGCGCGGGTCAACTTCGATGGACACCCGGCCGTCCACGCCCTTGGTGGCCGCGGCGACCGGTGCGAACAGGTCGCAGGCGTCCGCGACGTCGGTGGTGGTGATTTCGAAGATGGTGTCTTCGACGCTGGCACCGGCCGCCGCCTGCTTTGCGATGGTGGCGTCGTAGTCCGTGCCGGAGGTGATCGCGGCGTGGAAGATCGACGGGTTGGTGGTTACGCCAACCACGTTCTTCTCTTCGATGAGCTTGGCCAGGGTGCCGGTTTCCAGGCGTCCACGGGAAAGGTCATCGAGCCAGATGGAGACTCCGGCGTCGGAGAGCTGCTGGGTGGGAGTAGTCATGGTGTGTATCTCCTCGAAAATTGGGGTTATGCCTGGAGGCTGGCGAGGGAGTCCTTGGCGGCCGCGGCAACTGCTGCTGCGGTGATGCCGAACTCCTGGAAGAGGCGCTTGTAGTCTGCGGAAGCGCCGTAGTGCTCAAGGCTGATGGAACGGCCGGCGTCGCCGACGAATTCCTTCCAGCCAAGGGCCAGTCCTGCCTCAACGGACACGCGTGCCTTGACGGCGGCGGGCAGGACGGATTCGCGGTAGGCGGCGTCCTGCTTGTTGAACCATTCAACACAGGGCATGGACACGACGCGCGCGGCGATGCCTTCGGCCTGCAGGGCTTCGCGGGCCTGCACGGCCAGCTGGACCTCCGAACCGGTGGCGATGAGGATGACGTCGGCCGGGACGGTGGCGCCGTCCTTGGCGGCCTCGGCAAGGACGTACCCGCCCTTGGCGACGCCCGCGACGGAACCGAAGGTATCGCCGTCGGCCTCGCCTTCGCCGCGCTCCCAGGTGGGGATGTTCTGGCGGGTCAGCACGATGCCGGCCGGGTTGCTGTGGTTCTCCAGCATGGTCTTCCAGGCCACGGCAACTTCATTGGCGTCGCCGGGGCGGACCACGTCCAGGCCCACGATGGCGCGCAGCGAGGCGAGCTGTTCCACCGGCTGGTGCGTGGGGCCGTCTTCGCCCAGTCCGATGGAGTCGTGCGTCCAGACGTACAGGGAGGGGACGCCCATCAGCGCGCCGAGGCGGATGGCCGGGCGCTGGTAGTCGCTGAAGATCAGGAACGTGCCGGAGAATGCCCGGGTGCGGCCGTGCAGGCTGATGCCGTTCACGATCGACGCTGCGGCGTGCTCGCGGATGCCGAAGTGCAGGACGCGGCCGTACGGGTTGCCGGACCAGGCGTCAGTCTGCTTGGAGGCGGGAACGAACGACGGCGAGCCCTCGATGGTGGTGTTGTTCGACTCCGCGAGGTCGGCCGAACCGCCCCACAGTTCCGGCAGGACCGGGCCCAGGGCGTTCAGGACCTTGCCGGAGGCGGCGCGGGTGGAGACGTCCTTGCCGGCGGGGAACACCGGGAGGGCCGAGTCCAGGTCCTCGGGAAGTTCCTTGGCCTCGATGCGCTGCAGGAGTGCCGCGCCCTCGGGGTTGGCGGCCTGCCAGGCGTTGAAGGACTCTTCCCACTCCTTGCGGGCAGCGGCACCGCGGTCGACGACGGCGCGGGCGTGGGCGAGGACGTCCTGGTCCACGTCGAAGGACTTGGCGGGATCGAAGCCCAGGACCTCCTTCAGCGCCGCGACTTCCTCCGCACCGAGTGCGGAACCGTGGATCTTGCCGGTGTTCTGCTTCTTGGGGGCGGGGTAGCCGATGATGGTGCGGAGGGAGACGATGGAGGGCTTGGATGTCTCGGCCTTGGCGGCGAGGAGTGCGGAGTAGAGCTCCTGCACGTCCTCCTTGTACTCGCCGGTCTTGGTCCAGTCCACGCGCTGGACATGCCAGCCGTAGGCCTCGTAGCGCTTCAGGACATCCTCGGTGAAGGCGATATCGGTGTCGTCCTCGATCGAGATGTGGTTCTCGTCGTAGACAACAACAAGGTTGCCGAGCTCCTGGTGGCCGGCCAGCGAGGAAGCCTCTGCCGTGACGCCTTCCTGGAGGTCGCCGTCGGACGCGATAACCCAGATGGTGTGGTCGAACGGGCTGGTGCCCGGTGCGGCGTCGGCGTCGAACAGGCCGCGCTGGCGGCGCTGGGAGTAGGCGAACCCAACGGAGGACGCCAGGCCCTGGCCCAGCGGGCCGGTGGTGATCTCGACGCCGGCGGTGTGCTTGTACTCGGGGTGGCCGGGGGTGAGTGAGCCCCAGGTGCGCAGTGCCTCGAGGTCCTTCAGTTCCAGGCCGTAGCCGGAAAGGAACAGCTGGATGTAGAGAGTGAGCGAAGTGTGGCCGGGGGACAGGACGAAGCGGTCGCGCCCCAGCCAGTCAGGGTTGCGGGGATCGTGGCGCATCAGCTTCTGGAAAAGAAGGTACGCGGCCGGCGCCAGGCTCATGGCCGTTCCGGGGTGGCCGTTGCCCACCTTCTCCACCGCATCCGCGGCCAGCACGCGGATGGTGTCCACCGCACGCTGGTCCAGGCTGGTCCAGGACAGTTCTTGCTCTTCCAAATGTGGCACGAAAACCGGGCCCCTCTCTGTGCTGATGGCAGGCGGCACACGGGATCCGTACAAAGGCACGCTGTGTGGCGCCCGCTCGGTGTGTACCAGCCGTTCACCATCGAAACGTTGATCTTTTCACTCAGCCACTGGCCAGTCCGGGAATGCGTTTTCCACTGCTTCCTTGCTGCGTGCTGATCTTGTGACAGCTTAGCTCCATTCCACCCTTTGGGCGGCGTAAATCTCACGTTGTGGACGCAATTTCCGCTTATGTGAATGCCCCTGAAGTGAGGTTGAGTTAATCTGCTCGAATCTGTGCGCGAGCAATCACCAGCACCAAATGGCGGGCCGTTGGGAGGGGGCCGGCGCGGTATGATATTCGGAGGCCAGCGCCGGGTCGGGGAATCAATCCAGCCGCCCGCACTCCCGGCTGTTGCGTGGATCACTCTTCCGCGGGCGCCCGGTTGGGGCGGGGCCGCATGACTAGCTGGACAGCCAGACAGAACTGCCAACAGAACGGGTGACTGCCACCGTGAGCACAACAGATACGCCGCTGAACGCATCCCGGGCCGCACGCCCCGGGATCGCCCGTAAGGCAAAGGCGTATCTCGCCCTCACCAAGCCCCGCGTCATCGAACTGCTCCTGGTGAGCACACTGCCCACCATGATCTATGCCGAACGCGGCTTCCCGTCCATTGGGCTCATCCTTGCCACGCTGGTTGGCGGGGCCTTCGCTGCCGGCAGTGCCGGTTCGTTCAACTGCTACATCGACCGCGACATCGACAAGCTGATGCACCGGACGGAGAACCGCCCCCTGGTCACCGGCGAAGTCAGCCCCCGTGAGGCGTTGGTCTTCTCCTGGCTCCTGGGTGCTGCTGCCATTGCCATCCTCTGGTTCGGCGCCAACCCGCTGTCCGCGTGGCTTGGGCTGGGGGCGATTTTCTTCTACGTGGTGATCTACACGATCATCCTGAAGCGGCGCACCGCCCAGAATATTGTGTGGGGCGGCGCCGCGGGGTGCTTCCCGGTGCTCATTGCCTGGGCGGCCGTCACCAACTCGGTGGAGTGGCCCGCCGTCATCCTCTTTATGGTGATCTTCCTGTGGACGCCGCCGCATTACTGGCCGCTGTCCATGCGCTACGGCGAGGACTACCGCAACGCGAAGGTTCCCATGCTCGGCGCCATCGCCGGTGCAAAGGTGGTCTCCGTGCAGGTTGTCCTCTATGCCTGGGCGATGGTGGCCTGCTCGCTCCTGATGGTTCCCGCGGGCGGTGCCGGCTGGGTCTACACTGCCACCGCCGTCCTGGCTGGAGCCTGGTTCCTTTATGAGTCCCACGCCCTGCACAGCCGGGCGCAGCGCGAGGACATCTCCGACAAACGGGCCATGAAGGTCTTCCACGGCTCCATCAGCTACCTCACGCTGCTCTTCATTGCCCTGGCCGTCGACCCGTTCATCGGGCCCGCCGTCATGGCGGGCTGAGCGGGAATACAGCCCGCGGCTATCCTCGCCTCCCCCCGGCTTTGCCGGGTGGTCCGCCGCCTCCCTCAGGTTCGATTCGTTCCAGCTCCATAGGCAGTTTTGGCGAACCCAGGCGTATGACATTTTTGTCATGTCAGTCACTTTTTGTGTCATTTGAAATGACGGCGCGGTTACTGTGGGACCGATCCTGCCCGCGAGCAAAGGAATATCCATGGCACAGGCGCCCGATCCATCGTCCATCCCGACGGCAGTCCACAGTCCGCCCGCGCCAGGAAGGGGCGGGAGGAAACGCCGCCGCCTGCAGTTCCTGGGCCACCTGGGCGCCGATGTCCCTGCATCACTCGTCGTGTTCCTCGTGGCGCTCCCGCTTTCGCTCGGGATCGCCGCGGCCTCCGGTGCTCCTATCATGGCGGGACTTATTGCCGCCGCCGTTGGCGGCATCGTCGCGGGCAGCCTGGGCGGGTCTCCGCTCCAGGTCAGCGGACCGGCGGCCGGCCTCACCGTCGTGGTGGCCGGGCTGGTCCAGGAGTTCGGCTGGCAGGTGACGTGCGCGATCACCGCGGCGGCCGGCGTCGTGCAGCTGTTGCTGGGAATCAGCCGCGTGGGGCGCGCCGCGCTGGCAGTCTCACCCGTGGTGGTCAAGGCGATGCTGGCAGGCATCGGCGTCACGATCATCCTTCAGCAGATCCACGTAATGCTTGGTGGGCAGCCGGCGGGCTCGGCCCTCGAGAACATCGTGGCCCTGCCGGCAGCCATCACCAGTGTGGAACTGCACGCAGCCCTGCTGGGGCTGGCCGTCGTCGTGATCCTGCTCGGCTGGAAGCACCTCCCGGCGGCGGTGCGCCGTATTCCCGGGCCGCTGGCCGCCGTCGCTGCCGGCACTGCCCTTTCCATCGCCTTCGCCCCCGGCGTGGAGCGCATTTCCTTCGAGGGGTCCCTTGTCGACGCCGTGGCGCTGCCGCAGCTGCCTGAAGGAAACTGGCGCGCCGTTGCCTTCGCCGTCATTTCCATGGCGCTGATCGCCAGCATTGAGTCGCTGCTCTCCGCAGTCGCCGTGGACAAGATGCACAGCGGCCCGCGCACCAACCTGAACCGGGAGCTCGTGGGGCAGGGAGCGGCCAACATTGTTGCGGGGTCGCTGGGCGGGCTGCCCGTGACCGGCGTCATCGTCCGCAGCGCCACCAACGTGGAGGCGGGCGCCGCGACCCGCGCCTCCGCAGTCATGCACGGCATCTGGGTCCTCGCCTTCTCCGCCATCTTCGCCGGACTGATCCAGCTCATCCCGCTGGCCGTCCTTGCGGGGCTCCTTGTGGTGATCGGTGCCCGCCTCATCAAGATTGCGGACATCAGGACCAGCCTCCGAACGGGCGACCTTTTGATCTACTCCGTGACCCTCCTCTGTGTCGTCTTCCTGAACCTGCTCGAGGGCGTCATGATCGGCCTCGCGCTGGCTGCTGCCAGCGTGCTGTGGCGCGTGCTCCGGGCCGCAGTCCACGCACACACACCCGTCTCGCCGGCGGACCCCTGGCGCGTCACCGTGGCAGGGTCCTGCAGCTTCTTCGCCCTGCCGCGGCTCAACCGCGTGCTGCATTCCGTGCCGGGCGGGAAGCACGTTGTGGTGGAGCTGAACGCGGACTACGTTGACCACGCCTTCCGCGAAGCCCTGATCGCCTGGCAGAAGCAGTACCGGGCGGCCGGCGGAACGGTGCGCATTGAAGAACACGGCAACACGCTCTTCCAGGATGCAGCTGACCGCACGCCCAAGCGCCAGGATGCGCGCGAACTTCCGCTCCCGCCCAGGACGTCGTGGCAGTCTGCAGTGCCCGGCCAGGAAGGGGCCGGGGAGCCGGCCCGCGTGCACCCGGGACCGCTGGAACCGCTCCTCCAGGGGATCAGCAAGTACCACCGCCGCTTCGCGGACCAGGTCCAGCCCCTGGTCCAGGATCTGGCGGAGGGCCAGAACCCGGACACCCTGTTCATTGCTTGCGTTGATTCCAGGGTCAACCCCAACCTGATCACCAGCAGCGGCCCGGGCGACCTGCTGACCCTGCGGAACATCGGGAATGTGGTGTGCCACGAGGGCCAGGACGCATCAATCGACTCCGCCCTGTCCTTCGCCGTGAAGGGCCTGAACGTGGACTCGATCGTGATCTGCGGGCACTCCAACTGTGGCGCCATGAAAGCACTGGTCGAGGACGCCAGCGGTCACGGAAACCCTGGACTGGGCGCAGGCTTCGACGCCTGGCTGGACCATGCCCGGCCCAGCTATCGGCACCTGGCGGACCATCCGGTGGCGCTGGAAGCTGCGGCCGCGGGCTACAGCGAGGTGGACCAGTTGGCCATGGTCAACGTTGCCGTCCAGCTGCGGAAGCTGGAATGCCATCCGGCGGTTGGCCCCGGACTCGCTGCCGGCAGCGTTCAGGCCACGGGGCTGTTCTACGACATTGCCACGGCCAGGGTGCTGTTGGTGGAGCCCACCGGCATCCGGTTCCTGGACCCTGCGCAGGCTGCCGCCCGCCAGGCCGCCGCGCGCAAGTTGGCCCAGCCCGCCCGCCACTCCGACCCGGCGTGCGCCGGGTGATAGGGCGGCATCGGACCCGGCGCACAAGCGCCCCCCGTGCGGTATCACATTGGACTGTTTCCGTCAGGCATCGCCTGCGGAGTCCCGGCGAGGGTTCCTTTTCGCGGTGGGCGGGCGGCCCTGACCAACAGCACGACGGCGGCGATCGCCCAGAATGCCGCGCCCCAGGCCAGGGACGGGACCAGGAGCGCGAGGCCTGATCCAGTGCCGGAGGCCGCCATGAAGGAGAGGACGAAGGCAGCCGCCGAGAGGGGTGCATGCATCATCATCGCCAGGGGAAGGCTCCGGGTATGGTCGTAGACCCACACCATCAGCACCCTGTACGGAGGAAGCCACGCGAAAAGGTACACGGCCACTACCAGGGCGGCGGGTACGGCTCCCGATGGGTCTGCGCTCCCGGCGAACATGGGGTAATGCCAGGCGCCCCACAGCATGCCCATGATGAGCCCCGTGGCGAGGACGCCGTACCGCCGCCGAAGCTGCGGCAGTGCAAAGCCCGTCCAGCCGAGCTCTTCCAGGCTGCCGACCGCGATTCCCACCACCACCCCGGCCAGCACGATAAAGGCCAGCTCCCCGGGCGTGGCGAAGCCCGGGTAGAAACCCGGGAACGCCCATGTGACAGCAGCCGCGGTCGCCGCCATGACAACGGGCCCGGCCAGGAGCGCGACCGCATACCAGCGTGCACCGGCCGGCCAGGTACGGAGACGGATTCCGAGCTGCCGCAGGCCTGCTTTTCCGTGCAGGAGCCAGGTGAGGAGGACGCATGCGGCCGCCGGGCCAAGCGGGCCCGCCGTCACCGCGACCCCCGTCGGTACCGGCCCAACACCCTGGATGGCAGCTATCCCACCCCAGGAGATTGCGAAGGTCAGCAGATAGTAGGCGGGCACGGGATGCCGCCTGATGGCCGCGGTGAACCCCTTCCCGCTCCCTGCGGGTACGCCCGGCACCGGGACTCCAGGCTGTGGCTGGCCAACCATCGCGCATCCTCCCGCCCCTCGGCCCTTGGAGCCGCCGTCGGCCCCACGGAGCAAGCCAAAGTGTTTCCAAACCCAGCCTGCCTGGGCGGGGGCCGGGAAGGTAGAGGCGTTGGTCACAGGCTGCAGCGGCCGGGTCGCTGCAGCGGGCTATTCCACCGGACTTGCTTTTGCGAGGTCCCAGGCGTTCGTTGCGGCAACCATCAGCAGCGCGGCCCCGAGCATGTGGGCGGCCACCAGCAGCGCCGGGATGCCGTTGTAGTACTGGGTGAAGCCGATGACGGCCTGGAGGACCGTCACGGCGAGGAGTCCCAGGACGGCGGCGCGGAAGGGGCCCCGGATGCGTCGGAGGACCACCAGCGCCAGGGCAACAAGGGTTCCTGCAGTTACCAGGTACGCGGGCACGGCATGGATGTGGGAGAACAGATCCCAGTCCAGGCCGTTGCGGGGAGCGTCGGCGTCGCCTGCATGCGGGCCGGCTCCGGTCACCACGACGCCCAGCATGACGGCGAGGGCAGAGAAAAGCGCGACGGCGGCCGTCACAGGGCGCATGACTCCCGGAAGGGCCGGGTGGCGTACGGCCAGGAACCGTCCCGCACGCCCGTGGGCACGGTTCACCAGCAGCGTGGCGAACACCACCAGTGCCATGGATACCAGGAAGTGCAGGCCGACGACCCACGGGTTGAGGTTGGTGAGGACGGTGATGCCGCCGATCACGGCCTGGGCGGGGATGCTCGCAAGGAGGCCCAGCGCCAGCAGGAAGAGGTCGCGCCGCTCCTTGCGGAGGTTCCACAGGTACACCAGCATCAGGGCGGCGACGGCGGCCAGGGCGAACGTGAGGAGGCGGTTGCCGAATTCGATGAAGCCGTGGATGCCCATCTCCGGAGTATTCACCAGTGAGCTGTCCGTGCAGCGGGGCCAGGTGGGGCAGCCCAGCCCGGACGAGGTCAGCCGTACGGCTCCACCGGTGACCACCAGCAGGGTCTGCCCGATCAGGGAGGCTACAGCCAGGCGGCGGACGCTGGCGTCCACCGTTCGGGGCAGCCGGGAGGCCAGGCGGCCGGCGAACTCAGGGAGGCGGGAGGCGGTGCTCACGAATATCTCAATTCCACTTGAACCAACGGATTGCTGCTGCCCCGGCAGTAACTGTCCAGAGCACCAGTATGAGGGTGGCGGCGCCGTTCAGCGCGCCGTGCAGGAAGGCGTCCCGCAGGGCTTCGCCCAGTGCGCCCGAGGGCAAGTATCCGACGATCTGCTGGGCCCCGGCGGGCAGCTTTTCCGCCGGAATCACGATTCCGCCCAAGGCCCCCAGGAGGATCCAGAGCAGGTTGGTGATGGCCAGGGTGGCCTCCGGCCGGACGGTTCCGGCCACCAGGAGGCCCAGGGCAGTAAAAGCTGCCGCCCCCAGCGCAAGGAGCAGGAGCCCGGGAACCCAGCCAGCCGCCGTCGGCCGCCATCCCAGGGCCATTCCAACAATGGCCACCACGGCAACCTGCAGGCACAGCACCGCCAGGACGGAAAGCACCTTTCCTGCGATCAGCCCACCGCGGCCCAGCGGCGTGGTGGAGAGGAAGCGGAGCACGCCATAGCGCCGGTCGAAACCGGTGGCGATGCCCTGGCCGGTAAAGGCCGTGGACATGGCGCAGAGGGCGAGGATTCCGGGCACTGCCACGTCGATGCGGCTGGGCCCCAGCCCGTCCAGGAAAGGTGTCACCGTCAGGCCAACAAGCGCCAGCAGCGGCAGCACCACGGCAAGGATCAGCTGCTCGCCATTGCGCAGCATTGCCAGCGCCTCGTACTTGCCCTGCAGCAGGATGCGCCGCGCCAGGGGAGCGGGACCGTGGCCGCCGGGAGCTCCGGCGCCGGGGCCGGGAGCGGTACCTGCGGCACCCGTGGAGGTCCCGTTCATCGGAGGTCCTTTCCCGAAATGTCCAGAAAAACGTCTTCAAGGCTACGCGCCTGCAGGGTCATGAAGGCGGGCATGATGTCGTGGACGGCCCACCACTCAGCCAAGTCCGCAAGGTGGCGCGGGGTCAGCGTACCGGTGGCCGTGTAGCTGCCCGCCCGTTCCTCGGAGATGACGACGTCGGGGGGCAGCACGCCGGACAGGTCCAGGCCCGGCTTCGCCTCGAAGGTAAGGGTCCGCACGTGGTCGGCGCCCGCCTCCACGGCGGGTCCGCGCTGGAGGAGTTCCTGGACTGTCCCCTCGGCGACGTTCCGGCCGCCGTCGATGATGTAGACATAGTCCGCCAGCCGCTGGGCGTCGTCCATCAGGTGCGTGGTGAGGATGATTCCCATGCCTGAATCCCGGAGCTCGCCGATCAGCTCGAACACCAGTTGGCGGGACTGCGGATCCAGCCCGGCGCTGGGCTCGTCGAGGAACAGGACTTCCGGCCGGCCGATCAGTGCAGCCGCTAGGGCAAGGCGCTGTTTCTGGCCGCCTGAAAGCCGCCGGACGGTGGTGCGGCCGAAAGCGCCGATCCCCAGCCGCTCAACCAGGTCCTCGACGGGCCAGGGGTGCACGTAGAGTCCTGCGACATGCCGCAGCAGCGGGAGGGGCCTGGCCGACGGCGGGAGGCCGCCGTCCTGGAGCATCACACCTACGCGGGAACGCAGGTCCGCCCCTGCCGAGGCCGGATCCTGGCCCAGCAGGGAAATGCTGCCGCCGCTGCGCTTCTGCAGGCCCTGGGCGCATTCGAGGGTTGTGGTTTTGCCGGCGCCGTTGGCGCCCAGCAGTGCCGTGACCTGCCCGCGCTCGGCAACGAGCGAGATGCCGCCCACCACCCGGAGCATTTTGCCGTCCAGGCTGGAAAGCGGGCCTACATCCTTTATGAGCCCATTGATGGACAGGACAGGGGATTGGGGCGATCGCACCCCAGTATTCTACGGGAAGTAGTACTGCCGGCAGTCCCCGCCCGCTGCTCAGGTCAGCCTGTCCTTACTGGAACGTGGGACTAAATTACGACACTATTGTGTTGTGTATTCCATGACCAACGCTACTGCTGTGCCTGTTGCCCGGCACGGGGCTTCCGCTGTCACCGCGGAACGTGGCGTCATGCCCGCAGGTCCGGTGGCTGACGCCGATGAGCGCACCCGCGACCGCGTCCTCGCCGCCGTCCTGGAACACGGGCCGGTCAGCGCCGCTGAACTGGGCGACCTGCTCGGCTTCACGCCTGCGGCAGTCCGCCGGCACCTGGACCATCTGTCCCGCGCGGGCGTTATCGAAGTCAAGCGGGTGGCCAAGTCGGGGGCAGGCGCAGGCCGTCCGGCACGGCGTTACGTCCTCAGCTCCCAAGGCCAGTCGAGCCTTGGCGATGACTACCTTGATATCGCCGCGTTGGCACTCCAGCAGCTCCAGAAAATGGCGGGCCCGGACGCAGTGCGCGCCTTCGCCGTCGAGCGTTTTGCCGACATGGAGCGCCGGTACGCGCCCGAGATCGAGAAGGCCGGCCCGGACATCACTGACCGGGCCAAAGCGTTGGCGGATGCCCTGAGTCGTGACAACTTCGTGGCGTCGGCAGCCTCCATCGAGGCCAAGGCTCCGCTCCCGGCCGCCCTTTCCAGCGTCCAGCTGTGCCAGGGCCACTGCCCCATCCAGCAGCTCGCCGCCCGGTTCCCCGTGTTCTGCGACGTGGAGACCGAAGTCTTCTCCCGGCTGGTGGGCGTGGACGTGCGGCGGCTTTCCACCCTTGCCCGCGGCGGGCACGTCTGCACCACCCACATTCCCACAGGCCGGCTGTCTGCCGGAGGGCCTAAACCGCTCCCGGCAGCCCCCGCCAGCCTGAATGAAGTAAACAACCATCAGCAAGAAAGGCCGTGATGACGGACCAACTATCAGAGAAAGCAGTAGCCGAAAACACTGTGATCTCGGAGATTCTGGAAAAGAATCCCGAGCTCCACGGCATCGGCAACTACGAGTACGGATGGGCTGACAAGAACGACGTCGGCGCCAACGCACGCCGTGGGCTCAACGAAGAAGTGGTCCGGGACATTTCGGCCAAGAAGAGCGAGCCGGAATGGATGCTCGACCTGCGCCTCAAGGGCCTGAAGTACTTCGACCGCAAGCCCATGCCCACGTGGGGTGCGGACCTCTCCGGCATCGACTTCGACAACATCAAGTACTTTGTCCGTTCCACGGAGAAGCAGGCCACCTCGTGGGACGACCTTCCTGAGGACATCAAGAACACCTACGACAAGCTGGGTATCCCGGAGGCCGAAAAGCAGCGCCTGGTTTCCGGCGTCGCCGCCCAGTACGAGTCCGAGGTTGTCTACCACCAGCTCCGCGAGGACCTCGAGCGGCAGGGTGTCATCTTCCTGGACACCGACACCGCGCTGAAGGAACACCCGGAGATCTTCCAGGAGTATTTCGGCACGGTCATCCCCGTGGGCGACAACAAGTTCGCGTCGCTGAACACCTCCGTATGGTCCGGCGGTTCCTTCGTCTACGTCCCCAAGGGCGTCCACGTGGACATCCCGCTGCAGGCATACTTCCGCATTAACACGGAAAACATGGGCCAGTTCGAGCGGACCCTGATCATTGCCGACGAGGACTCCTACGTCCACTACATCGAGGGCTGCACCGCGCCCATCTACACCTCGGACTCGCTGCACTCCGCCGTGGTGGAGATCATCGTGAAGAAGGGCGCCCGCGTCCGGTACACCACCATCCAGAACTGGTCCAACAACGTGTACAACCTGGTGACCAAGCGTGCCATCTGCGAAGAGGGCGCCACCATGGAATGGGTCGACGGCAACATCGGCTCCAAGGTCACCATGAAGTACCCGGCCGTCTACCTCGTCGGCGAGCACGCCAAGGGCGAGACCCTGTCCATCGCGTTCGCCGGCGAAGGCCAGCACCAGGACACCGGCTCCAAGATGGTGCACATCGCGCCGAACACCAAGAGCTCCATCATCTCCAAGTCGGTGGCCCGCGGCGGCGGACGCGCTGCGTACCGCGGCCTGGTCCAGGTCCGCGAAGGCGCCAAGCACTCGGCCAACACCGTCCGCTGCGACGCGCTGCTCGTTGACACGATCAGCCGTTCGGACACCTACCCGTACATCGACATCCGCGAGGACGATGTCGTGATGGGCCACGAGGCAACTGTTTCCCGGGTCAGCGAAGAGCAGCTCTTCTACCTGATGTCCCGCGGCATGCGCGAAGACGAAGCCATGGCGATGATCGTCCGCGGCTTCATCGAGCCGATTGCCCGCGAGCTCCCCATGGAGTATGCACTTGAGCTGAACCGCCTGATTGAACTGCAGATGGAAGGGTCCGTCGGATAACGATGACTGAAATCACTACTGAAAAGGCACGCATCGGCGCGCCCTCAGCCCAGCCGTTCATCGACGGCTTCACCGAGGAAGGCGAGAGCCTTTCGCCCATCAACGCGGCAGGCTCCAAGGCTCCGCTCGCCGGCGAAGCGGTCAAGAGCCACTCGCACGGTGGCGGTGTTGGTGTTCCGGACAGCTCACGCGCAGGCCGCCTGACGTCCTACAAGCTTGCCGACTTCAAGCCGCTCACCGGCATGGAGGAGGACTGGCGCTTCACGCCGCTGAAGCGGCTCCGCGGACTTCACTCCGAGGTCCTCGCCGGCGCCGCGCCCACCGTGGTTGTCACCGGCCCGGAAGAGGTCACCGTTGAGAGCGTCGGCCGTGACGACCACCGCATCGGCACCGCCGGCATCCCCGAGGACCGGGTGTCCGCCAACGCCTGGGAGAACTTCGCCGGCGCCACGGTGGTGACCATCCCGTCCGAGTTCGAGGCGACGTCGGAGGTCACTGTTGACATCGAGGGCACGTCCCTCGAGGCCGCCGCGCAGCACCTGTTGATTGTCGCGGAAAAGTTCTCCAAGGCCGTTGTTGTCCTGAACCACAGGGGTTCGGCCGTTGTTTCGGAGAACGTCGAGATCATCGTGGAAGACGGCGCCAGCCTGACCGTTATCACGCTCCAGGAATGGAACGACGACGCCGTCCACGCCTCCTCCCAGCAGGCGAAAATCGGCCGTGACGCCAAGCTCAAGCACGTCATGGTGAGCCTCGGCGGCGACCTTGTCCGCGTCACGCCGTCGGCCCGCTTCACCGCCCCCGGCGGCGAGGCGGAGCTGTTTGGACTGTACTTCGCCGACGCCGGCCAGCACCTGGAGCAGCGACTGTTCGTTGACCACGCCGTGGCCAACTGCAAGTCCAACGTGCTGTACAAGGGCGCACTGCAGGGCCGGAACGCCCACGCCGTCTGGGTTGGCGACGTCCTGATCCGCAAGGAAGCCGAAGGCACCGACACCTACGAGGCCAACCGCAACCTGCTGCTGACCGACGGCGCCCGCGCCGACTCCGTGCCCAACCTCGAAATCGAGACCGGCCTGATCGAGGGTGCCGGCCACGCCAGCGCCACCGGCCGCATGGATGATGAGCACCTGTTCTACCTGATGGCACGCGGCATCCCCGAGGACGTTGCCCGCCGCCTGGTGGTCCGCGGCTTCCTGAACGAGATCATCCAGCAGATCAAGGTCCCCTCCATTGAGGAGCGGCTGACCGAGGCTGTTGAGCGCGAGCTCGCCCTGACGGACAACTAGGAAGCACGGAGCACGGGTTAACAGATGACTGACCAGCCAAAGGGCGAGCTTGTCTGCAAGGTGGATGAAATCCAGCTGAAGCAGGCGCTGCGGATCCTGATCGACGACTACCCTGTGGCCATCGTCAAGGACTCCATGGGGGAGATCCACGCCATCGGCGACACCTGCTCGCATGCGGACATTTCGCTGTCCGAGGGCGAGGTGGAGGGCTGCGCCATCGAG
Source organism: Arthrobacter sp. BB-1 (assembly GCF_006151685.1). Taxonomy (NCBI): domain Bacteria; kingdom Bacillati; phylum Actinomycetota; class Actinomycetes; order Micrococcales; family Micrococcaceae; genus Arthrobacter; species Arthrobacter sp. BB-1. Next base: position 97,344 of record NZ_VDEV01000017.1, read on the forward strand.
TGCTGGGGCCATGGGTCCCAGTTCGACCTGCGCAGCGGCCAGCCGCTGCAGCTGCCGGCCTACGATCCCGTCCCGGTGTTCGCCGTCGACATCCGCGGGGACGAGGTCTACGTGGACGTCACCAACGTCCTCAACGGCGCCGAAGCTCCAAACTTCAGCTAGCACCACAGAATTACGAACCAACTTCCAGACAGAGAGCGCACCGCGGCCGGCAGGCACGGTGCAGAGGAGAACAAGACACATGTCTACTCTTGAGATCAAGGACCTGCACGTCAGCATTGAGACGGAGCAGGGAACCAAGGAAATCCTGAAGGGCGTCAGCCTGACCATCCGGACCGGCGAGACCCACGCCATCATGGGCCCCAACGGCTCCGGCAAGTCCACGCTGGCCTCCACCATCGCTGGCCACCCCCGCTACAACGTCACCAGCGGCTCCATCACCCTGGACGGCGAAGACGTCCTGGAGATGAGCGTTGACGAGCGCGCCCGTGCCGGCGTCTTCCTGGCCATGCAGTACCCGGTGGAGGTCCCCGGCGTCAGCATGACCAACTTCCTCCGCACCGCCAAGACCGCCATCGACGGCGAAGCACCCAAGCTCCGCACCTGGACCAAGGACGTCAAGGCTGCCATGGAGCAGCTGCGGATCGACGCCGACTTTGCCCAGCGCAACGTGAACGAAGGCTTCTCCGGCGGCGAGAAGAAGCGCGTGGAAATCCTGCAGCTGGAACTCTTCAAGCCCAAGTTCGCCGTCCTGGACGAGACCGACTCCGGCCTGGACGTTGACGCGCTGAAGGTTGTCTCCGAGGGCGTCAACCGCGCCCACGCCGAGGGCAAGATGGGCACGCTGCTCATCACGCACTACACGCGCATCCTGCGCTACATCAAGCCTGACTTCGTCCACGTGTTCGTGGACGGCCAGGTTGTGGAAGAAGGCGGCCCGGAGCTGGCCGACCGCCTGGAAGAAGAAGGCTACGACCGCTACGCCAAGGGCGCCGGCGCAGCCACCATCGCGGCCCCCGCCCCAGCACAGGCCTAGTAAAGGACACCTGCCATGACCGAAATCAACGCGGCACGCACGAGCCTTGAGGACGTCGAAGAGGCGCTCAAGGACGTCATCGATCCTGAGCTCGGCGTCAACGTGGTGGACCTCGGGCTGTTGTACGGCCTGAAGTACTCCGACGACGACGGCGCGCTGCTGATCGACATGACCCTGACCACGGCCGCCTGCCCGCTCACCGATGTCCTGGAGGAGCAGGTGGGCAAGGCCCTCGATGGCGTTGTGGACGAATGGCGCCTCAACTGGGTATGGATGCCGCCATGGGGTCCCGAGCGGATCACCGACGACGGCAAGGACCAGATGCGGGCCCTCGGCTTCAACATCTAAGAGTCAAAAAAGTACGACGACGGCCGCTCACCTTCTTGAGTTTTAGCGGTCGTTGCAACACCCATAGATTTTGGGAGTTGCAACGACCGTGCCT